>JAUMXY010000020.1 GCA_030528885.1 Bacteroidales bacterium | reverse complement strand
ATGGCTACGGCAAATATGGCTACGGCTATGGCTATGGTAACTATGGTGATGCTGAGGGCTAAATGAACCAAGCGTGATATCCATTGGGTGTTTAGTGCCCTCCTATTATGCTATCATAATAATAAACAATGTATTAGTAGGTTAAGCTGATTTTCCATTATGAGAGAAGAATACAGTTCTCGTTCAGAACATACAGAAAAGACAGGAAATGCCGCCCGTAGGACGGTCTTTCCTGTCTTTTCTGTATGTTCTGCGGGAATGCTTTTCTCGGGATTCGTCAGGATTTAAATTATTAACTTAAATGTGTATATTAGCTTATGCTTTTCTTCAATACAAAAAAGAAATTAGTCGATACAGGGATTTTTCAGAGCTCTGTGGATTGGCACAGCCATATTCTTCCAGGTGTAGATGATGGAATCCGTACGATGGAGGATTCCTTGGCGGTACTTGACTATTATGAGAAGATAGGCATAAGCGAGGTGTGGCTGACCCCGCACATCATGGAGGACATCCCCAATACCACAAGCGAGCTGAAGGAGCGCTATGAGGAGCTGAAGGAGGCGTATGCTGGTTCTGTGAAGTTGAATTTGGCTGCTGAGAATATGCTTGACAACTTGTTTGACGAGCGTTTGGCCGCGGGCGACCTTCTGCCCATCGGTCCTGCGGGCGACCATCTTCTCGTTGAGACTTCTTACTACCAGCCGCCAATTGACCTCTACGGAACTCTGAAGCGCGTCATGGAACTTGGCTATCAGCCCATTCTGGCGCACCCTGAGCGTTATCGCTACATGACAGACTATGATTATGAATGCCTGTTGGGCATGAAGGTGAAACTGCAACTCAACTTGGTATCTTTGGCTGGAGGCTATGGCAAGCCAGCCCAAGACAAGGCCCAAGCGCTGCTCTTCAAGGGCTGCTACAGCTGTTGGGGCTCTGACCTGCACCACCTTCCGCACTTCAAGGAGGCCGTCAATGCCAAGGCACTCAAGAAAGAAGTCGTAGAAAATCTGCCAAGCATATCTAACTGCTTGATTTGACCTGATACAGGTGCAGCCGATGGTTGGCGCACGAATATACACTATTAAGGACTTATAGCCCTGCATTCTTCAACGAGAGGAATGCAGGGCTATTTCTTTTTGTGATATGGGTTAGTGGTGTGCTCTTGATGATAGGTGAAATTAAATATAATTGTTTGCCGCCAAACAGGAAATGCCTGTTTTTTTATCATAAAGGTGAAATATTTGTATAATGCGTAGATAATACAGAATAATTCTGTTATATTTGTACTCGTTGTGGGCGTAAATGCCTGATTATTATTTGTCAAGTGATGAGAGAGCGTTTCTTCTATAAGACTTCATACATACCATTCCCCAAATAGAACTCTATGCTATAACAGACTTTTTTATAGAATATGTGCATTTTGATGCGATATTCCACCGTGAGTGTTTTTTCGTTTCGCGAAAAATGTTTAACTTTGTAACCGCAGAAAGCTATGTGCTCGATGCAAACATATGTGAAAGTGTTTTCGCGCTGTCCTTACAAAGAAATCTGACAGTTTCTCATTGAATCAAGGGCTAACGAATGGCACTCACTTCTTGTATAGATATGTGAGAGACGTATAGGCGCTATCTCATACTATTCAAGTGTGGGGTATCGCGTCGTTTATTTGATTCAGGGTTTTGTCAGAGCCTCTTTGTAGATAAGCGAAAGTCAACTCCACACTTTCCTTTTAGTAATAACCGACCATATAGGAGTTGAGTGGTATGAATGATCTAATACGTATTACTATGAAAAAATTACTGGGTTTTTGTCTTTGTGCAACATTGCTATTTCTTGCAGGTTGCAGTGAAGAGTACGATGATTCCACACTGGTAGGCCGCGTGGACGATTTGGAGAATCGAGTCACACGAATTGAAGAATTGTGCAAGCAGATGAACACGAATATTTCATCCTTGCAAACGATTGTTGCTGCATTGCAAAATAAAGATTATATTACTGATGTGACTCCATTTGTCGAGTATGGGGAAACCAAAGGTTATATTGTAACTTTTGCAAAGGCTAACCCCATCACAATTTATCATGGCAAGGACGGTGCTGATGGTAAAGACGGTATCGACGGTAAAGATGGAGTTGATGGCAAGGATGGTATCAACGGCAAGGACGGTGCTGATGGTAAAGACGGCATCGACGGTAAGGATGGAGTTGATGGCAAGGACGGTATAACTCCTCTACTTAAAATAGAAAATGACTATTGGTACATATCTTCCGACAATGGTATAACATGGACTCGATTAGGCAGAGCTACGGGAATAGATGGTAAGGATGGCGATTCTTTCTTCCAAAGTGTTACCCAAGATGAAAAGAGTGTTTATTTCACTCTTTCAGATGGTTCCGTTATCACTATACCTAAAGGAGTGGCATTGGGCATCGCTTTTGACGAGGAGGATTTAATTGTCATGTCGCCCAATTCTACTCGCAGCATAGGTTATACAGTGACAAGTGCAATCACTCCCGTTACGGTAGAAGTGACCTCGTCTGCTGACATAAAAGCAAAGGTTACCGATAACGAGGACGGCGGTCTGGCTGGAAAGATACAAGTTACTACAGGCTCCACAATTGACGAGTATAGTAAGGTGATAGTCTTTGTGTCCAATGGCGATAGAGTCATTATGCGCAGCATCACATTCGAGGAGGCAGGTCTGGAAGTTGAAGATAATGCTGTGAAGAACGCTGCTGCTGAAGGCGGTGAGATGACACTTGAATTCTTGTCAAATGTACGATGTGAGGTTGTTATTCCCGAGGAAGCGCAAGACTGGATTTCGATTGCTCCTACCACTCGCGCAATGGTCAAACAGAGCATCACGCTGATGCTTGAACCGAATACGGGTTATTATCGTAGTGCGACAGTTACCGTACAATCTCCTGATGGCACTCTTAAATTGGAGTATAAAATTGAACAAAAGGGGGATTTAGGTGATGAAATAGACCCGACGAAAATCCCTGACAATGAGATTTGGTATGTAACTAATCTTGGCAAAGACGGGTATGTCGGTCATTTAGACCCAGTAGCTTTTGATGCTAATATAGTTGAGCAAGTTTATGAAAAAGGAAAGTGGGTTATTCGTTTTGATAAGGAATTAAAAAGTATTAAATGGCCTAGTTTGATAAATATAAATATTGGAGGTACAATCACAGAATTATATTTACCAAACTCTTTGGAGCACTTAGGTAATATGGCAGCACCATTAGAAATCAAAGAGTTTTATGTACCTAAGAACTTAAAAAGCATATTTATGCCAGAAGTATCATTTGGTGATAAACTTGAACGATTTTATGGTGACAAGGTTTCAGAAGATGGTAGATGTATTGTAGTGGATAATAAATTGCTCGCATTTGCACCTGCTGGTTTGAAAGAATACACTATTCCTGAGGGAATTACTACTATAGGACAACTGGCTGTATGTAGCAATGAATTGAAAACAATTACAATCCCAGAGGGAGTGTCAATTTTAGAGCGTGAAGCATTTATGCGATGCCCTAATATAGAATATATTAATTTGCCATCATCGCTGACCGAAATGGGTGGGTATGCATTTAATCGACTTCATAATCTAAAGAAGATTAACGGAAATTGTAAATTCATTTCTGATGATGGATACAGTATTGTTATAGACAATTACTTCCAAGGAAAAACTTTTTTAGTGAATTTTGCTTCTGGAGCAGGTCTTGCATCGTATAATATTCCTGAAGGAATAGAAGGTATAGAAAGTTATGCCTTTTATGGTGCAGAAACATTAAAAGAATTGACCTTCCCTAATTCTTTGACGGAATTGGCAAGTGCCCATTGTTTTGAAGGAACATATAACATCGAAATAATAAATGGTCCAAATGTGACAAATGATAATAGGAGTTTAGTAATTGATGGTACTCTAAAATATGTTGCCCCCAAAGGTTTGTTTAATTATACAACTCCTGCAGGTGTTACGAAATTGTCATATGGAAGCCTTAGTTTTAAGCCGGAATTAGAAAATGTTATTATATCAGATGAAGTAGAGGTTGTTGGTGATGCATTGAGCTGTCGCCCATATGAAATACCATTAGGATATATCTTGAATAATAATCCTAATCTTAAAACAGTTACTATATCTGCTAATATGAAGATATTGGGAATGGATCCATTTGGTTCAGGAGGACTTGAATCTTCTAAAAATATAGAGACTGTTTATTTGCGTGCACCTATTCCTCCAGTGATTGGACATAATAACCCTGATGCTATAATTTCATTATTTTCAAATCTTATTATTTATGTACCGGAAGAATCATTGGAAGCATATAAGGGATCACCTGATTGGGCACCATATAGAGGATATATCAAAGGATATAACTATACCGATTTGCCAGAAAACGACACCTATATTTCGTCAGATTATTCAAAAGATGGCGTTGTAACGACTCTCCAAACTGCCACAAAGGGTGAGGGTATCGACATTGTGCTGATGGGTGATGCATACAGTGACCGTCAGATTGCCGATGGCTCGTATAAGGCGGATATGGAGAATCTGTACAATAATTTGTTTACCGAAGAACCATATAAGTCATTCAAAGACCATTTTAATGTATATTATGTGAATGTGGTTTCAGCTACCGAAGGCTACGAGTATGGTAATACCGCTCTTGACGGTTACTTTGGCGATGGTACATTGGTTGGCGGAAACGATAATGCAGTATTTAACTACGCTCTCAAGGCAATTTCTGAGGAGGAAATGGATGAGGCTTTAATTGTTGTTGCGATGAACTCCGATAACTATGCGGGTACTTGTTATATGTATAATCCCGACAATAGCGCAGGGTATGGAAATGGTGTGTCGGTATCATACTTCCCTCGTGGTGGTAATGCCGAAACCTTTGCCCAACTCCTACATCACGAAGCATGCGGACATGGCTTCGCTAAGCTTGCTGACGAATATGCCTACGAAGATATGGGACGAATTTCTGAGGATTATGTATCTCAAATCAAAGAACAGCAAACGGACTGGGGCTGGTGGAAGAATGTCGATTTTACCAGCGACTTATCTCAGGTGCGTTGGAAGCATTTCTTGAACGACAGCCGTTACCAATACGATGGCTTGGGAGCTTACGAAGGTGGACTCACTTATTGGACTGGCGTATGGCGACCAACGGAGAACTCTATCATGTGCCACAACACTGGCGGGTTCAATGCTCCAAGCCGTGAGGCCATTTATTATCGTATCCACAAGTTGGCTTATGGTGACAGCTGGGAATATGATTATGAGGAATTTGCTGAGTGGGATGCGAAGAACCGCAATGCTTCGGCAGAGGCGGCTGCTCGCAGCAAGGCACGTAAACCTGCCAACTACAAGCCTACTCATCCGCCTGTAATCATAAATAAGTCATGGAGGGATGCAAAGTAAGAAAAATATGTTGAAAAATATGCTGGCGGTAGCAACGCTGTTGTTGCCGTCAGCATATTTCTGTTCTTGTGCGACAGCCAGAAAGACGGATAAAAGGACTGATGAATCCGCCTCTGTCAATCGTATGGATAAGTTTATACCTACTCATCCGCCTGTTGTCGTTCCGCATTCTTGGAGAGAAAATATAAGGGAGTGACGCATTGGTAAATACTCCCAGTACCTCCGAAGAGGTACTCGAGTACCGCCTAGGAGGTATTGCAGTACCTCTTCGGAGGTACTGGATATGCAGCGGGCTGGCAACAAGATTTATGCCTTATAGCGATAACTTCTTGTCTTTCAATCCTCTCACGGATTTCACCGATTTCACGGATTTGAGCCTTGCGCGGCTCTGGGAGGAGTGACAAGTTGCAGTCGGCAACGTAAAAATCTGTGTGATCCGTGCAATCTGTGAGAAAAACAAGTTATGTTCTACTCTCGCGTCACATATTTCCTTCGTATTTCCTTTATATTTCCTTTCTGTAAAAGTAAATGATGCGGTGGTTTAGAAAGTAAATTGCGAGTAAATTCCTTGCGATGCAATTGTCAATTCTTTAACATACCGCTTCGCGATGATTAAACGGATTGAGCGGATGAGAGCTTTGCGGCTCTGGGGGGATGGCGCTGGCTAAACACGTAAGGTGGGAGAATGGGTTATTTCAGCAGCAGGATGCTTTCCTTTCCCATGTTGAAGATGAGGTCGATGATGGAAAGGTCGGGCAGAAATCCGTGCTTGTGGCTGAATACTTGGTAGTAGGGGCTTGGGGTGTGGATAGCAAGGGTGTCTATGCCTTTGTATTCTTCTGTTCTTTGCAGACGGACTGGCAGGTCGAGGAGCTGGCAGCATTGCTGTATGAGCGCCTCGTTGAAGTCGATGAGGTAGGTCCACCGCTGCTCGTAGAGAGGGCGGAAGTCGTCTTGCAGATATTCGAAGAATGGGGAATTGTAGTAGCTGGTCTCCAGGGCATACCAGTGTTGGCGCTGCCACTCGCTGTGGTCGCTGATGCGCACGTCTTTCATGGGGCATTTCCCGTTGCTGAAGGTGCTGCGGTCTATGGGTATGGTGAGGTGGAGCGGTCCGTTGGGCGAGTCGATGGTGCAGCGGTTGCGTATGGTTTGCTTCTGGTAGTTTTCGTGCTGCTCAATCCAAGCTGGTTCGTCAGCCAGGAGGTTGACGAACCAGCTTGTTGGGGGCAGATATGCGCTTGGGAGTATCACGTTATTGGATGTTGTCAACCCATGTGAAGAGTCTGCTCCAGCGTACTCCGTGTGATTTTCCGTATCGGTCGGTGATGAGCGAGAGCCAGATGAACAGCGGCTTGCCCACTACGTGGTCTTCCGGCACGAAGCCCCAGTAGCGGCTGTCGGCAGAGTTGTGGCGGTTGTCGCCCATCATCCAGTAGTAGTCCATCTTGAAGGTGTAGGTGCTGGTGGGCTCTCCGTTGATGTAGATGGCTCCGTCCTTCACCTCGAGGCTGTTGTTCTCGTACACGCGGATGGGGCGTTCGTAGATGGCTATGTTGTCGAGAGTCAGCTCTACGTTCTGTCCTTTGGCAGGAATCCAGATGGGTCCGTAGTTGTCGCGTGTCCAGCCGTATTGATGGTTGAGCGGGTAGAGGTTGCCCCAGTAGCCGTCTTTCACTTCTACGACGCTGTCGCAAAATGCCTTGTTGGCGCGCAGCTTTTCTGCAGCCATGCGGGTGAGCGGTATGCCTGAGTTGTGGTCGAGAATCTTGTCGCGGTCTTCGTCGCTGATGTTCAGTTCTTCGCACATCTCGTCGCTGAGAATCTGGCTGTTGCGTGTGTACACCTTGTAGTTGAACTGCACCTGCTGGGGTGTTTCTTGCTGTTCTCCGTCGATGTAGATGACTTTGTCCTTCATTTCAAAAGTCTGTCCGGGCAGTCCTACGCATCGTTTTACGTAGTTCTCTCGCCGGTCGGCCGGACGGGAGGTGACGCTGCCGTAGATGTTGGTCTTGTTGGCTACTACCTGCTTGCCGATGTTGTAGATTTGGTTGAACAGGGCATTCTGTTCGCTGGCGGGCAGTGTCTCCATCAGCGGCACCAGATAGCCTTGCGCGTTGACTGCTATGCATCCTTCCTGATAGCAGAGGCTATAGTAGTCGCCGTTGTATCCGACTGCTACGGTGTCGCCTGCGGGGTAGTTGAACACCACGATGTCGCCGTACTCAACCTTTCCGAATCCTTTCACGCGGCGGTATTCCCATTGCGGCCATTCAATATAGGACTTGCAGTTGATGAGCGGCATGGTGTGCTGTGTGAGCGGCATGGTGAGCGGCGTCTGCGGAATGCGTGGACCGTAGCTCATCTTGCTCACCAGGAGGAAGTCGCCTGTCATCAGTGTCTTTTCCAAAGAAGAAGATGGAATCTGGTAGTTCTGGAAGAAGAAGTTGTTGACGAAGTACACGGCAACCAGGGCGAACACGATGGCGTCCACCCAGCTCATGATGGTGCGTGCCATGTCGCTTTCCAGTTCCTTCCACCTGGTCCACTTGATTTTCTTGCTGATGTAGGCATCATAGATGAAGGGTACGACAATCAGTCCCCACCATGATTCCACCCAATAGAGGAATGCCAGGTAGCAGATGGTTGCCACGCTGAATTTCACCCATTTCCATCCTGCCCATTCGGATGTTTCGTTCTTGCCAGAACGGGTTTTCTTGAAGTTCTTGTAGTCGAATGCCATGTCTTTTTCTTTAGAATTTGAAGAGGTCGTCTGTGCTCAGCAGTCCTTCGTGCTGTGCGGTGAACTCTGCTGCGATGACTGCGCCCAGCGCAAAGCCTTGCCGTGAGTGGGCGTCATGCGTAATGGTGATTTGGTCTGCTTCGCTGTTCCAGGTGATGGAGTGGATGCCCGGCACCTCGTCGCGGCGGATAGAGCTGATGGGCAGCAGGTCGGCAGCCACATTGTCCGTTCCCTCCACCGTTCCGTCGGGGTTCTGCAGGTAGCCCATGGTCCAGTCCTTCTTGCGGTCGAGGCGTTCTACAATCTGCTCTGCCAGCGTGATGCCTGTGCCTGATGGATGGTCGAGCTTATGGATATGGTGCGTTTCCTCCTCCTTCACGTCATACTGAGGGAACTGGTTCATGATGCTTGCCAGATACTTGTTTACCGCGCTGAAGATGGCCACGCCGATGGAATAGTTGCTGGCCCAGAACAGGGTCTTCCCCTCTTCTGTGCAGGCTTTGCGGACGTCGTCTCCATGCTCCTTCAGCCAGCCGGTGCTGCCGCTCACTACCTTCACGCCCGCTTTCCACGCTTTCAGGTAGTTGCTGTAAGCTGTGGCGGGTGTGGTGAACTCGATGGCAACGTCGGCGCTGGCAAAAGCCTCGCTCTCGAAGTCCTGCTGGTTGTCTATGTCTATGATGCTCACGATTTCGTGACCTCGGCTGATGGCAATCTGCTCTATCATTTTGCCCATCTTGCCGTATCCTATCAATGCTATTTTCATGTCGGAACGGATTGATTTAATAAAAACATTGCAAAGATAGGGATTTTCGGTGAAAAGTGAAAGGTGAAAGGCGGAAAATCTAAGTTGTTGGCTAACAGAATGAAGGAAACGCGTTTTTTTTACTTTTCGTTTTTCAATTTTCCTAAATTTGTGTATCTTTGAGCCCAATTTAATATCAACAGCCAATATGGAGCAGCTGCTGCACTATGTGTGGAAACATAAGATATTCCCTTTCCGCGAACTGCGGACGGTGGACGGGCGCGCGGTCGAAGTACTGAATCCGGGCATCAGCAACACCAATGCGGGGCCTGACTTTACCGGCGCATCGGTCAAGATTGACGGTATGGTGTGGGTGGGCAATGTGGAGGTTCACATGAAGACCAGCGACTGGTTTCGCCACCATCATGACCAGGATTCCGCCTATGACACCATTGTGTTGCATGTGGCCGCTGAGGTTGATGTTCCTTTATACTATCCTGATGGCCGCGAAGTGCCCCAGCTGCAGCTGGAGGTGCCGCAGTATGTGAGGGGCAATTATGAACAGTTGAGGCTGGCGGACCGTATGCCCCGGTGCAAGCATGTAGTGAGCGGATTGCCTGCATTTCAGATACATAATTGGATGACCTCTCTCATGCTGGAACGATTTGAAGAGCGGACTCGCCAGATTCTTGCTCGTCGCGAGTTGCTTGATAAGGATTGGGAGAACACGTTGTTTGTCACGCTGGCTCGCAGCTTCGGCTTCGGCATCAATGGCGATGCTTTCGAGACGTGGGCAAAGTCTGTCCCCATGAGTGCGGTGGCTAAACATCGGGACAGTTTGTTTCAGGTGGAAGCATTGTTCTTTGGTCAGGCTGGGCTGCTTGAAGGTGAGGGGACTGATGACTATTACTTGAAGCTTCAGAAAGAATATAGTTATTTGATGAGGAAGTTCACCCTCAAGCCTATTGCTTCGGGCGTGTGGAAGTTCCTGCGTCTGCGTCCACAGAATTTCCCTCATATCCGCATTGCGCAATTGGCTATGATGTATTATGAGCAGCGGATGAGCCTGTCAAGGCTGATTAACGCAAGGACAGTGGAGGAGATGGATGCGCTGCTGCTTACCCATGTGAGCGAATATTGGCAGACTCGCTACACGTTTGGGGGCAGGGAGACAAAGGTTCAAGAGCGTGCGCTTTCTGTTCCGACCAAGGAGCGAGTCATTGTGAACGCGCTGGCTCCCGTGCTCTTTGCTTATGGGAAATACAAGTCGGACCAGTCTCTTTGCGAGCGTGCGTTCACGTTGTGGGAGCAGCTTCCGCCCGAGTGTAACAAGGTGACACGCGAGTGGGCTTCGGCAGGGGTGGTGTGTGAAAGCGCTGCCGACAGTCAGGCGCTCATACAGCTCTCTTCTCGCTATTGCCAGCCACGCGATTGTCTGCGCTGCAGGTTTGGCTATGAATACATAAAACAGACGCCCGATTTGTTGCGAGAGAATGAATAATGTTGATTTTTAGCGGATAAGGGTTGGCGTGTATTATTTTTTTTGTAACTTTGCAACCAAGAACAATTTCTAATTTATAAACTTAATTCAAATTGAGAGTATGAAAAGTAAAATCGTAGCAGGCATCCTTGGCATCCTTCTGGGTGGATGGGGCGTTCACAAATTCTACATGGGCAATATTCTTGCTGGCGTGGTTTATCTGGTTTTGTGCTGGACTGGTATTCCATCTATTCTCGGTCTCATCGAGGGTATCGTGTTCCTTATTGATGACGATGAGAAGTTCCAGGCACGCGTTGAAGCAAAGAAGTTCTTCTTCTAAATATAGGTAAGAGGAAAAAAGAAAAGCGGCTGATTCGTATGAATCTGCCGCTTTTCTTTTTGCACGGGGTGAGGGACTCGAACCCCCGACCCTCGGTTTTGGAGACCGATATTCTACCAACTAAACTAACCCCGTGTGGGTGGATTTGCAACTTGGCGGATGCCTCACAAGCGCGTGTCGGCTGGTAGCTCCACCGGGAATCGAACCCGGATCTAATCTTTAGGAGAGATTTGTTCTATCCATTGAACTATGGGGCCGTTTTCCGTGTTGCGGGTGCAAAGGTAGTGAAAGTTGCGGGAAGAACAAAATAAAAACGGCTATTTTTCTTCCGAAAATGCTTTCGTGACCCTTGTTGAGGCTTCAGGAGTGCTCTTCTCCTTATGGAATATAAGGGTATTGCTCGAAATTGGGCTCTCTCTTCTCCAGAAACGCTTTTCCGCCTTCTTGTGCCTCATCGCAGA
The DNA here is from genome assembly GCA_030528885.1 of Bacteroidales bacterium. Lineage (GTDB taxonomy): Bacteria > Bacteroidota > Bacteroidia > Bacteroidales > Bacteroidaceae > Minthosoma. Next base: position 39,084 of record JAUMXY010000020.1, on the reverse strand, counting down.
AATAGTAGAGCATGGTCGCGTCGCCTGCCAATTCCTGAATGCCCGCCTGACCGTCCAGCTCGGCGTTGAGTCCTGCCTTAATCATGCGCAAGGCAATGGGCGAGCGCTTCATCATGGTCTTTGCCCATTCTACCACTTCGTCTTCCAGCCGACTGTGGGGGACAACCTTGTTTACCAGTCCCATGTTCTCGGCTTCTTCCGCAGTGTACAGCTTGCAGAGGTACCATATTTCACGGGCTTTCTTCTGCCCAACGATGCGTGCCAGGTAGGAACTGCCGAATCCGGCATCGAAACTGCCCACTTTGGGGCCTGTCTGTCCGAACTTCGCGTTGCTGCTGGCGATGGTGAGGTCGCACACTACGTGCAAGACGTGTCCTCCTCCGACAGCAAAGCCGTTGACCATGGCGATGACAGGCTTGGGAATGCTGCGTATCTGCTTCTGAACGTCCAGCACGCTTAGGCGAGGCACTCCGTCTTTGCCTACGTAACCTCCGCGGCCTTTCACGTTCATGTCTCCGCCAGCGCAGAATGCGCAGGTCTTCAGCCAGTCTTCCTCGCTCTGCCCGTCCAGGCGTGGAGAGTCAGCTCCTGTGAGCACAACCACTCGCACGTCGGCTCTTTCTCGTGCAATGTACATGGCGTCGCTCATTTCCCATGTGGTCTGCGGGGTGAATGCGTTTCGGCGGTGAGGACGGTTGATGGTAATCTTTGCGATGCCTTCCCATAGCTCGAACTTAATCTCTTCGTAGTGCTTTATTTCCTTCCAGTCTCTTGTCATAATCGTTAATTCTTGTTTTTAAAAGTTTATTCGTGGCCTCTTTATTGTGAATTGTCGGATATTTATCGTAATTTTGGCACATTAATCAAATATGTTAAACCGTTCACCGTTATGGATAAGGCCATGGAATTAGAATGCAAAAATAACAAAAGTTTAGAAAAGTTTGAAGTTAACGAAAACTTTTTGAAGATATCGGAGCAGATAAAAAAGGAAATGCAGGGCAAAACGCTTGATGAAGCCATCGAGTTTCTGGTTGGAAAGGTTGATGCCTCGGATTTCTACAGCAAGCGCTTAAGAACCGTATGCTATTCTATTGGCATGATGAATAGAATCATTGATGAAGGTGATGCGGACAAGATGGTGAAGATTTCGGAAGCGCTTCAGGTTCGCGGCATTGAGGTGCTGGGCGAGTCTATCGCTGCTCGTCCTAAGGTGAAGGCTGTTCTCATTGCTGGTCCTTCTTCTAGCGGTAAAACCACTTTCAGCAAGAAACTGAGCGTGACTTTGGGGAAGAATGGCGTTTCTTCCAAATGCATCTCTATCGATGATTATTACATTGACCGAGAACTGACACCGAAGGATGATAATGGAGAATATGATTATGAGAGTATCTATGCTATCAATATCGATTTGTTCCAGCAGCACCTGACTCAAATCTTTGCAGGCGAGGAAGTGGAACTGCCACGCTACGATTTTGTGCAGGGAAAGAGTGTCAAGAGCGGAAACATGCTTAAGTTGGAGCCTCATACGGTGTTGATACTTGAGGGTATTCATGCGTTGAACCCTCTTCTGACTGGAGTCATCCCGGATGCTAATTTCTACCGTATCTATATCTCTGGACTGACTGTGGCAAAGGCGGATGACGGGACTTATTTCCCAACTACAGACAACCGTCTTATTCGCCGTATGGTGCGTGATGCTCAGTTCCGTGGCACGTCGGCGCTTGACACCTTGCAGCGCTGGCCGTCTGTTCGCCGTGGCGAGAACAAGTGGGTTGTGCCTTTTCAGGAGAATGCTGACGTCAATTTCTGTACGGCTTTTCAGTATGAGCTTGGCTTGTTGAAGAATGCAGCTATCCCCTTGCTGGATAGCGTGCCGCAAGATGTGCCAGAGTATGCTGAGGCGCAGCGCCTCAAGTGGGTGCTTCTCCATTTCCACCCTATGCCGGTTGACCTGTTGCCGTCGCACTCTCTGTTGCGTGAGTTCTTGGGAGGAAGTGCCTTTAAGTATTAAGTGTATATAGAATAGAAATATAACCGCCGCCCATCCGGATGATTCCGTGGGCGGCGGTTGTCTTTTGGTTGAGGTTTATCTTAGGTGAGAAACGGCTAAATCATGGGGAGGCTTTCGCCGTTAATCTTGCGGTAAAGGTCGAGGGCGAACACATCGGTCATTCCTGAGAGATAGTCGAGCACGGCCATAATTCGCTCGTAAGTGTCGGTGCTGTCCACTTCGTACTGGGATGAGACGCGGTCGAGCAGCAGCTTGCTGTAGGTGTGTTGCGGATTCATGACGGCATCGGTGAAGAGCTGGATGAGCGTAGAAATAATCTTGTATCCGGCCAGTTCTGTGTCGATAACATCGCGGCTTCTGTAGATGCGGCTCCTTGCCACCTTCACGCAGGCTCCGTAAGCGTCTCTGGTTTGCTGATTGGCTCGTTTGATGAGCGATCCGCTGAAGTCGCCTTCCAAGATGGCTTCTTCGTTGTCGATAAAAACTCTTGCGCATTCGTTGATGAGTGCGCCGATGGCACAGGAACGGAAATAAACCACATTCTCGTTTTTGTCGTTCACTTCTTTTGAGCGTTCGATGATGTGCGCTCGCCGTTCAGGGGCGACAAATCCCAGCATCAAGTCGCGTGTCTCCTCGAAAGAGAGAATCTTGAGCTTGTGCGCATCTTCTATGTCCATGATTTCATAGCAGATATCGTCTGCGGCCTCGACCAGGTAGGCGAAGGGGTGGCGGCACCATCCAGCACCTTTGCGCTTTAATCCCAGTTCTGTGGCTATGCGTTCGTAGATTTCATTTTCTTGTGTGAAGTATCCGAACTTCTGTTTCTGTGCTTCTGTGGCAGGGTATGGATATTTGACGATGCTTGAGAGTGTGGAGTAGGTCAGCACGAATCCGCCTGCTCTTCTGCCTTTGAACTGGTGGGTGAGCAAACGGAAAGTGTTGGCGTTGCCATCGAAATGGGTGATGTCTGCCCATTGTTCTTCGGTGAGCAGCTCTTTGTATTTGATGCCTGGTCCTTCCAGAAAGTAAGAGGCGATGGCGTGTTCACCTGAGTGGCCGAATGGCGGATTTCCGAGGTCGTGCGCAAGACAGGCGGCACTGACGATAGAGCCAATTTCGCTCATGTGCGAACAGGGCGATTCGGCATGCTTGGTCATGAGGGCATTGGCCACGGCGTCGCCAAGGCTGCGACCGACGCTTGCCACTTCGAGCGAGTGGGTGAGTCGGTTGTGCACAAACACGCTTCCTGGCAAAGGAAAGACCTGGGTCTTGTTCTGCAATCGTCGGAAGGGGGCAGAGAAGATGAGACGGTCGTAATCGCGCTTAAATTCGGTGCGGTCGTCTTTGTGTTGCGTGTGTAGATTCTCCTGTCCGAGTCGTTTGTTTGATATGAGTTGTTGCCAGTTCATAGGCATAATTTATATTTTAGAATAAAGAATGTATGCAAAGATACAGAATAATTGGTTGTTGGAACAAGTCAAATGGTTAAAAAACTTGATTCCTGATTTCTAATTCCTATTTATTTTGTATCTTTGTGGCAAATTGCAAGATTATGGAAATTAAAATTATCAATAAGTCTCGCCATCCGCTGCCGCAGTACGCTACTCCGCTGTCTGCAGGCATGGATTTGCGCGCTAACATCGATGAACCGATTACGCTTGCTCCGCTGGCTCGCACTATGGTGCCTACGGGTCTTTTCATGGCATTGCCTGCTGGTTATGAGGCGCAGGTTCGTCCGCGTTCGGGGCTTGCTGTTAAGAAAGGAATTACAGTGCTTAACACCCCAGGGACTATAGATGCAGACTATCGCGGAGAGGTGTGTGTCATTCTTGTTAATCTGTCCAGCGAACCCTTTGTCATCAACGATGGCGAACGGATTGCCCAGATGGTCATTGCTAAGCACGAGCAGCCCTTGCTTGTTGAGGTGGAGGTGCTGGATGAGACAGAGCGTGGCGCTGGAGGCTTCGGGCATAGTGGCGTGAAATGAGTGAATTCTGAAGAGGACTGTCAGCCATGCGTAAAGTAATATCTATCCTTATCCTGTTCTTCTCCTGTTTGACAGTGTGGGCACAGTCAACAAAGTTTGATTATATCTTCCACGAGGCTCAGAGGCAGAAGCTGGCACAGAACTATGCCGCAGCCATTGACTTGTTTAGCTATTGCTGTGAGCTGAACCCCGAGTCGGGCGTGGCGCTGTACGAACTTGCTGACTTGTATCGATATGTCGAGTGTGACAGCTTGGCTATTCAAGCGCTGGAGAAAGCAAGCCGTCTCTACCCAGATAACTATTGGTATAAGAACAGGCTTGTGGTGCTTTACCTGAACGACCGCCGTAATGAGGATGCGCTGAAGCAAGTGGAGGAGATGGCGCAGCAGTTCCCTGAAAAGGGCGAAGTGCTGATGATGTTGCTTGACCTCTATGGCAGGAACAGCGATTATGAGAATATGGTGAAGGTGCTCGACAAGATAGAGCTGAAGGAAGGGAAGAGCGAGCAGCTTTCGATGGAAAAGTTCCGAATATTCTTGCAGATGGAGGATGAGGAACGGGCTTTCGAGGAGATGAAAGCATTGGCAGAGGAGTATCCCAATGACCTGCGTTATCAGGTTGTCATTGGTGACCTTTATCTTGATGCGGGCAAGAAAGAAGAAGCGCTGAGCCAGTTCCAGATGGTGGAGCAGAAAGATTCCAACAACGTGGCTTTGCTCTTGTCCCTGTCTAACTACTACGAGATGGAGGGCAACGATTCTCTCTATCAGCAATACCTGACAAGGTTGATGCTCAACCCTGCTGTGGATGATGCTACACGCATTCGCATGATGGGAGTGGTTGTCAGAGAGAACTTGTTGCAGAACGGCGATTCGACGATGGTTCTGAACCTTTTTGACAAGATATTGCAAGAGCCGCAAGAGCAGACCGATTTGCTTGAGCTGAAGGTTCGCTACATGGTGACTCGCGACATGCCCCGAACAAGCATCAAACCTTCTCTTTACCAAATGCTTGACATAGATCCCGAGAACGAGGTGGCACGTCAGCAGTTGCTGGCTTATGCTGTCATGGAAGATGACACGTCGACGGTGATGAGCATTTGCAAACCTGCTGTAGAGTACAAGACTAGCAATCCCGTTTTTTATTACTATCTGGGGGTAGTCTATTTCCAGCGAGAAGAGAGGGAGAAAGCTGTGGAGGTGCTGCAAGCGGGGCTGGAGCGCGTGAGGGATGGAGAACACGAGCAAAAGGTTGACCTCAGCGTGAATATGTATGCCATGCTTGGCGACATCTATCATGATCTTGAAGAAGACGAAAAAGCTTTTCAGGCCTATGATTCCTGTCTGGTATATAAGCAAAACGATGCCATGGTGCTCAACAATTACGCTTATTACCTTTCGCTCAAGAAGAAAGACTTGCAACGGGCAGAAGAGATGAGCCGCAAGTCTAATGAGATAGAGCCTGACAATGCCACCTACCTCGATACCTATGCTTGGGTGCTTTACCAGCTCAAGCGTTACGATGAGGCCAAACAGTATATGGACAGGGCTGTCGAGCTCATGACCAAGGAAGAGCTGGACGAGAGTCCTGATGTGCGTCTTCACATCAAGAAGATAGACAAGAAGGCTAAAAAGAAATAAAGCATAGAAGTAAAGAAATTGTTTTATGAAAATCAGAAGTATAGCATATCGTGCAGCATTCGTACTCTTGTGCGTGATGGTGCTCGCTTCATGCCGTTCTTCCAAGAAAGGCATGAAGGAACAGCAGCGTGATACCGTTCAGCCAACGGTCACCATTACCACGTCGGACGAGAAGAAGGAAACGCTACAGGAAGAACAGCAAGGAATAGCCAAAGGCGCAAACTTCACGTCAAGAGTGAGAGTGACCGTTACACGAGGTGAGAAGACCATTACCACCAACGGTACCCTGCGCATGCGCCATGGTGAAGTAATACAGATTATCCTTGTCGACCCGCTGCTCGGAGTGGCAGAGGTGGGCAGGCTCGAAATTTCGCCAGACAACATCCTCGTCGTCGATCGCATAAACAGGCGCTACGTCAGTACCACCTACGACGAGTTTGCCGCCCTGAAGACACGCAACATCACCTTCTCGGCAATACAGGAAATCTTCTGGAGCGAGGCGCAAAAGTCCGATGCCCTGTCCTATACCTTACCTGCCAAGACCCCCATCAAGTTAGACTTGAAGATTTCAGATAGAGGTTCCAATGCTAATTGGACGCCCCACACTTCCGTCTCTGACAGATATGTGAAGACCGATGCCAATCAATTGTTCAATAGTTTGTTAGGAAAGTGAAAAGGCTGCTCCTATTCATATTATCCATTGCGCTGCTGCTTCCTCTTTCTGCACAAAGCAAGAAGAAGGCCACTGCTTCGTCTAAAAAAGTAACCACAACCAAGACGACGCAGAAGAAGGCCACAACGACACAGAAGAAAACGACCACAACACAGAAGAAGAGCACTGCCGCGCAAAAGAAATCTACGGCTCCCAAGAAGACGAAAGCGCAGTTGCAAAAGGAGCAGGCTGCCGCTCAGCAGGCACGCAAAAAGTCACAAGCCAAGCTGGCACAGCTCAACAAGGACGTCAAGGCAAGCCTCGATAGCGTGCTCATCCTCGACAATCAGATAGGCAAGCAACAGCAGTTCATCGATAGCCTGAACAGGGAGATACGAAGCCTTAACGCACACATCGATACTCTGAACCGCGAACTGAAAACCCTTCAGAAGGAACTGCAGACCAAGAAGCAGCGTTACGCCAAAGCTATGGTCTATATGCGCAAAAACCGCTCAGTGCAGAACAAGCTCATGTTCATCTTCTCGGCCGACAACTTCACCCAGATGGTGCGTCGCCTCCGCTACATGCAGGAGTATTCCAAGTTCCAAAAGGCACAGGGCGAACTGCTCAAAGCCAAGCAGCAGGAAGTCAAAGAGAAGCAGAACGAGCTCCTTGCCGCCAAGACACAGAAAGAACAGAACCTGCACGCCGTAGAGGAACAGAAGAAAGCCCTGCAAGGCATGAAAGAAAGCTGTCAGTCACAGGTCACCTTCCTCAACAAGAACATCTCCACTGTGCGCAAGCAGATACAGGACTATCAGAAGAAAGAACAGGCGCTTAATGCCGAGATAGACCGCATCATCAAAGAAGAGATAGAAGCCGCTCGGCGAGCCGAAGAAGAACGCAAGCGCAAGGCAGAGGCCGAGGCACGCGAGAAAGCCCGTCGACTGGCAGAAGCCAAAGCTGCCGCAGAGCGCGCACGCAAAGCCGCTGAGGCTGCCGAAGCTGCCAGAAAAAGTGCCAAGACCGACGCGGAGAAGAAGCAAGCCAAGGCAAAAGAAGAACAAGCCAAAGCACAGCTGAAAGCCGCTGAGGCAGACGTAAAGACCGCTACACGAGAGGAAAAGGAAGAGCGAGAGCGTGCACAGGCATGGCAGGAAGACACCAGTGCTGCCACCAAGCTCTCCAGCACCTTCACAAAGAACAAAGGCAAACTCCCCATGCCCATCACAGGCAGCTACAGCGTCATAGGGCACTACGGAAAATACACCGTATCAGGTCTCAAGAACGTCACTCTCAACAATCGCGGCATCGACATCCGCGGACAGCAAGGTTGCTCCGCCCGAGCTATCTTCGACGGGCAAGTCAGCTCCGTCTTCCAGTACTCTGGGTTCTACACCGTCATGTTGCGCCATGGCAACTACATCTCTGTCTATTCGGGCCTGTCCTCCGTCACTGTCAGCAAAGGCCAGCGAGTGAGCACCCGACAGCCCCTCGGCACCGTGGGCAAAAACACCGACGGCAGATACGTCCTCCATTTTCAGCTGCGCAACGGCAGCGCAGGACTCAACCCCGAAGTGTGGGTGAAATGAGAAACAAACGACCGCTTATGTCACAACGTAAGCGGTCGTTTGTTTGTGGTTTTAAAAACTTCCCAACTCGTATGTTTTTCCCTTCTTCAAGAAAAGTCAGGAAAATGCAGACTTTACACTTCAAAATCGGTCTGATCAGACCGATTTTGAGGCATAAAATGGAAGGAAAATAGACGTAGAAAAAGTAGGTGCTACTCTTCCGCTTTTGCTGAGGCGAGGTATGTGCCGATGAGCATGATGGCAAGGGCGATGAAGAATAGCCAGTTGGGGCTTTCGCCAAGGATGAGCATGGAGAGAAAGACACCGATGAAGGGGGCTATGGCATAGTAGGTGCTTGTGCGTGCTGCTCCGATGATGCGCTGGGCATAGGTGTAATAGTAGATGCTGAGGCCGTAGGTTACGAAGCCGAGCAGCAAGGTGGCAGCAGTTCAGGCTATGCTGGCAAACGTTTCGCCTATGACGAGAGCGACGATGAGAACGCCTGTGCCTGAGCCAAGTCCTTTTATCACGACTATTTGTAGGGGATCTTTGTCGGCTATCTGGCGGGTGCAGTTGTTTTCTATGCCCCAGCAGATGGTTGCGCCAAGCACCAGCAATGATCCAAGGGAGAAGGACAGGCTGGTGGTGTCGAGCGTGAGCAGGATGCTTGACAGAGTGATGAGGGCGATGGCTGCCCACAGGCGTTTGGTAACGGTCTCGCCGAAGGCTATCAAGGCGATGACGGCGGTTGCCACTATCTCGAAGTTGTTGAGGAGCGAGGCGCTTGCTGCTGGCGAATGTTTTAGCCCGAGCAGCAGAAGGATGGGAGCGGCGATGTCGAGCGCTACCATGGCGGAGGTGTATTTGAGGTCGCTGCGTTGCAGAGGCTTTTCATGGCGTTTTTTCTTGTACAGTCCCAATATGGCCATGCCCATGCCTGCGCCGATGTAGAGGTGGGCTGCCAGCATGGTGGGTTGCACTTGTGTGAGCAGTAGCTTAGAGAGGGGGATGCTTAGGGCGTAGAGTGCTGCGGCCAGTATTGCATGAAAGATTGCTTTGTGAAATTTGCAGGACATGTCTCTCTTTGCGTGGTTTTCTGTCCAGTATGAGTTTTTAAGTTTGTGAGTTCTTGGGTTGGTTCTTTACTCTTCCACTCCCATTGCTTTCCCTTTCACGGTCAGTTCGATGCCGTTGGGCTTGATGTGGATGAGTTCCTTCTTGTAGAGGTCGCCGATAGCCTGCTTGAAGACTTTTTTGCTGACTCCGAACATTGCGTATATCTCGTCGGCGGGTGACTTGTCATGGTAGGGCGAGAAGTTGTTGGCTGAAAGCTTGAGGTGCTGGAATAGGCGTGTGGAGAAGTCACCGATGAGGACACGGCGGTCGGCAGGGGTGTCTCTGTCGTCATATCTGTTTGCTGTTCGTTGTCCGTTGTCTTGCTGCTCGGTGATAGCTTTCTGGAACTTCTCAATTTTGCTGGAGCAGACGATGCGGTAGGTCTTGTCGTCGATGTAGCAATAGACTTGGTAGCGCTGACCTTTCTGCATGCGTATCTTCTGTTCGCGGAAGGGGCAGAAAAGGTCTTTCATGAGTCCCCAGTTGAGAAATGCTCCGTATTCGTTAGTCCATGTGCATTCGAGGTAGGCGAACTGGCCTACTTCGATGAGGGGGTGTTCGGTGGTTGCCACGAGGCGTTCTTCTTGGTCGAGGTAGAGGAATACGTCGAGGGTGTCGCCTATCTGTGTGCCTTGGGGCACATAGCGCTTGGGGAGCAGTATGTCGCCTATCTCTCCTCCTTCGAGGTATACTCCGTGGTCTTTTTTACGCAAGACTTTCAGTTGGTTTCTCTTGCCGAGCTGTAGCTTGTTCATAGTCTATTTGTCCGTCTTTGATGTGTATGGTTCTGTCTGTAGTTTGTGAAAGTGATTCGTCGTGAGTAACGATGATGAAGGTCTGCCCGAACTTGGCGCGTAGCTGAAAGAAAAGCTGGTGCAGTTCTTCCTTGTTTTTCGAGTCGAGCGAGCCTGAAGGCTCGTCGGCGAGGATGATGGCGGGGTGGTTGACGAGCGCTCGGGCAACAGCCACTCGCTGTCTTTCTCCGCCAGACAGTTCGGCAGGCTTGTGGTTGGCGCGGTCGGAGAGCCCGAGGTAGTCGAGCAGCTCTTTGGCGCGCATGGTAGCTTGCTTCTTGCTGTGTCCGGCTATGAGCGCAGGGAGGCTGATGTTCTCAAGCGCTGTGAATTCGGGTAGCAGCTGGTGGAACTGGAAGACGAAGCCGAGCTGTCGGTTGCGGAATCGGGCGAGCTCTTTGTCATTGAGCTGCGTCACGTCTGTTCCGTCGATGATGACGGAACCTGTGTCGGGCGTGTCGAGGGTTCCCATGATTTGTAGCAAGGTGGTCTTGCCTGCTCCTGAGGGTCCTACGATGCTGACTATCTCTCCTTTGCTGATGGTGAGGTCGATGCCTTTCAGCACCTGAAGAGTGCCAAAGCTCTTGGTTATGTTGTGCAGCTGTATCATTGTTTATTTAATTGAGTTATGGGGAAGTTATGGGGACGATACCTTTTCGTCAGCAAAACATACGTCCTCTATCTCCCCATCATCCCATCTCTCCAATCCATTTGCTCATCCATTTACCTATGCGTGTGGAGCCTGTTGGTGTGTCGTAGTGGTGAGGGTCGATGAAGTCATATATTTCGTTGTTCTCTTCTTGCTGGTCGGGGTAGATGAGCATGAGGCTATTCTCTGAAAAGTGGCTTTGTAGCTGCTGGGGCAGTTTCTCAAATGCCTTTTGATAGGAGATGCTGCCTCGGCGGGCTGTGACGACGACTAGCAGGTGGTCGGGGTTGAGCTCGTGGCGCAAGGCAGGGAAGTCGTTCCACGATTCCAGTATCTCGTAGTCAGCGCGCACGTTCCTGTGGCGTTCTCGCATGTAGCGGAGAATGAGGTGGTTTGTGGTTTCTGATGCATAGAAGACGGCTAGGCATCCGAGGTCGCCCGTCATACGTGCTATGCGATTAATCCATCGGTAGAAGCCTTTCTCGTATTCAGCCTTTTCTGGTATGGCAACGACGATTTTTCGGATGGTGTTGGCAGGCATGTTCATGCTGACAATGATGAGTTGGCGTGACATCCCGTCAATCAGCCCCTGTGCAAACTGCCCGATGAAGGAATCGTCGTCTTGCCTCTTCTGGTGCAGTCCTATGAGCAGCTCGCTGGCATCGTTCTCGCGCAGCGCATGGATGGTGGCAGTGACGAAATTGACGGCCAGCCGTGTCTGTGTCTGTAGGGGTACATCGGCAGCGGTTGCGTATTGGGTGGCGAGTGCGAGGCATTCGCGGCTGTGAGCCTGTGTCTTGTCGCTGAGGTCGGCGTCGTTGATGATGTTGAGGCAGATAAGTCCTCGGTTAAGCTGCCTGTTGCGCATCATGAAAGCGGTCGTCATCAGTGTGCCTATATTGCCTGTGTCGTTGACGGGGATGAGTATCTTCTCGTCGTCCAGCGCTGTGCCATCTCGCCTTTCAGTCTTGTTGGTGCCCCCGTTCTCAACCTTGAGTTTCTTGGCGGCTTGATCGGTGGCGATAGAGCTGATGATGCATGAGATGAGAATCATCATGACAACGCCATCCAGCACGGCGCTGTCCATGAGGGGAACGCCTGGGGACACCTCGAGGTTGACACCAACCATCACCATGGCAAGGGCGCCTGCGGCATGCGCTTCGGTGAGTCCGAACATCATAACTCCCTCGTTGTGGGTCATGTGGAAGAGCTTTCGGCTAATCAGCGCGGCGAGGTATTTGGATAGAGTGCCGGCAATGACCATGACGACGACAACGATGACTGCATTGCGCTCCTGAAACATAGGAGCGATGTTGACCAGCATGCCTACGCCAATGAGGAAGTAGGGGATGAAGAGCGCGTTGCCGATAAACTCGATGCGGTTCATCAGCGGCGATGTGTTGGGCACAAAGCGATTGAGGACAAGTCCTGCAAGGAAGGCGCCAAGTATTCCTTCGAGGCCGCAGAACTCGGCTGTGGCGGCAGACAAAAGCACGATGGCGAGCGTGAAGGTGAACTGTATGATGGGTTCGCTGTACTTGCGGAAGAATATGCGCAGGAGCTTGGGCAGCAAGAAAAAGATGCTGGCGATGTAGATGAGGAACTTGATGGCGAACTTAATCCAAAACCAGGCATCGTTGCTGCCTTTGAAGGTGCCTGAGATGCCTGCAAGGAACAACAGCGCAAACAGCAGCGCCACCATCGTTGCGGCGATTGATATGACGACCGATGGTGCTTTGCTAAGTCCGTAGCGACCCACGATGGGGTAGGCTACGAGTGTGTGCGAGGCAAAGATGCAAGCAAGCAGGAGGGATGCGGGCAGGCTGTAGTTCAGCAGGCTATATCCCGATATAAGACCGAAAGCAAAGGGGATGGCTGTCGTGATGATGCCAAAAATGATGCCTTTCGTGCGATTTTGTTTCAGGTTTTGGAGGTCCATCTCCAAGCCTGCAAGGAACATGATGAAGTAGATGCCTACTTTGCCGAAGAGTTCGAACGAGGCGTCTCGCTCGAGCAGGTTGAATCCGTGCTTCCCTATCAGTACGCCTGCCAATATCATTCCGATGAGATGTGGAATGTGTAGTTTGCTGAAAATCATAGGCGCAAACAAAATCACGCAGAGGACAAGGAGAAAAATCCAAGTAGGGTCCGTGATGGGCAAGTGAAAGTATGTGGTGATTGCGTCCAAAATGATAGGTTGAGGTGTCTGTTTCTGTTAAATAGTGCCTTGTTTGGCTGTATTTTAGTGCAAAGATACGCTTTTTCCTATATTCTCCTTTCTTTTTTCTATATAAAAGTTGTAATTTTGCAGCGTTTTTAATGAATTTAAGAAAAAACAAGGTAATAAGATGAAAGTAGCTATTGTCGGCGCAAGTGGCGCTGTAGGACAGGAATTGCTTCGCGTTCTTGATGAGAGAAATTTTCCAGTAGATGAACTTGTGCTTTTCGGCTCGCCTCGCAGCGCAGGCACGAAATACGCGTTTCGTGGCAAAGAGTACGAAGTGCAGCTTTTGAAGCATGGTGACGACTTCAAGGGTGTGGATGTAGCATTCACATCGGCTGGTGCAGGCACGTCCAAGGAGTTTGCCGAGGACATCACCAAGTTCGGCGCTGTGATGATTGACAATTCAAGCGCATTCCGCATGGATGAGGATGTGCCCCTGGTTGTGCCTGAGTGCAATGCAGAGGATGCTCTGAATCGTCCACGTGGCATCATTGCCAATCCAAATTGTACAACAATCATGATGGTGGTTGTGCTCCAGCCTATAGAGAAGCTGAGCCACATCAAGCGTATCCATGTGGCAAGCTACCAGAGCGCATCTGGTGCAGGAGCCGCTGCCATGGCTGAGCTGCAGCAGCAGTACAAGGACTTGGTTGACGGCAAGGAGCCTACAGTCAACAAGTTTGCTTATCAGCTGGCATACAATGTGATTCCTCAAATTGATGTATTCCAGGACAATGGTTATACTAAGGAGGAGATGAAGATGTTTAACGAGACAAAGAAGATTATGCACACCGATGCGAACTGTTCTGCTATGTGCGTGCGCATTTCTTCTCTCCGCGCTCACTCTGAGGCTGTTTGGGTTGAGACGGAGAAGCCTATCAGCGTTGAGGATGCACAGGCTGCTATTGCTGCGGCTGATGGCGTTACGCTTGTCGATGACCCAAAGAACCAGAAATATCCAATGCCGCTGTTTGTAGCAGGCAAGGATGATATCTATGTTGGCCGTGTGCGCAAGGATATCGCTAATGAGAATGGCTTGACTTTCTGGCTCTCTGGTGACCAAATCAAGAAGGGTGCGGCGTTGAATGCTGTTCAGATTGCTGAATACTTGGTGAAGAAGGGCGAATTCTCTCGTTCATAAAGAGAAAGTCTGGCAACATAAACTCCATACATATAGCGGGGGAAGAACCATCAGTTCTTCCCCCGCTATATGTATAAATGATGTTTTAGTGCCAAGTGGTATCGGCTCCTCCCTTATACTTGTAGATGCGTGCCAGCTTGACGTCGAATGTCAAAGCCGAATAGCCTGGAATGCCGTTGGAGAGGGTTGCTGCTGCTCCATAGCCAAGATAATAGGGGATGACAATCTTCCAGCGGTCGCCTTCGACCATGTGCATGATGGCGGTAGAGAAGCCGATGATGTTCTCGTTTACTGCCATGAGTGCGGGGACATCGGTCGCTTCGTTGAAGACGTAAGTGCTGTAGCTCTTGCCGAAGATGTGCCCTTGTGGGTAGGAAACGGACGGAATGAGACGTCCCATGTAGTGTACGCGGATGGAGTCTGTGTACAGCGGGTGGGTGTTTCCTGCTCCCTGTTCCAACTTTTGGATGTAGATGTAGTGGTTGTTGTTTGGGTTGAGGCTTTCCACCGAGTCTACCAGGTTGAAGGCAACCATCTTGCTCCATCCGTTGCGGCCTGAATTTGCCAGCTGGGCGATGGAGTCAACATATTGCTGATTGCGTGCCTGCCAGTTGTCATACTCTCCAACCTCCTCGTTCTCGCTGCAAGACGTGAGAAAGAGAAGGGTGGCGAGGATGGGTAAAATGTAAAAGAGTCTTTTCATTGTTTCAAGTGTCGAATGGAGATGATTGCTCGTTGCCGGAACCGTCTTATTTGAGGTTCTTGAGCAGGCTTGTGATAGTCACCTGGTCCTCGATGATGCCGCGCAAGTCGCTGATGTTGACACGTTCCTGCTTCATGGTGTCGCGGTAGCGGAGAGTGACGGTGTTGTCTTCGAGTGTCTGGTTGTCCACAGTCACGCAGAAAGGTGTACCGATGGCATCCTGACGGCGGTAACGCTTGCCAATTTGGTCTTTCTCCTCGTATTTGCAGTTGAAGTGGAACTTGAGGCTATCGATAATCTCGCGTGCCTTCTCTGGCAGTCCGTCTTTCTTGGTGAGTGGGAACACTGCCAGCTTGACTGGTGCAAGCGCTGCTGGGAGGCGGAGCACGGTGCGTGTCTGTCCGTCTTCGAGTTTCTCCTCACAGTAGCTGTGGCACATGATAGAGAGGAACATGCGGTCCACGCCGATAGAGGTCTCGATGACGTATGGGGTGTATGAAGTGTTGTCTTCTGGGTCGAAGTATTCAATCTTCTTGCCTGAGAACTTGGCATGCTGCGAGAGGTCGAAATCTGTGCGTGAGTGGATGCCTTCCACCTCCTTGAAGCCGAATGGGAGTTTGAATTCCACGTCTGTTGCGGCGTTGGCGTAGTGAGCCAGCTTGTCGTGGTCGTGGAAGCGGTAGTTTTCTGCGCCGAAGCCCAGTGCCTGATGCCATGCCATGCGACGCTTTTTCCACTCGTCAAACCACTGGAGCTCTGTGCCTGGCTTAACGAAGAACTGCATTTCCATCTGCTCGAATTCTCGCATGCGGAAGATGAACTGGCGTGCTACAATCTCGTTGCGGAAGGCTTTGCCTATCTGCGCAATTCCGAATGGAACCTTCATGCGTCCGGTCTTCTGCACGTTGAGGTAGTTGACGAAGATGCCCTGTGCTGTTTCTGGGCGGAGGTAGATGGTTGATGCTCCTTCTGCTGCTGCTCCCATTTCTGTCTTGAACATCAGGTTGAACTGGCGTACGTCTGTCCAGTTGCGAGTGCCTGAGAGTGGGCAGACGATTTCCTCGTCGAGGATAATCTGCTTCATGCCTTCGAGGTTGATGCCGCCCTCAGCGTTCATGACTTCCTGATAGCGCTTGTGCAGGTTGTCGCGTTTTGCCTGTTCCTCCAGCACGCGTGCGGATGTGGTACGATACTGCGCCTCGTCGAAGGAGTCGCCGAAACGCTTCTTGGCCTTTGCCACTTCCTTCTCAATCTTGTCTTCGTACTTGGCAATCTGCTCCTCGATGAGCACGTCAGCACGGTAGCGCTTCTTTGAGTCGCGGTTGTCGATGAGAGGGTCGTTGAATGCGTCCACATGGCCTGATGCCTTCCAGATGGTTGGGTGCATGAAGATGGCTGAGTCCAAACCTACGATGTTCTCATGCAGAAGCACCATGTACTGCCACCAGTACTGCTTGATATTGTTTTTCAGCTCAACGCCGTTCTGTCCATAGTCGTATACGGCGCCGAGTCCGTCGTAAATCTCTGATGAAGGGAATACGAATCCGTATTCCTTGCAGTGGCTAACCACTTTCTTGAAAATGTCTTCTTGCTGTGCCATTTATGTTGTTCTTTTAATTCTAATCATGTATTTATCGTGCAAAGGTACGATTTTCTCCCTAAAAAGCCGTCCTTTACTTATAAAATAATGTGAAAGAGGTGAAAATAGCGTGTTCTTGCACGCACTTTAGCGGAGAACGGCGGCAAAAGGACTTCCTTTTCTTTATTGCTTCTTGATGGGATGGAATAATGGGTGTTGCGGAATGTCTGAATAGGTACAATCGCTACCCCAAAACTGGTGAGACTCTCGCCTATACCTCGGTAAGAGTCTCACCTATACCTCGGTGAGAGTCTCACCTCTTTTGAGGTAAAAAAGGAGGGTTTTCAAGGTCCTGTTTCATGTCCTCGTTTGACGGGTGGCAAATGATGGAGATAGGGCCGAAAGGATTGGGTTTTGTGTGCTTTCTTTTACCTTTTGCCAAACAAAACGAGGGTGAAATGGCGGGAAAAGATGCTTTTTCTTGCTGCCTTCTGCTTTTTCTTGCTTGTTGCTGAGGCTCAAAGCATAAAAAGCCTTATCTTTGTTTTTCTAAAAACGGAATGAGGATGAAGAATCAAGCGAACATAAATGATGCCGTGGATTTGCTGAAACGGCTGATAGCCACGCCGAGTGTGAGCCGTGATGAGGCGGCTGCAGCAGATGTGATGGAGGGTTATATGCAGGAAAAGGGACTGTCGCCCCAGCGAAGCGGCAACAACCTGTGGTGCGTGAGCGATGGTTTCGATGCTGAGAAACCGACCATCTTGCTGAATGCCCATATAGACACCGTAAAACCTGTGGCTGGCTGGCAGCATGACCCTTTCACTCCTGTGGTCGAGGACGGCAGGCTTTACGGATTGGGCAGCAACGACTGCGGCGGCGGCTTGATGGCGCTTTTGCAGGCATTCATGATTCTGCGTGCAGAGGAAAATCCTTTTAATTTGGTCTATCTTGCCTCTTGCGAAGAAGAAGTCAGCGGCAAGAACGGCATTGAAAGCGTTTTGCCTCTCCTGCCCAAGATAGACTTTGCCATAGTGGGTGAACCGACAGGCATGCAGCCAGCCATCGCCGAGAAAGGGCTGATGGTGATAGATGCCACCGCTCACGGCAAGGCAGGGCATGCGGCGCGCAATGAGGGCGACAACGCCATCTACCATGCGATGAAGGACATTCAGTGGTTGGCAGCGTGGCAGTTCCCCAAGCAGACGGAGCTGCTGGGACCCGTCAAGCAGACGGTCACGATTGTGAATGCTGGCACACAGCACAATGTCGTTCCCGATACCTGCACGTTCACCATCGATGTCCGTTCCAACGAATGTTATTCCAACGAAGAGATTTTCGATTTCTTCCAAGCGCACCTCACCTCAGAGCTGAAGGCACGCTCCTTCCGCTTGTCCTCTTCCAAGATAGACGAGACGCACCCCTTTGTCCAGGCTTGCATCAGCGCAGGCCTCAAGCCCTTCGGCTCGCCCACGTTGAGCGACCAAGCCCTGATGCGTTTCCCTTCGCTGAAGTTAGGTCCAGGCGAGTCTTCCCGTTCTCATACGGCTGATGAGTATGTAAAAATCAGCGAGATAGATGATGCTATCTCGCTGTATGTGAAGCTGCTCAGAAACATGGCGGTTTGAACCAGTGATGCCGTCTCCTTAAGCGTAGCTGTGCATTCCCCCCAGCAGATAGTTGACACCCAGATAGGTCATCAGCACAGAGGCGAAGGCTATGAAGCAATAGAGATTGAACAGGCTGGGGCGTGAAAAGGCTGCCATCGACCTGCTGTGAAGCGGAAAGCTGTAGATGAACAGCGTGATGAGCGCCCAAGTTTCCTTTGGGTCCCAGCTCCAATAGGCACCCCACGACTGGTTTGCCCACACGGCGCCGATGAAGATGCCCAGCGCCAGCAGCAGCAGGGCAGGATAGAGCAGCAGCCTGTTGACCAGGCTCAGCATGAACTCTGGGTTCTTGGCAGGTGCAGCCATGCCCCTTTTGCGCAGCAGGGCGATGAGGCAAGCCGTTCCCCCATTGAGCGCCATGATGGCCAGCAGCGCATAAGAAATCATGATGACCACGACATGGATGCTCAGAAGCGGCGAGGACAAGACAGGCATGAGCGGCGTCACGGCAGGGTTACTGTCTCCCATCATGGCCACGAGGATGGTCTGTCCGCAAAGAATCAGCCCGAAAGGTTGAACCAACGGCATTTTCTGCTGGAAGGCCACACCGCCGAAAGCAGCGAAAAGCCCCATTAGCAGCATCGTCTCAAAGCCATTGGTGAAAGGAGCGTATCCCCCGATATATCCGCGCAGCGACAGCAACGTCAGTAGCCAGCAGCCGACCAATGCCAACGTGAGGCTCTGCCCGATGACGCACCAGCGTGGAAGGCGTCTGTCAGCGATGAGACTGCGCAGCGACAGGAAGTAGAAACAGAAACCCATGATGAGGCAGACGATGGCGACAGGTCGGGTGTGCGCAATCTTGTTGTAGAGCAGTTCTGCCTCAAATCTCAAAGGAGTGGGCAGCGCATCGGCAGCAGCTTTCTCCTCTTGATATTCCTTTATTTTAGTCAGCGTATTGTTTGCTTCGATGTTTCTGCCGTTTTGCAGACATTGAGCCACGTAGTCCATGCATCCCAAGATGAAGCGTTTGTCGTCAACGGGCATCTGCATGGGCAAGTCATCCACCCACGAGTACCATTGCGTCGTTTCTCCTCCGTCGTCGGAGTAGGGGAATATCAGTAGGCCTCTTCCCGTGAACATGAGACCAGCCAGCTTGCATTTCTCGTTAGTCTCCTGCCAGGTCCTGTTCCGCTCCTCAGACTGAACGGCATCCAGTTTGTAGCCATTGGTGTCGTAGAAGTCGGTCAGTCTTGCGTATTCTCCCTGCAAGCCCAGCAACTGCTGCATTCCCTCGTCCTTCACCCGAATCATAGGCTCGTTTTTCCATTCGTCATAGTAAAAGAGCCATCCCGTCAGCACCTGTTCCGCCGTCAGTCCCTTGTAGGAAGGTTTTCCGTAAAGTTTCACGCAGAAGTTTCGTGCCAGCGTCTGCATGGGCTGGACACGTCCATTGTGATATACATACAGTTGCCCAAAAGTTTTTGCCACTCCACGCTGCAACGTCTCGGGTTCTGATGCTGTAGCGAGTTGTGTTGTGCCAAGAAGTATCGCTGTTGTCAGCGTTGCTTTTTGCCATGCCTTGTGTGTTAGCGCTTGCCTGAATCCGCTTTGTTTCTGGAAAAAGAAGAGGATGATGCCTATCAGCAGCAAGGTGTACCCCGTATAGGTGATTCCAATGCCCCATGGGTCGTGGTTGACAGTCAACACAGAGTAGTCGCTGCCCATAGCTTTCTGGTAGAAGCGCCATCCGTCATGTACCAGAATCTGATTCATCGAGATGCGCCCCTCCGTGCTCGTCCCCTCCTCATCCGTGATTTCCACAAGGCTCACATAGTCCATGGGTGTCTGAGTGCCAGGGTAATATGCGGTGCTGTTGCTGAGTAGCTTGATGCCGAAGGGGAAATGCCCAATGTTGCCGTCAGATTCGGTGAATGTGTTCAGGCTTTCGTCGCCGCTTGTCAGCTCCACTTGCCCCGTGACAGCCGTGAGATGCGTGGTAAGCGCACCGCACAGCATGCCAATCAACGCCAGATGAATCAGTACCCCACCATAGCCCATACGTCGCCGCCCTCTCCAGACTAGAACGGCTGATGCTATGGCGCACACTCCCCACAGCACAAGCACCCATGGTGCAGTGTAGAAGCAGTTTCGTGCCACCTCCGTCCCCCAGAGATGCTCGGCGATTGAGGCAGCCATCAAAACCAAGGTAATGATAGCCAGTGTGCCAAAGGACATTATTTTCAGTGACTTCATACAGCTGCAAATCTATATTCAAGAACAAATATACGACAATGTTTTGGAAATAAGAACGATGATTGGAGAAAAAGATACGAAAACTCTGCCTGTTGCTGGATAAGACCTGCCAGCAACGGGAAGAGGGGATAGATGAGTGCCTTAAATGGCATCTACAAAGGCGCAGACAGCGTCGCGATCGTCCTTGGGCAGTTCGCGGAATTTCTTGATGCATTCGTATGCATCGCTCTGCTCCGAGTATCCGTGCCACATGATAGCTTCCAGCGCTGTTCGGGCACGGCAGTCATGCAGGCGGTCGGCTGTTGCGCTGCCTGTACACTTCTGGTGCAGTCCGCGTCCCCAGAGAGGCGTTGTGCGGCACCAGCCCGTGCGGATATCGTTAGCCATGTGCAGCTTGTGCTGTACCATGTCGGTGTAGGGCCATATTTTCTGCTGAGGATAGCGGGGCATCTCCAATGCTGCCATACCGCTCTTGAAGAGGGCGGGGTCTTCGACCATATCATCACCTGTTGTCCACGAAGGACGGTGGCAGTAGTCGCACCCGATTTGGGCAAATACCTCCTTGCCTCTCTGTACGGCAGGGTTGTTGATGTCTCGTACCGCTGGCACTGCCAATCCACGATGCCAGATGAGCAGGTCAATGTACTCCTGGTCGCTCATCTCTACTTTCAGGTCTTTGGCTGTGAGGTAATTCTTGATGCGGCTCTCCATGTCTCCATCCCACCACGATGGGTGTTCCTTGTTGGGGTCAACCTTGGCTATGTACTCCTCAAATCCCTCTTGTACTTCCTTGTCCTTCGCCGAATACTCAGCGTAAGTTCCTGCTGCATCCAGATAATGGTAGCGGCGGTCAGAGCGGGTCACATTGGTAATGTTCCAGATGGCATTCGCGCCAGCTCCGTCCAACAGCGGTCCGCGGCTCATGGCGTAGGTGAAACGCCGTACGTACTCCTTGCCGTTGCCTTGTGCTGTGTTCTTGTAGAAGCTCTTCCACTGTCCGTTCTCGAAGAAAGCAGTGTTCAGGCCGTTGCGCATGTATCCGTCCTTCTCTTGCTTGGCCCATTCTGCCACGATGTCCTTTTCGTCAATGGCATCGAGCAATCCTGTTCCGTAGATGCCGATGGTGCTTTCCAGTCGCACCTCATAGTCGCCCAATCCGTCGAAGCCTTGGTTATAGACATAGATAGCCTCCTTGGGCATTGTCACTTCAGGATATTGCAGTTCGTAGGTCTCTCCGTCGGGAAATGTGTTGTCCCATCCGTCTTTGGCATTCAGCCACTTGACCTGTATTTTGCTTTCATCTACAGGCGCCTTGAAAGGTGCTACAGCATGGCTTTGTGGCATGCCAGCCAACCAGTTGACATAAGCGTTGGTCTCGGGATTGTAAACGACGAGCAGGCATCCGTTGCCTGGGTCCTTGGTGCTGAAGCTTCCTTCTGGTATGCGCTGTCCATGGCCGTATCCTGGATGGCAGTGCATGCACGAAGTGCGGATGTACACAGGTCCAAGTCCGTGGCGAGTGCCGCTGTTGTTCGACATGAATTGCTTTTCAAACAGCGCCTCACCGTTCAGGAACGACTGCATCATGCCTGCGTCCTCCACAGCTGGTGCAGGTTGCTCAAAAGCATTCGCTGTGGTGAGGTAAGCAGTGCCTAATTCGCCGCCTGCATAATACCATTCAGGTTTATTGTTGTCTGTAGGCGGGACGTCAGTAATGCTGTCGTCATTGTCAGAACATGCTGCCAGCAGCATGATTCCGAGCGCGTAGAGCAGTGTCTTTTTCATTGTTGGTTATTGAAGGATTTAGTCTTGTCTTGAAAGTTCAGTCATTACTCTTTCCAGCACCTCCACGAGTGTTGTGCCCACATATTCTCTTGCTATGTCAGCTTGTTCGCTCTTGGCAGTTTTTGCAAAAGGCTCAGGAATCTCGTCAATGACAACAATGGCATGTTCGATAGCATCCTTCACCTCTAGGTCGAGTTGCTGGTTCACAAAGCTAATATAGTCAGAGATTGATGCGTCACCCTCGTTTGAGCCCAAGTATGAGTTCTTGATAGAGCGGATGTTGTCCTTAAAGTCTTCGATAGAGTTGAGTGCGTATGGTGACTCGATGTAATTGCGGTCTTCTTCGCTTGAAGCCTGATTAGGACGGCCAATCTTTGTGTTACCCACCTCTGTGGCGATGTCCACACATCCTTGGATAATCTCTTCTGCCACCTCCTGATAAGTCTTGTAGATAGAGCCGGCCTGTCCTGCGTTCTCCATCATCCAGCCGTAGTTGTCGTTAAACTCCAGTTCTGCTTCAGCTAAGATGTTCTGCTTTTCGTCAGAGATGTTCTCTGTCCCAGCCCAGCAGGCTTCGAGCAGTACGCACTGGTCGCGCAAGTCGTTAGCTACAGCCACCAGGTACTCCAGCACCTCTGGCGTGTAAGTTGCAGGATTGTGCGGGAAAGACTGTGTGCCGTCAGCAGAAAGCTCAAACAGCACATATTCTATAGAGTGGAAACCCAGCAGTCCATATCCGCCATGATTGGCGATGTCCCATTTCTTGCCGGCGCGGATGTCTGCCAGCAGGTCATCCATCGCATTCTTGTCCAGCGGCCATGAGTCGATGTGTGGGTCGATGTTGTGGTTGGCAGCAGGGCCAAACAGGAATGCCTCTGACAGCTCCCAGAATCTGCGTGACTCCTTCCAGATGTTGCCCGCCTTCTTCACGTCAGCCTCTGACAATGTGCCGTCGGCAAACTTCTCTTGAATTGTTTCGCACTGCTTAGCCAGCTCTACAGCCGCATCAGCCATGCCAGCATAGGTTGGCAGCACAGTGTTCTGTACGTATGGGGTGGCAGCGGCTTTGAAGAGAACTTCCTTGGTGCTGGCACCATCGCCAGCTCCCTCATCGCCCTTATCGTCGTTATCGTCCGAACAAGCGGTAAATCCTACGAGCGCAGTGCAGCACAGTCCCAGCAGGAGTAGTGATTTGATTGTCTTTTTCATTTTTCTGAATTTTATTGAATGATGTTTTGTTGAAATTGTCCTTGTTCACATTGTCTCATTACAGGAAGAATCCTGCGTAAGCTACACCCAGCGAGATGCTGGGCTCATTGTTGTACTTCTTGCCTAGCAGCCCGACTGCATACTCGCCCTTGATGACAATGTCGCGAATGGGGAAGTAGTTCACGCCCACAGCTACACGCTGACGGCCGCACCAGTCATACGGCGTGCCCTTCTCCATCTTGTACATAGAGTCGTAGACATCGTATCTGCCGAACAGGTAGAGCTTCTGGTTTTCTGCCGTCATCTTGCTGCTGAGTCCAAACAGGTTGTATCCTGCTTCGATGCCCACGGCATACACGTCTGAGGCCACATACTGCTTGGGCGATGGAGATGCGTTGGGCATGCCGCGGTTGAAGCTGGAGATGTGGGCTGCATCTGTCAGATGCCCATAGTCAAAGGCGCCGCGAACGAGCCAGTTCCAGCGGTCGAAAGAAAAGTCAAAGGCACCGATGGCCACTGTACCCGTCACGCCGTCGTTCTTTGAATTGTCGGTCTCGCGCAAAGTGTTGCGGAACGAGTTGCCCACATAGCCGCTCAGCGACAGCCTCACGCCTCTTGTTGGCACAAAGTCCAGACGCAGCGCACCAGCGTAAGTGTTTGCTATCTTGAATTCGTAAGGCGAAGCCGAACCGCCGCTAATCCATCCTTGGCTGCCAAACCGTTCGCTGTCCAGTCCTGAGATGAACTGCACCTCGTAGCGCAGGCTGCTCTCTTCGTTCCACAGCCCCGTCTGCCCCCACAGCGCAATACCCGTTTCGTGCCATGTACAAGGCAGCAGCGTGCTCTCACCCTCAGGGCGATACACCCCGAAGAACTCTGTTGGCATGTGTTTCAGGTTTGTCTGCCCCACAGGTACCACCATGTGACCCAGACGCAGATTCAGCTCGGGGCAGAATGACTTCTGAATCCAGAACTGTTCCAGCGCCACCTCGCCGCCACGTTCTACCTCGCTCTCATATTCGCCGGCTTCTTCTTCCTCAATCTCCACGGCACTCTCCGTGCCGCCATGCTCAAACTCAATCTCGCTGCCCATGCTCCAGCCCTTGCCAAAGTCATAGCCCACATACAGCACTACATGCGGCAAGTCAAAGCGTCCGTGGCTCTTTGCGTCACGTTTACTCTCAGCATCTGTATAGCGCAGATAGCTGTCGCTGTAGAAGTTACGGCTCATCACAGCCTCGCCGTAGCCGCCCAAAGTAAGCCTGCTTGCCACCTTGTTCAGTACGCTGCTTGCAGGTTGCTCACCACCCAGAGCCAAACTCTCGGTATACGTTTCCTGCTGCTGAGCCATGGCAGCCACAGCATACAGGAGAAATGATAAGGAAATCAGTCTTTTAGTCATTTTGTTGAGAATTTTTGTGCAAAGTTAGGGGTAAAAAACAAGCGCCGCAATACCTAAAAAATGGTATTTTGTTCTTTGTCTCGTAGTGCCTTTTATGCGCTGTGCTTCATTCCATCTCTTCCTGCCTTAAGCATACAGCTTGTCTTTTGTACTTTTTGAGTATGAATGTTCATCTGTTTGGTAATGAAAGAAATAAAAGGGAGTGGATGGGGTCGATGGCTTTGCGAGAATATTTGGCGTGCGTAGGTTCATTATTAGTGAGTATAGGGAAGAGAAAAGAGGAAAGAAGAAAGTGCATGATGTTGAAGGAAAGTATGCTTGTAAAACGTCAGTTCGATATAAAGACGCAGTCTTGCAGAGGCACTACAAAAACCATATTTCTGTCATATCGAACTCGCCTTCCCAAACGTTCACGACATTTGTCAGGCACTGACACTTCTGCGTAGAGGCACAGGGCATTTTCACCTTGTGCCTCTTTTCTTCTTGAGGAGGGCTTGGCAAGTGGCCGCAAACGCACACCGTGCAGGCAAGGTTTCAGACACCGTGTGCATAATAACACGAACACCCTGTGCCTATTATTTCCGACACGGGCGGCATGTATGAATATCAACGCTTTAGATTTTTGGAGGGAAAAGGGCACAAAAAGCGTACCCGAGGGGTGCGATGCGGAGCACCCCTCGGGTACGACACGTTATCTAAAACGTCAGTTTGATATAAAGAGTCGCTTTGCGAGGCACTACAAAAACATATCTTTGTTATACCGAACTCACGTGAATTTTACTTGCGGGAAACGTTTGCGGATGGCTTCTTTTTCTTGTTCTGAAAGTTTTCCAGAGATACTGAACTCTTTGATGATGAGCTGGTCCATCCACTCGGGCAGTACGACTGCACCGGTGAATCGAAGGTCTAGCCTGCGGATGTGCTTCAGTTTGGCAAGGATTTCTGGCACTTCCTTCACGCGGATGCTGATGCCTAAATTTTTGTCTCTTTCACGCAAGTCCTGAAGTATGGCTTCGTCTTTGTCTGCTGCACGGGCGAACCAACCGATTTTTGGTGTTATCGTATAAGTAATGGAGTCAAGCTCGTAGCCGACAAAGCCTGCCCACAGCTCCATGGGTGTTTCGCTGACGACTTCTCCTGTGATAGCATCAACCTGAAGATATTTGAAACTAACACGTACTCGCTCTGTTGGCATATCATGGGTGTAGGGCGTCTTGTCTAAAGTCTTTCCGCTTTCATCGGGGAAGAGTTTGAGCAGCCAGCCGTCAATCTCGGTTGGTTTCTCATTGCTGCATCCTCCGCCTTGTAGCTCGTTCAGGCGCTCCTTCTTGATGATGGATTGCCAAAACGCTTGATTGGGCTTCCCTTTGGCTGCTTGAACAAACTCGGTCAGGATGGGCTCGAGGTCTTCTATCCATCCGTCCATGTCGTATCCTTTCAGTTTTCTTGTCTTGTCGAGCACATGCTGCCAGTCTTTGGGTGTGCCTTTCAGTGTGATGGTGGGGATGCCGCAGGACATGTACAGTACAACGTATTTGAAATAAGATTCCACGCTTTCCATCAGGGTGATTTCAGAAGCAAGGCGTTCGGCCTGACTCGTAGTGGAGAAGTCGGCTGTCATCGTCTTTGCAATGCCTTTTTTTGTATGTTTTTCTATTTGTGAGGCGAACCCATCGAGGATTTTGGACCAGTCAGCCTTCTCTGATAGCAGATCCTGTTCTGATTCTACCACTAAATCTATTTTCCCTGTGTGATCTACGAGCCGATTGCGGACTTCCTCGGGATGGGCATTCACATAGCGAGCAAATCCCTGGCTGATGATGAGCCATACCATATCGGGTGAGAGCGCAACGGGGTAATGGTTGGCGTAGGCTTGCAGAATGCAATGGTAGAACGCATCTTTTGTGCTGTTTATGAGGCGGTCTTCAGCAAAGCTGCTGGCGATGATTTGGTAGTCCTCTACAGGGATTTCTTCATCCCTCAGGATGAATTCGGCGATTTTTGTTCCGCTGTGATAGTAATGATGGTCGGTATTGGGAGCAGGGAGGTTCTCGTCAACAACGAAGGTGATGCTTCCTTTGGTGTGGTTGACGATTGGGCTGTGTTTCTGTGCCTGCACTGTCATGGCGACGAGCAACAGGAGCAATAAGGTACTGATGTTCTTTTTCATAATAAGGTGTGTTATCAGATGTTTATATTTTTTTTAGTCTTTTGTGTAGTAGCTGGAGATGTCGTCGAATGCGGTGCCATGGGTTACTCGTTCCAATATTTCGTAGTCGGTGCGGTAGTCTTGGCGTATCTCTATGGCAATGAGGTCTGGGGATAGCCAGGTGATTTTGTTTTCGTTCTGTCCTACCTTGAAGACTTTTTTGTTGTAGGGATTGGGAGAGGGGAAGAGGGAACCTGTGTTGCGGCTGATGGCTACGATGTGGTGAGGGGTGAAGATGGTGTAGGCTCTGACTATGGGGTTTTCTCTGATGCGTTTCAGTTCCTTCTTCGTGTTGCGCAGTTCGTCCATCATGCCAATCAGTCGCCATGTGCCGATGAGAGGGTTCTTGGGGTCGTGGGCAGGTGGAGCCATGAGTGCATCGAAGATTTTCTTGCCGTTCTCGGAGTATTGTCCTGACTCGTAGTACTCGGTGCACCAGTCGTTGTGTGGAAAGTAGAGGTGACCGGGGGTGTCGCTCCACCATTTCAGCGTAAAGTGCTTGGCGTTGCTGTCGAAGATGCGTGTGGCGGTGGCGAGATGGGCATCCGGTGTCTCGCCTGTGTAGTTGAATGCGGTGTTGTCGGTCTTGCCTATGGTGAAACGATTGCCCTGTACGTTGAGCATGAGCGTTACGCTGTCTGTACATATCTTATATTGGTCGAACGGTCCTTGGATGAGGTTGCCGTGCTTGTCGCGCATGTATGTGAGTTTATACACTCCGCGAGGGTTCTCCGTTCCTTCGGAGGGATAGGGTAAAATCTCGAGCTGAGAGGTTCTCTCTTGCAGGGCGGAATCTGGTAGCTCTTGGGCATGACAATGGAGGGGGCTGATGGCAGCAACGAGGGCTGCTGAAAGTAGTGTAAGGTTTGTTTTCATAATGTAACTTTTTGGTTGGTTAATTTTCTTGGCGCAAAAGTATAAGAATGGCATGAATTTGCCAAGAAAATGAGTTCACAAAAAGTTCACATTTTATTTGAGGGGTGAAAAATAGTTCACAAAAAGTTCACAAAGGTTAGTGCAACTGATTGTGAATCTGAGAGTTTATAGCGATAGGGTGAAGTTGTCCCAATCTTTGGCTGTTCCCTTGCCGTTGAATGCTTTTTGTTGCATACGGAGACGATTTTGGGAGATGGCGCTTTTGCCTGTTGCCATGAGTTTGGCGATGTTGGAGGGTGATTCTTCGAGTTTAATGAGGAGGCAGATGCGGTATTCGGTGTCGGAAAAGTTGTAGAGGGAGAAGAGGCGCTCGCGGAATGTGGGGAAGGATGCGAGCACGCTTTTTTCGATGGTGCGCCAGTCGTGTTCTTTCAGTGCCTTATTATTTATAATGTGTGATGTCAGCAGCTGGTCTATGGACTTGTCGTAGTGCTGGCGTGGTTTGTTGTCTGTTGTCCGTTTCTTTTTGCGCACTTGCAGGATGATGAGGATGGCGGCGGTGAGCAGGATGAGTGCTGCTGTCGCTATCCAGATGAGGGTGCGCTCGATGGCGTTCTCTCTTTCCAGCTTGGTGTTCTTGCTGTTGAGTATTTGGTTCTTGACTTGTGTGTTCAGCTTCTGCAGGCGAAGCATCATCTCGGACTGGTTGGGCGTGGGAGTGTGGAGGCTGTCTTGTTGTGCTGCTTGGATGGCTTGGATGTTTTCTGTGCAGCAGCGCATGCCCAAGGTGTCACCTGTCTCTTGGCAGTAATAGTGTGCCAGTTGCTGCAGACTGATGGATTCGTCGTAGAGTCCGTTGCGCTGGTAGATGTAGCCCATCTGTGCGTAGATGCGGCTTTTCAGGTGAGTGGAGACGTGCAGGCTGTCTTCGAGCAGGGCTTTCTGGAAGTAGAGGAGGGCTTTCTCGCCGTTGAGCAGTTCGGAGTTGACGCGTCCTACGTAGTAGTAGGCTTCGGGCAGGCGGCCGCTGCTGGGGTGCTGCCTATAGTATTGCGCGACGGTGAGAATGAGAGAGTCGGAGGTGTGCTTGATGTGGGCTTTGTCGTCGGCTTTTACGCGCAGGAGCTGGTAGTAGGCTTGGGTGGATTGGGGGGCTTCGTTCATTTGCTTGTCAAGGGTGGACAGCAGCTGTCGTGCACTGTCGGCATGGGTGGCTGTGAGGCTGTCTATCTGAACAAGAAAATCATCATACCGCCCCCTGTTGGTAGTGCAGCAGGTGGTCAGTATGATGATGATGCTGAACGATAATAGTAATTGTTTCAAGGCTCTTATCTTTCGATAGTTTGTGCGCGGTCGGGTCCTACGCTGACAATGGCGATAGGAGTTTCCAGCTCTTTCTCCAGGAATGCGATGTAGTCGGAGAATGCTTGTGGGAATTCTGCCTCGCTGGTCATCTTGGTGAGGTCTGTCTTCCAGCCTGGGAGCTCGGTGTAAACTGGCTCGATGAGGCCGTCGCTGATGTCGTAGGGGAAGTAGTCGATGACGCTGCCGTCGGCGAGCTTGTAAGCGGTGCATGCCTTGATGGTGTCGAAGCCGTCGAGCACGTCGCTCTTCATCAGAATGAGCTTGGTGACGCCGCTGACCATGATGGCGTATTTCAGGGCTACGAGGTCTATCCAGCCGCAGCGGCGCTCGCGGCCTGTTACTGCTCCGTATTCGTGGCCGATGGCGCGCATCTGTGCTCCTGTCTCGTCGAACAGCTCTGTGGGGAATGGGCCTGCGCCTACACGTGTGCAGTAGGCTTTGATGATGCCGAACACGTCGCCTATCTTGTTGGGACCGATGCCGAGGCCGATGCAGGCGCCTGCACAGATGGTGTTGGAAGACGTAACGAATGGATACGATCCGAAATCAACGTCGAGCATGGTACCTTGGGCGCCTTCGCAGAGGACGGACTTGCCCTCTTTGAGGATGTTGTTGATTTCGTGCTCGGAGTCAACCAATGTGAATTCTTTGAGGTAGGCGATGCCTTCGAGCCACTTCTTTTCTACTTCGGTGATGTCGTAGTTGGTGTAGTTGAGGCTTTGCAGTATCTCTTCGTGGCGTGCCTTGTGGGCTGCGTATTTCTCTTCAAAGTGGTCGAGGATGTCGCCTACACGCAAGCCGTTGCGGCTGGTCTTGTCTGTGTAGGTAGGACCGATGCCCTTGCCTGTGGTGCCTACTTTGTTTTTGCCTTTGGCTGCCTCGTAGGCTGCATCGAGCAGGCGATGGGTTGGCATGATGAGGTGGGCTTTCTTGGAGATGTGGAGGCGTGTCTTGAGCTCGTGGCCAGACTTCTCGAGGTCCTTGGCTTCGTCCATGAAGAGGTCGGGGGCGAGCACGACACCGTTGCCGATGATGTTGACTTTGTCGCCTTGGAAAATGCCCGATGGAATGGAACG
Organism: Bacteroidales bacterium; assembly: GCA_030528885.1. GTDB lineage: Bacteria > Bacteroidota > Bacteroidia > Bacteroidales > Bacteroidaceae > Minthosoma. The sequence continues at coordinate 9,229 of JAUMXY010000020.1, read as the reverse complement.
GAGTACATACTTCTTGCCTTCGAACTCGAGGGTGTGTCCTGCGTTAGGGCCGCCTTGGAAGCGGGCTATCACGTCGTAGCGTGGGGTGAGCACATCGACTACTTTTCCTTTTCCTTCGTCTCCCCATTGAAGACCTAAAAGAACATCTGCTTTCATTGTTTCTGTATGGTTGTTTGGTTTGTAATTTCTGTGTGGATGGGCGTCTGCAGCGCGGGGCTTTATTTGAACCATTCGGCGATTTTTGCCAGCTCCTCGTCTATGCGGGCGAAGCGCAGCTCTTCGCGGCTCATGTTGGCTTGCTTCTCTCGCTCGAGCTTTTTTCTCAGGCGGGCGAGCTTGGCCTGGCAGATGTTGCAGATGCCGTAGATGTAGGTGTTGGAGCGCAGCTTCTTGAATCGGGGTGTCTTGGCCTGGGTGGCGGCACGTTCCAGCGCTTCGTCGTGGAGGTCCCAGATTTTGTGGCAGCCTGTGCAGATGTAGTGATGGTGCGCTGGGTTGCCGCAGGCGTTCTCGTAGAGGGTGATGCCGTCAATCTGGTGGCTGTAGGCTAAGCCGCACTCGACCAGCAGCGCCAAGGTGCTGTACATGGTGCCGCGGCTGACGTGGAAGTTGCTGGGCATCATGGAAAGTATCTGGTCGGCGCTATTGTGGCCCTTCGTCTGGATGACTGTATCCAGAATGGCATAGCGCTCTGGCGTTTTCCGCATGCCCTGCTCTGTCATGAACTGGGTGAGTCGCTGGTGTGGAGTTTCTGCCTGTTGCATGCCTTTTGTTTGGATTGTCCCGTGTTGCTACGCATAATACGGTACAAATGTACGGCTTTTATCTGTCTGTCACAAATAATCGGCGACTTTTTTGACGCTCTGCGCATGGGCTTCGCTCAATGAGGCATATATCTGCAATGCTTTGATGGCATACCGATTGTCCAAGGAGGCGCTGGCTTGGTCCAGGAACTCGTGGGCGGCGCTGGGGCTGAGCTCGTACTTGCGCAGCAAGTGGCAGAGGGTCAGATATCCGCAGTTTTGCAGCATGGGCTGTTCGCTAGCTATCCATTCGAAGGCTTTGGAGCAGGCATAGGGGAGCTGGGGCGTGAGGTAGTGGCAGAACATGGTGGCTATCTCGTCTGTACGGATGCTTTCTGCCCAAAGGTCGCACAGCTCCTCGGAGAACTCGTCTGTTGGCATGAGCATGCACGCGAGGATTTTGCATTCTCGCGTGCTTTCATTCCATAAGGCTTGTGCCAAGGCTCTGCCAGGCGTGAACTCGGCGGCGATGCTGGATAGCCGGGGAAGTTCCACACCCCAGTTGACACGGTAGTCTTCTGTCTGCCTCATGTGGGCTGAGGCAATCCCGTTCATGTTGGCTCTCAGCTCTTTCTTGATGTCGGTGATGACCTTGTCCATTCCTGTGTTATTCGTTTACCAGTGGCAATGTGCCGTAGTCTCTGCTGTATCTGAGCATCTGGTCGGCATAGCTTTCTGTGTAGGAGATTTCTACGTCGGTGATGTTGCCTTCAGCATCTCGGATTGCTGTGTAAACAGGGTTGATGAATCCCTTGTAGGGGGCGATGTCGAGCTGGTTGTAGCGGTCGAGTATCTCTTTGTGCAGTTCGGGGTCTATCTTGACGCCGTAGGTCTCGACGATGGCTTGAGCTTGGGCATAGTCGCCTGTTGACTTGATGCGCTGAATCTCAGCGAGCAGTTCGCCGAAGAGGTTGCGCAGCTTCTGGTAGTCGTTGATTTTCACGTAGGTTTTGCCGTCTCGCTTGACCAACTCCATCACGTTGTCTTGCTTGCCGTGCTCGTATGCCCAGCGCGCAATCAGCGCACGGTTTCTCATGTGAGCCTCCTCGATGTTGCTGCCGAGATTGATGCGTACCAGCTGGGTGAGGAGCCCGTTCTGCATTTGGCTGATGTAGTTGGCCTTATAGGCGTCCTCGTTGGGCAGGAGTCCCAGTTCGACCAGTTTAGGGTCAGCGAGATAGTAGAGAGCGAAGAGGTCGGCGCGTGCTTCTTCGGTGGTGCTGCCGTAGGCCTTGAGGCTGTCGCCGTCAACACCGTCGAGCAGGCGGCCGCTGCCGTGGCCGAGGCACTCGTGGAGGTCGGTGTGGAGGTCGTCGGTGGCATCGCCGTATGCTTCAATCAATGCGATTTCATCGGGACCGTAGGCGAACTCCTGCAGCATGCCGTTGCCTTTGGCCGCCTGGCTGTAAGCATCGGTCAAGTTACCGATAGTGACAGACTTGGAGCCATGCTCAGCGCGAACCCAGTCGCTGTTAGGGAGGTTGATTCCGATGGCTGTTGCGGGGTAGAGGTCGCCTGCCAAAATGGCTGCCTTGATGACTTTGGCAGAGATGCCTTTCACTTCTTTTTTCTTGAATTCGGGCGCTACAGGGCTGTTGTCTTCAAACCATTGTGCGTTGGAACTCAGGGTCTCTGTGCGCTTGGTTGCTTCAAGGTCCTTGAAGTTGACGATGCTTTCCCATGAGCACTTCAGTCCCAGCGGGTCTCCGTAGCACTCGATGAAGCCGTTGACAAAGTCGATGAGCGGCTCGGTGTTCTGAACCCATGCAATGGAGTATTGGTCGAAGGTGGCAAGGTCGCCTGTCTCGTAGTAAGATATGAGCAGGTCGATGACCTTCTTCTGCTGCTCATCTTCAGCGTATGGACGTGCCAGCTTGAGGTTCTCGACGATTTTTGTCAAGGCGCTTCCGTATAAGCCGTCCGTGGTCCATTTCTTTTCAACAAGTTTGCCGTCGGCTGTCTTGACGAGGCGTGAGTTCATGCCGTACATGGTTGGATGCTTGGGGTCGCCTGCTTCCTTCTGCTGTTTGTAGAAGTCTTCAGCTTCCTCTTGCGTCACGTTGTCGTAGTAATTGTTGGCACTTGTTTGCACGAGGTCATCGCCTTCTGCCAGATTTACCCGTTTCTTCATCAGGTTGGGGTTGAAGATGATTTCGGCGATTTCATCGGAACATTCCGTCTGCGCCAATAGCCATTCCTTGCTGAATTCAGGGGTAAATTTCTCGCTTGCGTAGTGGTGATGGATGCCGTTGCTGAACCACACTCTTTTCAGGTATGTCTCAAATGCCTTGAAGTCTTTGTCTTCACGGTCGCCTTGGTATCCCACATATACATCCTCCAGCATCTTTCTGATGCGAAGGTTGTATTTCCCGTTTTGGTCGAACAGGATGTCTCGTCCGTACAGGGCTGCCTCTTGCAGATAATAGATGAATGTTTTCTGTTTTAGTGTCAAATCCTCAAAGCCGTCGACACGATAGCGCAACATCTGAAGGTCGGCAAACCGTTCGTTGCTGTATTCGAAGTCGCTGGTTTGTTGACTCCCTTGCTGGGTGCTGATGTTTGAACACCCTGCAACCATGAATGCTGAAATCATAATAGTGTGGATTTTGTACTTCATTCTTTTAGTTTTTATAAGATAATGATATTAGGTCAGGTTAGGAAAGGCGGAACTTCTCAGGCGTTGTGCCTGTTGCTTTCTTGAAGGCGCTGAAAAAGGACTGGCGGTTGCTGAAGCCTACCATGACACCGATGTCGTCAACGGAGTAGGGCGCGAACCGCTTGTCTTTCAGGTGCCTCGCGGCGTCTTGTATCCTAAGTGCATGTACGATGTTGGTGTAAGTGGCGCCGTACGTCGACTTGAGTATTCGTGAAAGAGCATAGCTGGGTAATCCCATCCTTTCGGCCAGCATGCTTGCTGAGAAGTCGGGGTCACGGTATTTCTTCTCGACTCTGATGATTTGGTCGATGAGGTTCCGGTATGTCTCGTTCTTTTTCATCATGACCACAAAGTTACGCTTTTTTCCGTGAACCACCAAAATTTAGCGGAAGTTCGATGAAAGACAAGAGTGAATGGAGCGAGTTTGAACTTGCGTTGTTGGCATCTTGGGGCAAAAGCTCCTGGGGGGATTGCACGTCAGGAAATCTTCTTTCCCTCATTTCCCCATTACAGAAAATGTCCTCCGTAAAAATATAGAAATTACGTTCAATGTTTGAATGGGAAAGAATCCATGTGCTCCACATCGGAATGGCGCTCGTCTCATGTCGATTGTGCAGTTGGGGGACAACAAAGGTTTTGTCTGAACGTCTGTTTTTGATTTTTTTTGTTTTTTTCTTTCTTTTTGTTAAAAAAGCAATATATTTGCAACTGTTACTTAAAGCGAAAATATTATGAGAAAAAAATCTTTTTTTGCCCTCTTTCTTTGTTTCATAGCTGTAGCCTCAGCTTATGCGCAGCGGAAGGTGTCGGGCACAGTGCTGGATGCCGAAACAGGAGAGCCCGTGATAGGCGCTTCCGTGTTGGTGAAGGGGACAGACGGCTTAGGAAAGGCTACTGATATGGATGGAAGGTTTGTCATTGAAAACCTTCCTGAGGCAGCCAACTCGCTAATTGTTTCCTATGTGGGAATGAAAACCAAGGAGGTGGCCATCAAGCCAGTGCTTGAGGTTTATCTGGAATCAGCGCTGACGGCTCTCCAAGAACAGATTGTAGTGGCATTCGGTACGGCCACTAAGGAGTCTTTCACGGGTTCGGCAGCTGTGGTCGGAGCGGAGGCCATTGCTGAGGTTCAGAAGAGCAATGTGCTGGATGCTATGACGAATAAAGTGGCTGGAGTCCAGATGTATAATGCTTCAGGACAGCCTGGACAGACCACCCCTGTCATCCGTATTCGAGGCATCGGGTCAATCAATGCGAGCAAAAGTCCTCTCATCGTTCTCGATGGGGTTCCGTATGATGGCGATTTGAACACAATCAATCCTGCTGACGTGGAGAGCATGACGGTGCTGAAAGATGCCGCAAGCAATGCTCTTTATGGTGCGCGTGGAGCAAATGGCGTCATTATGATTACCACCAAAAAGGCAGAGCGCGGCAAATCGGCTCAAATAACCGTTGATGCAAAATGGGGCATTACCAGCAAGGGTGTGGCTGATTATGATAGGATAACTTCTCCCGGGCAGTATTACGAGCTGTATTATCAGGCACTAAAGAATCAGGCTGTGATGCGTAAGGGCATGAACGAGTCGGATGCTCATCAGTATGCTCTCGACAATCTGATAGAAGGCAGTTATGGATTAGCATACAATGTATATCATGTGCCAGAGGGAGAATCTCTGATAGGCGAGGACGGCAAGCTGAATCCTCATGCCACAATGGGTAATGTGGTGAATGGTTATTGTCTGAAAGCGGACGACTGGATGGACGCGGCTTATAAGAACGGATTCCGACAAGAATACAATGTTGCTGTAACGCAGGGGACAGACAAAACCTCTTTCTATACGGGATTTGGTTATCTGAAAAATGAGGGAATAGTCCCTGCTACAGATTATGAGCGTATCACAGCGCGCTTGAAAGTGGATACAGAGCTGAAGCCGTGGCTTAAAATGAATGTAAATGTCAATTACGCGCATTATGATACGAATTCGATGGATAATGATGGTGATTCCTCATCATCGGGCAATATATTAGCTTTCGCTACAGGGCTGGCGCCAATCTATCCGCTGTATATCCGCGATGCTCAAGGGAATGTGATGGTGGATGAGAATGGATTTGTTATGTATGATTTCGGATTGCCTGGTAGATCGGGCAGTATGGGGTTTGTTCGTCCAGTATTCCCAGAGTCCAATGCTATTGGCGAGGCTTTGCTGAATAAAAATGGATATGAAGGCAATGCATTAGATGTTGTAGGCAAGATTGATGTTAAGTTGTCAGATGATTTGAAGTTTACATCTTCCAATGCAGTGGATATTGATGAATACAGATCTACTTATACGTGGAATGCCTACTATGGGTTTGCTGCACCCACTAACGGCTATCTGCATAAATCTCATGGTCGTGATTTTGCCATGAATTTCCAGCAGATACTCAACTACCATCATTTGTTTGCAGAGAAACATGATGTGGAGGTGATGCTCGGTCATGAATCGTACAAGAAGAAATTCTCTTCGCTGAAAGCCGAACGCACCAACATGCTGATTCCAGAAAATTTAGAGTTGGCAGGAGCTGTTTCAGGGGGAAAGTCCGATTCTCGTGAGGTAAACTACAATACAGAGGGATATTTCGGACGGGCAATGTACAGCTATGACATGAAGTGGTTTGCGAGTTTCTCTTATCGTCGCGATGCCTCTTCGCGTTTTGCGAAAGAAAACAGATGGGGTAACTTCTGGTCGGCGGGTGCAGCATGGCTGGTAAATAAAGAGCCTTTCTTTAAGGCCGACTGGGTTGACATGCTGAAGCTCAAGGCGTCTTTCGGTTCGCAAGGAAATGACGGCATAGGTGAGTATCTGTATACGGACACCTATAAGGTCGTGGATGTGGATGGTAACTTGGCAGTGCTCCCTCTGGAAAAAGGGAATCGTGATATTACCTGGGAAACGAACAATAACTTCAATGCGGGCGTAGAGTTCGAACTGCTGGGGCAGAGATTGAAGGGCTCGGTTGAATACTTCTATCGAAAGACAACGGATATGCTTTTCTCGTTCCCTCTGCCTCCTTCTTCTGGCTATACGTCCTATTATGCCAATGTGGGCGATATGCGCAACTCGGGAATAGAGTTCTCGTTGGAGGGCGCCATTATTCAGACGAAAGACTGGGAATGGAACGCGGACTTTAATCTGACACATTATAAGAATAAGGTGCTGAGTCTGCCAGAGGAGCGTAAAACACTCACTGTGGATGGCAAGAAAGGTTATACGTCAGGTTCTTTTTTCGTGGGCGAAGAAACGTCGTTCTATACGTTCTATTGCCGGAAATATGCAGGTGTTTATAACGCAAGCAATTATGCGGGAGATGTCTATGATCCGGCTCTTAATGGTAAGTCGATGTGGTATCGCAATATCTATGCGGATGGAGATGAAGCTAAGACGTCACCAATAGGTGTAGAGAAGACTATTGAGTCTTCCGAAGCCGATAAGTATCTTTGCGGAACAGCATTGGCTGACCTGTATGGCGGATTTGGAACAAGTATAAGGTGGAAGAGCCTCGATTTTTCCGTAGCGTGTGGCTTCCAGTTGGGCGGTAAGATTTATGATCACGATTATGCTGATTTGATGGGTAGTCCGTATGCAGATACTCATGGAAAGAGTATTCATCAGGATATCCTGAAGTCATGGAGTGTTGACAATCCTGATTCCGCCATCCCTGCTTTTGTATTTGGGGAGCGTGATAACTCGGATAGCTCCGACCGCTTCTTGATAAGCGCTTCTTATTTGAGCATCAATAGTATAAATATTGGGTGGACATTGCCTGCTGCTTGGACGCGCAAGATGAAGATTGACAAGATACGTTTGTCAGTTAATGCTGATAATGTAGCGCTGTTCTCACAGCGAAAGGGATTGGACCCTCGTCAGTCGATGACAGGCGTAGGCTCTTCGGCTGCTTATCATTCTGCTGTCAGAACTATTTCTGGTGGTATTCAAATTGTTTTTTAAGAAAGGAGTAGAAGGTATGAAAAAGAGATACAAGAAGTTTGGAACAATGTTGTTGGCGGCAGCAGCTTTTCTGTTGTCCGGGTGTATTGACGAGGCGGATTTGACATCTGCTGTCTCTTCGGAGCAACTGTCTGGAAATGCCTCAAGTACAGAGGCTTTGCTGTGGGGAATGTCTGCTTCATTGTCAATGTCTGATGTATTGGGAGATGACAGGTCTGATGACTATGGAATAGGTTCTATCATGCATATTCTTGATATAATGGGTGAAGAATATGTTATAGAACCGCATTTTTACGATTGGTATGATAAATGGTCAATGAATGAGGGTGTGGGAGCAAATTCTTCTGGAGTGGAACTTGTTTGGGTGACTCTTTATAGGACCTGCATGACAGCTAATGCGCTGCTTGGCAATATCAATCCGCAGACGGCTAATGACACCCAGAAGCAATATCTTGCAGCAGGGCATGCCTTCCGGGCGGCAATCTATCTTGATGCGGCTCGGATGTATGAATTTCTTCCTAACGACGGGAAGTCGCAGATAAATAAGGATGGGAAAGACGTGTTCGGCTTGACTGTACCTTTTGTCTTTGAAACAACAAGCGAAAAGGATGTTCGCAACAACCCTCGTGTGTTTCATACGGATGCGTTTAATTATATAAAAGAAGATCTTGAAAAGGCGTTGAGCTTTATCGAGGAGGTAGGATGTGTGGAAGACAAGACCCTCCCCGGCTACTACGCGGTTTGCGGCCTTCTTGCTCGGGCATACATGTGGCATGGGTCTTTCCTGAAAGAATTTGGTGCCCATTATGACGAGAGTCTTGCAGCCAATGATTGTTTTGCTGCTGCTGCAAGGTATGCCAAGGCAGCCCAGGAAGGGGGAGTCCCGTTGACAAAAGCGCAATGGACCGATGTGTCTACAGGATTTAACACATTCAATAGTGCTTGGCTGTGGGGATACTCCTTTTCAAAGGAGGGTACAGCGGTCCAATCTATTATTAACAACTGGACTTCATGGGCCTCAAACGAGGTTTCTTATGGGTATGCGGCAGTCGGTCCTTTCGTAAAAGTTGATGCGCGTTTCTATAACCGTATCCCAGACACCGACTTCAGAAAACTATCTTGGAAAGCACCACAAGGGCATGCGCTATATGATTTAGTGGGTTATTGCGACAAGGGGATGTTTGACGCTATGCCAGATTATGCCTCAGTCAAGATTCGCCCAGGCGAGGGAGAACCCCACGACTACAATGTGGCATCAGCCGTTTCTGTGCCTCTTATGCGTGTGGAAGAGATGATTTTTATCGAGATGGAGGCTCTTGCTCAGATGGGGAGAGAGGATGAGGCCGAAACTTTGCTCACAGCATTCATGAGGAATCACCGTAATCCTGACTATCAGTATTCAGGAGACAATCTCATTGAAGAGATTTTCTTCCAAAAACGTGTCGAATTATGGGGAGAAGGACGAAATTACTTCGATTACAAGCGATTGAACAAGGGCGTGACACGCCGCTATGAAGGCTCTACATTCGGAGGCGACGCTCAGATGAACACCGCGACACGTCCGGCATGGATGAATCTTGTCCTTCCAGACGGAGAAATAGACAATAACGAAGCGGTTCGTTCCTACAACAATCCAGACCCTTCGGGTTGTTATGTGGAAGACGGGGCTAACTAACAAGACAATCTTACACATTATTATATATAATACGCGCGGTTTCCCTTATCCGGGTTCCGCGCGTATTTTCCTTTTCCCTCCCCCCCCTCTTCCCCTCCAGTACCTC
>JAUMXY010000019.1 GCA_030528885.1 Bacteroidales bacterium | reverse complement strand
AAGCATAATTTGGTTAGCAGAATATTACCGTCTCATGTATTTTTGCTTATTTTGTGGTATGCGGAGACGATATTTGCCCAACGGATATAATCTTTTAGGTCTTCCCATACGTTTCCTTTTGTTTTAATATTTCCGAGGATGCACAAAGGTAATGTATTTTAGACAAACAAACTCCATTTTTATATAAAAGAACGTATTTTAGACAAACAAACTGCACCATAAAACAACATAAAACAACAGCGAGACAAACAAGTTGTTATTGTTTATCTTGCTGATAATTAATCGTTTAATGCGATTAAACTCTCTTAGTATTCATCCTCGTTGAAAAAGATATCCGCAACACCTTTGCCTGGCATTGCGGATGTCTTTTTTGTTGCTTTTCGCTGTCGAGAATAAAAGTATGTTTAATTCGGTTTATTCTACGCCTTTCATCATCTTCTTCAATAGTGGGCAAAGAGCAAACAGGAGGATTGCTGCAACGCCTGCCATGACAGCGAAGAGGGTGAAGAAGTCGGTGAGTGTTGCGATTTCAAAACCGAGGAATGAACGAACAGGCTGTCCTGCAATAGGAAGAAGTGTGGCAAGCTCGCCGGCAAGGATGTTGCTCGCTGCATTGCTCATGAACCATACACCCATCAGCAGAGATGCGAGGTGAGCGGGGGAGAGCTTGTTGACCATAGAAAGCCCGATTGGAGAGAGAGAGAGTTCACCGATTGTGTGAGTGAAGTAGAGAGCAAAGAGCCACCACATAGATGCTTTCTGTCCTTCGCCGAGTCCATCTGTGCCAAAGGCGATGATGGCATATCCGATGGCGAGGAGCAGGAGGCCGATTGCTTGCTTCACTGGTGATGCTGGCTCGAGCTTGTATTTGGCGAGTGTTTCCCAAAGGGTTGCCATGATGGGGGCGAAGGTGACTACGACAATTGGATTGATAGACTGGAACCATGTGGTTGGCATTTCCCAGTCGCCGATGGTGCGGTCGCACTGCTGATCAGCGAAGATGGTCAGTGATGAGCCTGCCTGCTCAAAGGCGCTCCAGAAGAAGATGACGAAGACTGCGATGATGTAGATGACACCGATGCGCATTTTCTCGACTGTGGTCAATCCTCTGTCTGTGATGATGAAGACTGGGAGTGCGATGGAAATGGCGTAGATGGCTGCTGAGATGTAGTCATTGAAGTTGTTGACATCTAAAGAGAACACGGCGAACAGCGCGATGGCTCCCAGCAGGCATCCCCACAGGCGAAGAGGTGAATTCTTGGCTTTTGGTGCTGCATCTTCAGCTTTTGCTTGGGTCTCTTTCTGTTGCAGCAGCTGGCTTTGTGCAGGAGGGAGTCCGATAGCGAGTCCGTCTGGGGTCTTGAGGTATTTGTTTTTACCGATGATGAAGACAACGATGGACAGCACCATGGCTACGCCTGCGCAGAAGAATCCCCACTTGAATGCGCCAGGATTCATCCAGTTGCCACCTGAGGCGATAGAACCGCATACGAGTGGAGCGATGAATGCGCCGACGTTGATACCCATATAAAAGATGGTGAAGGCAGAATCCTTGCGGCGGTCTTGTGGCGCGTAAAGGTCGCCCACCATGGTGGAGATGTTGGGCTTGAAGAAACCGTTTCCGATGATGAGCGCTGTAAGTCCTGCAAACATGAGGGTGAGTGAGAGGCTGTTATTGACAGACTCGCTGATGACACCGCCAGTTGTGGGGTCGGTGAAGATACTTTGTTGCACGAAGCAGGCTGATGCGAACATGAGGAATTGTCCTAATGCCATAACTGCTCCGCCTACGATGATGGAGCGGCGGTTGCCCCAGTAGCGGTCGGCGATGTATCCGCCCAGCAGTGGGGTGAGGTAAACGAGTCCTGTGTAGGAACCATAGATTTGGCTTGCCTCAGCGCTGTCGAAGAATGCAGCGACGAGATAGAGGACGAAGAGTGCTCGCATGCCGTAGTAGCTGAAGCGTTCTGCCATTTCGGTCACGAAGAGCAGGTAGAGTCCTTGAGGATGTCCATGTTTTGCCATTGTATTGAATTTTAGAGTTAGTATTGATGCGTTTAGAGTTAGAAGCCGTCTGCGCGGAATGGCAGTTGGGGCTTCTAACTCTAAATGCGTATTAATTAGTTCTTTTGTTTATTTCTTTCTTCTTGCTGCTGCTTGAGAATTTCCATCTGTTTTTCCTGCATAGCCTGCAAGCGTTCCATAATGCTTGATGTCTTTTTCTTGTCTCCGGCACTTGCTTTGCGTTCAGCATGGCGCTTCTCCAGTTTGGCCAGCAGCTTGTTGTCGTCTGTGGTCTTGCGCAGAACCCACATCATGAGCACGCTCACTAATGAGGAGATGAAGTAGTACCAGTTGAGTCCAGAGCTGTAGCTGTTGAATGAGAAGAAGAAGATGAGTGGCATGAGATACATCATCCATTTCATCATTTTCATTTGTTGCTGTTGCTCTGCGGTCATGGAGTACTGTTGCTGGCGTTGAGTGACGATGGAAGTTGCAACGGTTGCCACGCACCAGAGGACGCAGAATATGGAGATGTGGTCGCCGATGCCCCAGATGTTGAAGCCCCAGTTGATGACGTCGTCATAGGTGGAGAGATCGTCTGCCCAAAGGAATGACTCGCCACGCATCTCTATGTAGTTAGGGATGAAGTTGAACAGGGCAATCCAGATTGGCATCTGAATGAGCATTGGCATGCATCCGCCCATAGGACTTACACCGTATTCGCTATAGAGTTTCATGATTTCCTGCTGCTTTAGCATGGCGTCTTCTGGCTTGGGATACTTGGCGCTGATTTCGTCCATCTTAGGGCGCAACACGCGCATGTTGGCTGAAGAGAGGTAGGATTTCTTCATCAGTGGGAATACGATGATTTTCACGATGAGGGTGAGAAGCACCAAAACAATTCCCATGTTCAAGCCGAGTCCTGTGAGGAAGTCAAAGGCATAGAGGAAGACGAAGCGGTTGATCCACTTGATGACTGGCCAGCCCATGTATACGAGGGATTGCAGGTCGAGGTCTTCTTCTGACGCAAGGAGGTCCTCGTTCTTTGCCAAGGTGGAGAACTTGTTAGGACCAAGGTAGAAATGGAAACTGCTTGGCTTGATTCCCTTTGTGTCGAATGCTGTTGTAAGGCTGGCCTGGTAGGTTTTCAGATAGCCAGAGCCTTTCTCGAGCTGTGACGAGGACATGCTGTTGATGCTGAATGGGGAATCTGCTATGAATATCTGGCTGAAAAACTGAGTCTTGTAGGCAATCCATTCAGCTTTTTCTTCAAACTCATCCTCTTCTGCATCGCTACCTGTTACTGACAGCTCTTGTGTGTCACCGTTTGTGTCTCTGTAGGTGATGGTGGCATAACGAGTTTCGAAGTCGTAGCCTTTTTCTTGCTGCCTCATATCCTCTGTCCATTCTATTTGCATGGACTTGGTGTTGGATGGGAAGAAGCCTTCGAGGTTGTTTGCCTTTACATCCATGTCGAGGATGTATGAGTTGGGCTTGAGCGAGTAGATGATGTCGATTGAGCCGTTAGCGATAGGCAAGTGCATTGTCACACCATTTTCTGTTATGTCTGTCGGTGTGAAAAAGAGCTCGTCGGTGATGATGTTGGCTGTTTTACCGTCTAACAAGAAGCGCATGTTCTGCTCTTCCCTGTCGAACAGGACGATGTTGCTGCCATCTTGGCTTTTGTAGGTGCTGTCTTTCATCTCCACTTTCTGCATCTGACCGCCCAGATTTGTCAGCGTGACTTTCAGCAGCTCGTTCTCGATGACAGTGACTCCAGCCTTTCCTGTGCGTGCTTCGAAAAGAGGATTGAGCGTATCTGCAATTTCCTCTGCGATTTTTTCAGCTTTCTTTTGTTCTTCTTTTACTTCTTTAGCATAGTTTACGGCATTGATGGAGTCTTGTATGCGCATCTCTTCTGCCTGAATGCTGCGAGAGTGGTTCTCGTATGCTGCGAAACCAAAGACGACAAGAGCCATCAAAACGAAACCTGTAAGTGTGTTTTTATTCATCATTATAATTAATAGTTTTGTTTCCTGTTATGAAATCATGCCTTATTGGCACAAAAATCGTGCAAAATTACAAAAAAAAACTGAAATTCAGGCGACTTTTATCTTTTTAATGGGATTTTGTGTTACTTTTGCACAGCAAACAAATACAGATAAGACTATATGAAGACAAAACTATTGATGTTGTTGGCGTTTTTCGCCTTGACGCTTGGTGTACAAGCTAAGAAATATCCTGAGATTAAGTTTGAGAAGACAACTGTTGATTTGGGAACTTTTTCTATGGACGAACCTGTTCGTAAGTGTGTGTTTAAGTTCACCAATGTAGGAAAGGCTAAACTTGTCATCAATTCTGTGCGTGTAAGTTGTGGTTGTACTGTTGCAAATTATCCTAAAGACTTTATTGCTCCTGGTGCTTCTGGCGAAATCTCTGTGGTATATGATGGGTCAAATAAGATGCCGGGTCGTTTCAAACAGTACATTACCATCATTTCAAACTGTAAGGATGAATTGGCAAGAATCTTTGTGGTAGGTGACATGACCGATGTCCCTGTAAGCAAGAAAACAGAGAAAGAAACGAAAGCAGAAAAATAAGCATTTGCTGACTTTGGGTGCAACAAAAAAAGGCTGGAGATTCCCAGCCTTTTTTTGTTGATGAGTTTTCATGTTATGATTAGGAAACTTGCCTTTATAGCACAACTTTCATTCCGTCTTCTGCAAGGATTGTGTTGGGAAATATTTGTTGAGCTTCATGGAGGAGAACGTCTTCTGATTTGTATCGTGAAGAAAAGTGACCGATAATGAGGCGACAGGCTTGAGCATCGAGTGCTATTTGTGCTGCTTGTGCGGCTGTGCTGTGGAAGGTTTTCTTTGCAAGTACCTCATGTTCCTGGGTGAATGTTCCCTCGTGATAAATGCAGGTCACGCCTTTCAACATTTCTGCTAATTGAGGACGATAGGCTGTGTCGGTGCAGTAGGCATAAGAACGGACAGGGTCGGGGGGAGTCGTCAGGCGGTCATTAGGGATGAACGTTCCGTCTTCTGTGGTCCAATCCAGTCCTGCCTTGATATTGTTAATCTGTGAGATGGGTATCTGATAGAAGTCGATGACGTCCCGCCGAATATGTCGTGGGGTTGGTTTTTCACGGAAGAGATAGCCGCAGCATGGAATACGATGCTTGAGCGGTAGGGTTGAGATGACGACTGAACGGTCTTCGTAGATAATCTGAGGAGTTTTGGAGTCTACTTCGTGGAGTATGATTTGATAAGGGGAATCTGCACAGAAGTAGTCGATTTGTGGCTGGAATACACGTTGCAGATCTTGAGGTCCATAGATGTGCAAATCTTGAATGCGGCCGAGCAGCCCGAAGGTTGATAAAAGTCCCATGAGCCCAAACACGTGGTCGCCATGCAAGTGAGTGAGGAAGATGGCTTGCAAATGCGAGAAGCTTAGCCTTGAACGTCGTAATGCCATTTGTGCCCCTTCAGCGCAGTCGAGCATGAACAGCTTCTCACGGATGTTGACAATCTGTGAGGAGCTAAGTCTGCGTGGTGTTGGAAGGGCTGCACCACAGCCGAGGATGTTGATTTCAAACTTTTCCATATGGTTTGAATGTTCATTTTTTACAAGCAACTCTAATGCGTACTATACGAATCGGAAGGATGTCGCTGGCAGAAGGAAAGGAAATCACAGAATGCACAATTCTGTTCATCAGAGCATTGCGAGAAAATGCCATGGGGAGTATTCTCCTCGTAAGGCGTGAAGATTTCATCGATTTTCTGTTCCAGCAGACTTCTATACTCTTCTTCGTATTCTTGCTTGAAATCTTCTATTTCCTTCTTTTTGTCTACATCTGGAGAGGTGAGTTTGACAATGCCAGAGTAGTTGTTTCCGTAGTTTTTTGCACAATACATGAGGGCGGGCACGACAGGAATGTTGGTGTAGGGGGAAGAAGGAGCAGTTAAGACCATGCAGTAATACAGGGTTTGCATGATGTGATAATTCCCTGTGCATTTCTCAAGGTCGAAGAGTTCATTTACCGTTTTTGCCGAATGCTGCTTGCTGCTGGTTTTATAGTCAACGATTCGGATGCGGTCTCCGTCTGGGGTGTGAAGCAAGTCGAGCCTGTCGATAATACCGCCAAAAAGGAGACCACGATGTGTTGTGGTATAAGTGCTTTCTTGGCTGACGATTTGCCACCATCCTCCTTGTTTCTCTAAATCTTCAGCCATCTGCGCGTCTGCTTTTATCTGATTGATGATAAAATCCTTGATAACATGGCGATTGATGAGCTGTGTTCCATTGAGTTGCAGTTTCTTTTCTCTTCCGTAGTTGATGTGCTTGCCGTTGGTGTCTGTTTCTGGATAATGGAAGAGATTGATAGCAAAGGCATTGTTAAGCATCTGGATTATCAAGGTCTCGTCTTCAGCCAGCTTCTTGACTTCGCTGCTATGGAATGGCCTTCCTTCGTATGGTTCGTAGAGATGGTGCATGGCATCGTGAAAGATGGTGCCAAACATCGCTTTGTCTACATCGTCCGACACCTCATCTTCAGGGCGTATTC
The DNA here is from genome assembly GCA_030528885.1 of Bacteroidales bacterium. Lineage (GTDB taxonomy): Bacteria > Bacteroidota > Bacteroidia > Bacteroidales > Bacteroidaceae > Minthosoma. The sequence continues at coordinate 43,895 of JAUMXY010000019.1, read as the reverse complement.
TTGCTACATAGGTGAAGTAAAACTTGAGCGGACACTTCATGTAGGTGTTAATGGCTGAAGGAGAAAGAATGCGTTCTTCGTTGAATCGCTGATGCAGACTCTTCATCACTTCTGCGTCTTTTTTCACGCTAATAGCCTCAATTTTTAAGGTTTCGCTAGAAGCAGTAAAAGCCTTCAATTCGATTTCTTGACCATGTCCGAAGAGTTCTTCTTTTTCTGCGAGCGTTTGAAGCATGAAACGGGACATTTCTCCTTTCCCCCCTCCCTCTGTGCTTGAGTTGTAAAGGAGGGTGACGTTTTCAGCGCGCTGTAGCAATCGGTAATAATAATAGGCGTATAAGCTTACTTCTCGTTCTATGGTGGTCAAGCCGTAGGCAGCGCGTAGTGTATAGGGGATGAGAGAAGTTCGTTTGTCTCCTTTGGGCATTTGGCCTTCATTGACAGAGAGCATGATGATATTTCTGAAGTCAATATTGCGGGTTTCTAACAGCCCCATCACTTGTAGTCCGATGGCAGGTTCGCCATGGAACGGAATAGTTGCTTGGCTCATCAGCTGCAGGATGAGGCGTGCCTGCGTCTCATCGCTCACAGCCAGTGCAGTGTGTCCTTCTTGCAACGTGTGGATGCGGTTAATGATGGTATATGCTGTAAAAATGCATTCTTTGTAGATTTGCAGTGAGTTGTCTTCGTCACTCTTATGAGTTTGGTAGCTGTGCCCCACCATAGAAATGATGTCTGCCAGATATGATGTCAAATTCTTACCTGTTACATGCGTGAAGATGCGTTGCATGATTTCGTTATCAGCAAATCGTTCTGGTCCAGGAAACACAACGTTTTTCTTCTTTAGTTCATGTAACTTTTCGTTGCAATCTTTACCTGCTAGCTTTTGGATAAACGAATGCTTCAGTACTGCTGCAACGTTTTTGTATCTCCATGCGCCAGACATGGTGTGGCCGTGCATCTGTAGTTCCAGCAAAGCCTGTACCAACGAATAGGCGGGCGTTTCGGTTTGCGGATAACCCATTGTTACGTTGATGGTATCTGTTTCGCCGATGCTATACAATACGGGTTGCAGTAGATTCTCGTTACATAAAATGACAGCCGATTCTTTTAACGGCTTGTCATTTCCCACGTGAACTTTCATCCACTCATTGATGTAGCGTGTCTGTGCATTTTCTGTTGGTGATTGAATGAAGGATATTTTCTTGGGTTGGCGCATATTGTTAAACAGGTCTTGCCCCTCAAACTCATTGCCAAGTAACCTAATGTTTTCTAAAATGAATTGCCCGGCCTCATACTTACTTAGTACTCCTTCTGGTCTTTTTGTCCCTCTTTCTCCGTTGTGTATGAAAGGCTTTGTGTAGGCGATGTCATAGTCCCAATAAAACTTGGCATCACGATTTTGCTTGATGTAGCGGAATAGCTCCATTTCTGTCTTGTTCAGCACGTTGAAGCCGACTGCTACGTAAGTCTTTGCGGATAGCCTTGCATCCACACGCATTCTTGCATCCTCATCCATTCCTGTCAATGCTTCGACAACCTTGCGCTTCAGCATGCCTTCATAAAGCATTGGCTCCTCTTCCGTATCGAGCAGTGCTGCTTGATAAGCCTCATATAGTTCCGTCATTTTGTTCCACAGCGTTTTGAACTGGCTTTTTAGCGGCGTGTTTGCATTGCGTTCTGTAAAGAACTTTCCAAAAAATAATTCAATGGCCTCACGCTGTTCGTCTTCTAGAAATGAAAAGTCTGTCATCTCTTTCAGTTCCGCAATATTCAGGAACAATTTCGACGGATCGACCATGTTGTTATCGATGTCCTGGAAGTCGCTCAACATCGTCTCCATCAGTGCATACAACTGGTCGAGCGGCTTGGTGGGTTGCATTTTCTCCCTGTACACCTCCCAAAGCTTCAAGACAAGAAAGATAGAGTCCCCTGTAGTATAATCTGACAGGCTTGCAAACAACTCGCTGATGCTGGTGTATTCTGGCGTCCACATCGTTTCGCCATTGCTGTTGCTCCACAGATATTCTGTAAAGAAAAGCGATGCACGTTTATTAGGAAAGATGATACAGGTGTCTTGGAAATTGCCTCCAAGCTTTCTGTAAAGGTCATCTGCCACAAGTTTCAGGAATGGTGTCATGTTATGAGGATGCTAAGCTGTTGTTTGCAAAAGTAAATACTATTTAGAGCTGGTTTACATACCAGGAAAAGGGAAGAAGGGAAATCCGCCGTTGTTCATGGGCGCTCTCTCGGCAGGTTTCTGTATGCGTGGTTCGAAGTCCTTGTCGAAACGGTCTATGTTTTGATCGAGAAAGTCGAGGCGGTTAGCAAGCCATTGTTTGAGAATTTTTATTTCCTCTTCGTAAGAACTTACGCGATAGGCGGCAAACCATGAGATAGCATTGCCTCCTCCAAATCCTCCGCCTTGCATCATGGGGAAACCTCCAAATCCACCAACTCGGCCAAACATTCCAAATCCTCCAAACATACCTTGTGGTTGCTGTCCATCCTTTTGTGTCTGGCGTTCGTTGTCCTTCTTTACATGTTCGTTCTCCAGCAGTTCTGGATATTCTTTGAAGTGGCGATCTTTTGCCTGCGCCACGAGTTGAGCATGCTGGTCTATGTAGTCGATGATGGCTTTATTGCTTAGACTAGTCTTTCGTAATGACTGATAGCGTTCCTTTACAGCCTTTCGGAAAGCTGGGTCTTGCAGCAATCGCTGCCACAAGGCTGGGGTTGGTTGTGTGTTGCCTCCTTCGTAGCACCATGCGTCGATTTTGTCCGCATTACAGAAATTACAATTCCCATAAGCCAAGTTGTAGTCCCAAACCGATCCAGCAAAGAGCTTCCCCCCTGTACCGTCAGCATTTTGCCGCTCCTTGTAGAAGTAGGCGCTTCTTTTGTATCCATCAGCATTTAAGCTCAGTTCTGTATGGATGAAGTAGTCGACAAACGAGGGCACGTCAATGTATTTTGCATAACCTTGCTGAGGGTCTGCAAAATTCTCTGATTGAATGGCTTGCTCCATCTCGTCGATGTAGTTCTGGATGTAAGCCATTTGTTCTGGCTGCAGATTCTTCTTTTTAGGATAGATGCATGACCATGTAATCTGGCTGTTCATGCTCCCTTCGCCAATGCCTGGCACTTTAGAGGGGAATGTGGCGTCCTCCTCGTTATAGGTATCGATGCGTAGGATGTATCCGCCTGTCAGGTTGATGCCCTCAGTGTCTTCCGCTTGCAGTTTGGGAATGTTGACGCGTGAAGAGCCTCGCTTGATTGCTTCTGAGAGGATATAGACGCCAAGGTATTCACCATCCATCAGCACCTCGACCATTTGTGTGCGTGGTGCCCAATGTCCCATGTCTCTCCACAGCTGGAAGGCGAGTGGGTCGCGTGCCATAGACACATCGTTATAAGGTGCGAGAAGCACCCAATCTTTGCCTGCTGGCATGTCCAGCAGAGCCGCCTTTAGCTCGTTCCCGTTTTCATCTCTTGTTTCAATGGTGTATTTCTTTTGGTTGAAAGATAGCGAGCTGTTTCCACGCAGCTTGATGCCGATGTCTCCTTCGTAATCTCCGATACTCATCTTGGCACCGACTTTCTTCTGGGCATTCAGAGGGGTATTGGTGGTAATGGTGATGACAGGTAGATTGGACTCCAGCTGTTCCATCTTGGTGTGCTTCACTATTGAAGTTCCCCATATTGAATCCGCCCATGCCGAATCCTTCAAACTGTGCATAGGTTGGTGTAGCTGTTGTCATGCTGGCAAGCATGGTCAGCAAAAAAGCGGTTCTCTTTGTTTTCATTTGTTAGTTAGTTATTATATAGGAATAATGATATTATCAAGTATGTACCACAAGAAGGCTTTTACGTCCGTATAGCCAATCTGCAGCAGCAGCTCTTTGTAATTTTCCAGTTGTTCCCTGTTGTCCTTGGGAGCGACAAGGCACCCGTCTGCTTCTGTCTTGATGACGCCTTGCGCTGTCTTGTAGTCGATGATGATGGCTTGGTTCCCTTTGACAATGACGCGGTCTGGTCGCTTGGTTTTCAGTGTTTTGTTCTCGAGGTAGAGGATGGCGCGCTCGTTAAGTGTTTGCCATTCGGGCGAGAACCATTCGGGGTGATTCTCTGCAATGCCTTCAATCAGTTTGGTAACGGTAACCTGTGCTTCCTTCGCATCGAGCAATGTACCAAAGCATCCTTTTGATTTCAGCATTTGGATGGCATGGGGCACATCATTGGGAATGTGGATGTGCTGGAATATGCTGTGATAGAGATTTCCTAAACTGATGAGACGGATGCGTTCTGCATGCTTCTGCGAGCGTGGATTGGGAGAGTCTTGGGTGATGAACAGGTCTGACTCGTAGCTTTGGCGAAATGTCGCTGCTGACGGATGTGAGACGAACGATACGGGCAATGAGTCGTATTCGCACTCCATGACGTTCTTTTCCTTTTCTTCTTTTGGAGCCTGAGTGGGAACGATAGTCCCCAGCTCATAACGGGTGATAATGCCATCAATATCGCTCTTCTGCATCTGCTCAGGGATAGACCTGATGAGGAATGACTGCGCGCTTTCTATGGGTGCATTCTCATTCAATGTTTCTCCCAACTTGTTGCCTGTCAGTATGATGAGGTTATTCTTGGCACGAGTGAATGCTACATACAATACATTGATATTGTCCACTAGTGTTTTCAACTCTTCTTCTTTTCTGTCATCGGCAAAAATGCTGTTGTTCTTGGCTCGATTGACGCTGATGGGAAGAAGCGGCATCATGTTGTAAGGCGCTTGCTTGGGCATACACCATATCACTTCTTTGTCTTTGGGCTTGATGGACCACGAACATGATGGAATGATGACACTGGAGAATTCCAAACCCTTAGACTTGTGCATCGTCATGATGCGCACGCCATCTGCCGTTCCGTTGGGAATGGTCTTCTCGCAAAGTTTCTCATCCCACGCTTGCAAGAATGTATCGAGGTCTGTGAGGTTTTCCTGACAGAACTGCTCTATCAGATCGTTGAAGAAGAAGAGGTAGGCGTCCTGATGGGGTAACTGGTCGAGGTCGAACATTTGATAAATGCGTTCGACTTGCTCTGCGATGGGAAGGTATCGCATCTTTTCCTGCTCCTCCTGATTGAAGGCTGACGGAATAGAGGAGGCATGATAGGTGAGAGCGGCGAGATGCAGCGAGCTGCTTGGCTCGGCCAGCACTCTCAATGCACAAATGATGATGTTGATGGCTGGCGAAGCATCGAGCCTGAAGGCATCGTCAGACACAATCTTTACGTTGACCACATCAGGGTGTTGATTGAAGTAATCGCTGATGAGCTGTACTTCATTGTTGGTCCGTATGAGAATTGTAATATCGTTGGCTTTCACGCCATTGTCTATTAGTTCTTTGACTGATAGTTGAATGCGCTGCAAGGTTGCTTCATGATAGTTTTCAGCTGTTTCTTTTGCCCAAGTCGCAGGCAGGTTTTCCGTGTCGATGCTGTGATAGTCGATGTTCTCTATCCGTACAAAACCCGCATGTTCTTCTTTCTTGGCTATCTGTTTCACATCGCCATAAGCTAAGGAGAGGGCAGGGCAGTCTTCCTTCATGATGTTGACTGCATTCTTGAACAGCTCATTGTTGAATTCCACCACATTTCTTGAAGAACGGAAATTGTACGTGGCAGGGATTTTTCCCATGTGGTTCTTAAGTTCTTCGTCTTGTTCTATGCTGTTCAGTATCTGCCAGTCAGAGTTACGGAATCGGTAGATGCTCTGCTTCACGTCACCCACAATCAGGCATGAACCATCGGTGGCAAGGCTGTTCAGGATGAGCGGTTTGAAGTTGCTCCATTGCAGGGTGGAGGTATCTTGAAATTCATCAATCATGATGTGCTTGATGACAGCACCAGTCTTTTCGTAGATGAAAGGAATGTCTTGGTTGTTGATGACATTGCGCAGGAAATTGGCTGTTTCAGAAAGGAGGAATCGGCTGCTCTCCTCATTCAGCGATTTCACCGTCTGGCTAATCTTGTTGAGCAGCATCAGCGAGTAGAGGTGCTGGCCTATGGCATGGACAGTAAGCAAATGGCTGACATATTCGTCGTGTGCCTTGAAGGTTTCTGCCAGCAAAGGCATCAGCGTCAGTTCAACGCGCGGCTTGAGCCATGCTTGATTCTTCGACCCCTTCTTGAACCATTTCTCGCTGTTTGTGATGTGCTCCTCTATAGTGTCAGAGAATGTACCTTTGGCATTATTGGTTGGCTCTGTTATTTGGTAGGCGCACACCTTCTCTATGAATGTGACGACACTCTTGCTGCCGTCCTTTTCCGTCATTCCTATGCTTTCATAGGCTTGCTTCATCTGGATGCCCAGATTGATGACATCCTGCTTCTTCTGGCTCAGATAGTCGTTGATGACATTGCGATATTTGAAGATGGCGCCGAAGTCCGTTATCTGCTTGCGCATCTCTTCGCCATGAATCAGGTATTTTTCCTTGAAAATGTTGCTGCCAAACTCCTTTACAGTCTCTTCGACTTGCCACGAACGGTTTTCTCTGATTTTCTCCTCGATGAACTCGATGATGGTACGGAATTCGCTTGAGTCCTCTTTCAGCTGCTCTATTATCTGTTCCACAGCATTGGAAAGCACCTCTGTTTCGTCCAGCTCCACCTTCAGCTTTGTAGAAAGTTCCAGTTCGTAGGCAATTTCGCGAACAATGCTCTGGAAGAACGAGTCGATGGTTGTGATGTGGAAGCGGCTGTAGTCGTGTATGATGTTAGCCAAAGCCTCCTTTGCGCGCAGTCTCAGTTTGTGGCAGTTCATCTCTCTCAGTGCTGAGCGATAGGGCTCTTCTTGATACTGAGGCAGGGTTGCCTTTTCTTTCAGGCTCTCCAATATCTTCTCGACATATCCGTCGCTGCTTTTCAATCCATGCGCAATGCCGTAGAGCGTTCCCAAGATGCGCTGTTTCATCTCGGCAGTAGCCTTGTTGGTGAAGGTCACAGCCAGGATGTTTTGATATTCCATCGGGTTGATGGCCAGCAGGGAGATGTATTCAACAGCCAAGGTGAACGTCTTTCCTGAACCGGCCGAAGCCTTATAAATTCTTAATGGTTGCATAAGTCAGCAAATGGGCATAAAAAGGGTCATTCTAAAAAACTACCGTCAAAGCAAAGCGGAAGCAGCGCATGCACGCTGTCAACGCAATAGATGCACTCTGTGCCATAGAGCAGAATCTCTATGTCCTTGCCTGCACGCTGCTCGGCCTCCAGCAGCGCTTGCCGGCAGGCGCCACAAGGAGCGACTGGCCGTAGCGTGAAATTGCCATCAGTGTTGCGTGCAGCGATGCAGAGCCGTCGGATAGGGGAGTCCGGGTAACGAGAATTGGCATAGAACATGCAGGTACGTTCAGCGCAAAGGCCAGACGGGTAGGCGGCATTCTCTTGATTGCTGCCCGCCACGATGCTGCCATCCTCCAGTTCCACTGCCGCTCCTACAGAGAAGCGAGAATAAGGTGAGTAGCTGCGATAGGTGGCTTGGCGAGCCTTGTCAAGAAGGATGCTCTCCATGGCAGACAGTTCATCCTCCTGTTTTACTTTGATGCGTATGTTGATGTCAAATTCTTTCATGCAGGCAAAGATAATCATTTTGTGGTAAACAACCTTCCTGTTCACATAAAATCTTTCAGCCTTCCACCCGAAAAGCCTATTCGAGCGATTCCAGCAGTCCTTGGCATGCGTCCTCAAGAATGTCGATGACATTCTCAAATCCCTGCGCTCCGCCATAGTAAGGGTCTGGTACATGGTCGATGACATGCGAGCGGCAATAGTCCGTCATGCGCTCGATTTTTTCAGCCGCTTCCAGCGTTGGAGCCAGTCGATGCAGCCGCTCCCAGTTGCTGTCATCCATGCAGATGATGTGGTCAAACTCGTCGAAGTCAGTTTCTCTGATGGGGCGAGAGATGTGGTTCAGCAAGTACCCGCGCCGATAAGCATGGCTTTTCATGCGAGGGTCAGAACCTTCCCCCTCGTGGTAGCCAATCAGTCCTGCCGAATCAATTTCGTATTCTTCAGCAACACCTTTTTCCTTCACAAGTTTCCGCATGATGGCTTCAGCCATAGGAGATCTGCATATATTGCCAAGGCAAATGAAAAGTATTCGTTTCATCTTCTTCTTTTTATTTACAAAGATACATGATTTTTCTCTTATTTCCTTTGTATGTCAAGAAAAATGTGAAAGATGTATTTGAAAAAACTTTCAAGCAAAAGGTCTCAATGTATTTTGTTCATTTTCTCTGCACCCATAATCTCACACCCTCCTTTTCTTCCGCTGTTCTCTATATCTTTCCCCTGTGTCATTTCCCTGCGCTTTACACCTAAAAAGGGATGAGAGTCTCACCTGTGGTACACGTGAGAGTCTTACCTATGGTATAGGTGAGACTCTCACCCCTTTTGAGGTGTAAAGCACATCACTTTTTAGGTATAAAGTGTTTCTCTTTGTTAATACTAAAATCTTTGCAATTTATCTGACTTTATTTCACATTAATCAGATTTATTTGTATCTTTGCAAAGTCTTCACTCACATGAGCGTGTTGTATAAGCATGAAGAGGGTGAGTAAGATGCTACATATTAAAAGGCGTTACTGACGCTTTGTTTTTGAACATTCGAAACTTCCACTTTCAGAATAGCAATCAGAAACAAATGCGGAGGCGGCGCCCTCGGGAGTGTCGTATATGCCACATCCCAAGTGTGCAGGGGGCTATGTGCCCTCACGCACACTTTTGGGTGTTTTATATACTTGCTACGTGGGTGTTTGGCTCTGTCTTGTTTATTGCAAGGGTTGTGGAAGACCTCGAATGTTAAACAAGCAGAAGGCAGACACCCCGCTTTTTAATATGCAGTTAGTAAAAGATGGGAAATGTTTGCATTGGGTGTTTGGCGAACTGTGATAAAAAAACAAAGTAAAAAAACGTAAAAAGAAAATATTGAGTTTTTGACATTCTTGATTGACTGATTAGCCAGAATTAGCACTTTTAGGAACACATCGGTTGGACAAGCAAGAGGATGTTTACGCTCATATGGGCGTGGACAGTTGGATTGTTGTCTGATGTAGGCCGTGCTAAGCCTTGGTTAAAAACATTTCTCTTCCACGCCCCTTTTTCGAGAACAAAATGGGTTTCAATATGGCAACTGTTGAAAAGGATATTAAAGAAAAGTCAGAAAGGATTTCAAAAGTTAAGAATATCGTTAAGAAAAGGGTTAGAGAATTAAGAGAGATAGAACTACCACAAACTCCAATATCAGAGGACACGTCATGGAAAGAGTCTGTTTTTTCACAACCAGAAAACATTGTTAGAATAGGCTCTGTTTTTAGTGGTATAGGTGCAATAGAGCATGCTTTCCAGCGATTAAAACTAAAGTATCAAATCATGTTTGCTGGGGATATAGAACCTAAATGTAAACAAAGCTATTTTGCAAACTATAAAATAAACGAAGAAGATTGGTTCTCTGATATTCGAGATTTCGACGCTCGTAAATATAAAGGACATGTGGATTTTATAATTGGTGGTGCTCCTTGCCAAGCATTCTCTATGGTAGGGCATCGTTTAGGTTTTGAAGACGCTCGTGGAACGCTCTTTTATGAGTTTGCGAGAGTCGTAAAAGAAACGCAGCCGAAAGTATTCCTCTTTGAAAATGTGAGAGGGTTGCTTAGCCATGATAAAGGACGGACTTGGCGTGTTATGCATGATATCTTTGAGGAACTTGGCTATGATGTGAAGTTTCGTGTTCTTAATAGTCGAGATTATGGTATTCCACAACATAGAGAGCGTGTTTATTGTTTAGGATTCAAGAAACTGACAAATTTTCTTTTTCCTGCACCAATAGAGTTGGAATACAAGATGTATGATTTTTTGGAAGACTTTATTGATACCAAATATTTTCTAAAAGAAAAAGGAATAAAATTTGTGACAAGTAGTAAAAATCGAAGTAAGTTCTATACACAAATCAATGGTGATATACAACTCTGCCAAAAGCGTAACCAACAATTTAATTGGCATGGAGATTTCGTTTATCATCCAGATTCTGTGTTGACACCGACAGATGCAAATTTTGATGAATTTATCTTTGATGTAAGAGATGTCGAGGAAAAGTATTATTTATCTGAAAAAGTTGCTAAATATGTGTTAGCAGGAGGCACAAAAAACTTCAAAACTTCAACAAGGACTGATTTGGATGTTGCTCGTCCGTTGCTGCAATCAATGCATAAAATGCATAGGGCTGGTGTGGATAACTACGTGACTCATAAAGGGAGAATAAGAAAATTGACGCCACGTGAATGTCTTAGGTTAATGGGATTTAAAGATTCCTTTAATATTGTTGTTTCTGATACAGCAATGTACCAACAAGCAGGGAATAGCATTGTTGTTGATGTATTGATTGCGATATTAAAACAGATGGATATAACTAAATACGGGATTGCACAATGATAATAGAAGGGGAAAAATTTGAATTCGTTGATACCATAGAAAGTCCAATAACGATTCCTGATAGTTGGGTAAAGCCTCAAAATAAATTGGGGTCAGGAAATGGTGAAGCCAAACTTTATATTGGTTCAAAAGATAAGATGGAGTCATTTTTTGGAGGACACGGATTTATTGTGTATTGTTTTGTGCTCAAAAAAGACTTGTTGGCGTATATGAATGCTATAAAGGAGGAGTATTTCCATCCTTCTCAAGACTATCGTGGAAAAGATGATATGAAATCTTTATGGCTTGAGCGTATGGGAAAAATCAATAAATTGCCAGACATTGCAACTTTCCAAATAAAGGAACAAACGCAAATAGACGGAATAAGGGGATATGTAAACTCTTCTGACGATATATATAAATTAATTCGTGAAATTTCTCTTCCCTTAGTGACATATATTTCAGCTATGCATTTGATTTACAATAATCACTCAATGTTCTATTGGAAACTTTTTGCAGACTTTCAAGAAATAGAAAAACGTAAGGCGTATATCGAGAATTATGGTATGGCATCATATAGGAATGATACTGAAAATAAATGGAATGTTCGCGAGTATGATTTAGATGCTCCCCAATCGATTCCTATCAAATACACAAGGGATGGACAATCTGAATATAGAAAGAAATTATTAGAAGAATGTCCATTTTGTCCTATAACTATGATAAATGAAGAGTCTTTGTTAATAGCAAGTCATATAAAACCATGGGCTGTATCAGACTCAAATGAACGTATAGACCCTAATAATGGTTTTATTCTGTCGCCGCTTTATGATAAATTATTTGATAGAGGATACATAACGTTTAGTTGTGATAAGCGGGTGTTCGTTTCAAATTGGCTTTCTCGGCAAGTAAAAGAAAGAATTGGAATTAGAGAAAATCAATTAATTCAGTTTCTCCCGATTAATGGACAACGAGAAAAGTATCTTGAATATCATAGAGAATATGTATTTAAGGGATGAGAAAGTTTACAAACAACAAACTCCTGTGAGTGAGGCTCACAGGAGTTTGTTTGTGTTTTGGTCGGGAAAGACCACTTTGGGCTGGAATGTCTTGGCTTCTTCGAAGTCCATGAGGGCATAGGACATGATGATGATGATGTCGCCTACTTGGACTTTACGTGCAGCGGCGCCATTGAGGCAGATACAGCCGCTGCCGCGTTCACCACGGATGACGTAGGTGTCAAAGCGTTCGCCATTGTTGTTGTTGACAATGAATACTCTTTCGCCTGCGATGATGCCAACGGCATCCATGAGGTCTTCGTCGATGGTGATGCTGCCCATATAGTTGAGATTGGCTTCTGTCACCTTGACGCAGTGCAGTTTCGATTTCAATACTTCTATCTGCATGGTCCTCTGTTATTTGTAGTTGATGTTGTCGATGAGTCGGATAGGGGTGGCGCCACAGAAAACTGTGATGCAGCCTTGGATGTGCTCTGCATCGTCCCATGTGGTAACGCTTGCGAGTGTGGCAGCATTGACAATGTCGTAATACTGCACTTCGAGTCCGTCAACAGCGTCGATTTGGTTGATGACATATTGCTTTGTCTCGTCAATCGTATGTGTGCGGCTGTAGTCAATGCTGCCCTTGAGCGCCTTGTAGATGTTGGGGGCTATGGCACGTTCGTTGGCTGCCAAGAGGGTGTTGCGGCTGGAGAGCGCGAGTCCGTCTTCTTCGCGTATGATAGGGCAAGGGCGTATCTTCATGCGTTTTGCCCATTCTGCACCTTGCGACTGGTAGTCTGCCACCATGGCGCAGATGACTGCTATCTGCTGGAAGTCCTTTTCGCCAAAGTAGGAGCGGTCGGGCTCTACAAACATGAAGAGCTTGCTTACTATCTGGCAAACGCCATTGAAATGGCCGGGACGGAAGGCGCCCTCCATGACAGTGTCGGTGGGGGGGTAAGAGAATCTGCGTGTGTCAGGTTCCGGGTAAACCTCCTCTACCGACGGGGCAAACACGTAGTCTGTGCCTAGAGTCTCTAACAGCGCGCAGTCTGCTTCGAGCGTGCGTGGATATACTTCCAAATCTTTTTTGTCATTGAATTGAGTAGGATTGACAAATACGCTCACGATGGTAACGTCGTTTTCTTCAACACTTTGGCTGACAAGCGAAGCATGACCTGCATGGAGTGCACCCATGGTTGGAACAAGTCCTACGGTTTTATGGCTGTTTCTCAACGCAGAAACTCTTGCTTTCAGTTCTTGTATAGATTTGATGATTTCCATTGCTTCTTTTACTGATGCATTTTTGACAATGCATAAACTATAATTGTCTGCAAAGGTACAAATTTAATATGATATGTGGGAGATGAAGTGTGAAAAATCATGAATACCTGCGGTACGAATGGCTGGAATCAATGATTTTTCACTTTTCATACTCTTTTACAAGGGATAGTTTTCAAAGTCATAGAGGATGGTGGACAGGTAGCGTTCGCCTGTGTCAGGAAGCAGGGCGATGATGGTTTTGCCCAGGCTGGAGGGGCGTTTTGCTATTTGAGCTGCTGCATACGCTGCTGCTCCTGAGGAGATGCCAACAAGCACGCCTTCTGTTTGGGCAATCTTGCGGCTGGTACGTATGGCATCGTCATCAGACACTTTTATGATTTCGTCGATGACATCAGGGTTGTAGATCTTGGGGATGAAGCCTGCCCCGATGCCTTGAAGTTTGTGAGGGCCAGGGGCTTCTCCGCTCAACACGGCTGAGGTTTGGGGCTCTACTGCAATGATTTTTATGTTGGGATTCAGTTCTTTTAGGCGTTTGCCTACACCGCTGATGGTGCCGCCTGTACCTACTCCTGCTACAAAATAATCAATGTTTCCCTCTGTGTCTCGCCATATTTCTTCGGCTGTGGTGGCATAGTGGATGGCTGGATTTGCAGGATTCTCAAACTGCTGCAAGATGACAGAGCCTGCGATGCTGTCGCGCAGTTCTTCTGCTTTTTCTATTGCTCCCTTCATGCCTGTGCTGCCAGGGGTGAGCACAACTGTCGCTCCATAGGCTTTCACCAAATTTCGACGTTCAGCCGACATGGTTTCTGGCATGGTGAGGATGAGCTTGTAGCCTTTGACCGCGCATACTAAAGCAAGTCCTACTCCTGTGTTTCCTGATGTTGGCTCAATGATGGTGGCGCCTGGCTGTATGGCTCCCTTCTTTTCAGCGTCTTCTATCATGGACAGGGCGACACGGTCTTTGGCGGAACCTGCCGGGTTGAAGTATTCTAGCTTGGCAATTATGTTTGTTATTAGTCCTTCTGCTGACGAATAAGCACCCATCTCTAAAAGTGGGGTATTACCCACAAGCGCTGTGAGTTGTTTTGCTATTTTAGCCATTTCTGTTCCTCCTGAATAAGGTTATGTCTGATGAGGTTGCAAAGTTAGCAATAATTGTTCTTTGCAAAAAAAATCTTGGGCTGTATTGCAAAAATGTGTGTTAAACGCTAACGAAATGCTGCAGTTTTCTTTTTTAGCGTGAATTTGAAGCATAATCCTTCTCCCTCGCCTGAACTTGCGTGTATTTCCCCACCATGCAGCAATACTGCATTTTTTATGATGGCGAGTCCTAAGCCAGTGCCTCCCAAAGAACGGCTGCGGCCTTTGTCCACGCGATAGAAACGTTCAAAGATGCGAGTCAGATGCCCTTCTGGTATTCCTTGGCCATTATCACTAAAGGTGAAATGCCATGAGTCTGGATACTCTTCAGCTGTGATTTCTATGGTTGTGCCGTTTCCTGCATGGTTGATGGCATTTTCAAAAAGATTGCGAAAGATGCTGTATATCATGGACTGATTGCCCTTGATATGCATTCCTTCGGGTAAGCAGTTTTTCAGAAGCATCTGTTTGTTGTTCATCGCTAATTCTGTTTCGAGCGCGATTTCAGAAACGAGGCATGATACATCTATGCGTTCGATGGCTAGAACACTTCTTGCATAATCCATGCGATTGAGAGTGGATAAGTCTTGCAGCAGGGATGAAAGGCGCCGTGCCTGAGCTTGCGTTCGTGCTATGAACTGCGCTTTCGTGTCTTCGGGCATGGTGGGGTTCTCAAGGATGGTTTCTGTATATCCCAATATGCTGGTTACGGGAGTCTTGAGTTCGTGAGATATGTTTTGTGTCAATTCGCGTCGCATCCTGGTTTCATTTTTTGCCTGTTCGCGTGTGATGCGCCTGTTCATTCGTTTTGCATAGCGATACATTACCCCTGCAAGCCATGTCATGATGATGATGCTGAACAGAAGCAGACACCATTCTTGTGTTTCATAGTCTAGCAATAAATAGGAAGAACCTATTTTTTTTATCAGCATAAAAGTCAAGGCGTATACAAGGAATATGCCCATTACGCTGAAAAACATTTTATGCCCTTCTGATAGTTTCTTTGCCATGCAGTGATTTATTCTTCGAAGATATAGCCATATCCTTGACGGGCTATAAGGTACATTGAGTATCGGCCAATCTTCTTGCGCATTCGAGTGATGTTCACATCTACAGTCCTGTCGGTCACTATGACTTCTTTGGGCCAGACTCTGTCTATGACTTGCTGGCGTGTGAAAACCTTTCCTCTGTTTTGCAAGAAGAGATACAACAGTTCAAATTCTGTTTTGGTGAGGGTGGCAGATTCTCCGTCTACCATGACTGTTTTATTTGTGTGATTGATGACCAGCCCCTCGTAGGTTAGGATGTCTTGGCCTGTGCTTTCATGGGGTGCCAGACGGTTGAGTACAGCCTTGACGCGTGCCATCACTTCTTTTACAGAAAATGGTTTGGCAATGTAATCGTCTGCACCTATCTCAAAGCCTCTCAGCAAATCTGCTTCTGTATCTTTAGCTGTTAAGAAAATGATAGGGGTTTGGGCTACCGATGGTTGAGCCTTTAATGCCTTTGCCAAGTCAAACCCAGACATTCCTGTCATCATCACATCTAAAAGGAAAAGGTGGTAGCTGGATAAATCTTTCGTCAAAGCTTCTTCGGCTGACAAGGCGTAATCTGCCTGATAGTCTGCTGCATGAAGATTGAAGAGCAGGATGTCACATAAATCCTGCTCATCATCTACAATAAGAATTTTCTTTTGTTTCATATCAACAATAGCTCTGTCAATGGAATATGAAACCAATGTCGTGGATACTCAATATTACTAAACGATAAATGTTTGAGCATGGGTTGCTTTTATCCATTCTTCTTCAGTCTGGCTTCAACAACATTCACTACGTAGTCTCCCAGCTTCTCGCATTCGCTGATGATATCAATGTACATAGTGCCGAGGGCATAATCGTATTTGCGGTTATCTACATTGTTGATGTTTTCAGCTTTCAGCCTGTTGCGGAGAGTGTTGATTTCATTCTCTATGCGGAATGTTTCGTTCATGTTCTGCTGCTCACGCGGACCCTTAATCAAAAGGTTCATTTCTTTGAGAGCGTCATCTGTAAGTTGCATCATGGCATGTACGTTTTCTGTAATTTCAGGGGTGAACTCCATGTTCATCTCCTTGCGACGGTTGAAGGAACGTGCCAAGTTGTAGCAAGAGTCGCTGATACTCTCCAACTCGCTGATTTCGCGCATCATCTGACGAATCTTGTCCTTGGTGTCGTCACTGAGGTGTGCGTCACTCACGTGTTCGAGATAGTTTGCAATGGCTAATTCCAACTTGTCTGAGAAATCTTCTTCCTGCTGTATCTTGTCGAAAAGCTTCTCGCACTTGTCCTTATCTTGTTCATCCAGCATTGTCTTTACGGTACCAAAGAGTGCATATACGCGTTCTGCAAATCGCATTGTTTCTTTTTGTGCCTGGAGAACTGCGATTTCAGGAGTCTGCATGATATTATTGCCAATGTACTGAAGTCTGAATGAGTTTTCTTCGTCTTTCTTGTTATCTTTGATAAGTATATAGCAAAGACGCTCCAAATATGGGATGAATCCGATAAGCACAGCCGTATTTGTTATGTTGAAGCATGTGTGGAACATGGCGAGCACGATGGGTAGCAATTGTGTTTGTCCGCCAGCTTGGGGGTCATAGCCGACGATGCTGCATACGGTGTCCACGAATGGGTAGAATACGCATAGAATCCATATTACGCCAATGACGTTGAAAAGAAGATGCGCCAAAGCTGCACGGCGTGCCTGCGTGTTGGCTCCTAAGGCAGCGAGGTTGGCTGTAGCTGTTGTGCCGATGTTTTCTCCCATGACCAAAGCAATACCTAAATAGATAGGGAGGACTCCTGTTGAGCACAGCAGAATGGTGATAGCCATAACGGCAGCAGAGGACTGTACGATACCAGTAATGATGGTACCTATAGCCAAAAATACCAAAATGGTTGAATGGCTGTTGACATCGAAGGAGGAGAAGAACGAAACAACTGCTTCATTGTTTCCTAAATCCATGGATTTACCTGTGGCGCTGAGCGTAACCAGCGAAAGGAACATGAAAGCAATACCAAACAGGAAATCACCGATATAGCGATACTTTCGTAGATAAATCAGAATAATTCCAACGAAGAAGGCGGGGTAGAGCACGGTGGTTAGGTCAACGTTGTAGCCTAATGACATAATCCATGCTGTCAGGGTTGTACCGATGTTTGCACCCATGATGATGGAGATGGCTTGTGCCAAAGTGAGCAAGCCTGCGTTGACAAATGACACGGTCATGACGGTTGTAGCAGAGGAAGACTGCACGGCGCAGGTTACAAAGGCTCCTGTCAGCATGCCTGTGAAGCGGTTGGTGGTCATGGCTCCTAAAATATGGCGCAATTGTGGACCAGCCATCTTCTGAAGGGCTTCACTCATCACTTTCATACCGTAGATAAGCAGCGCAAGAGCACCTAACAGCTGCATTGATACGTTGAAATAATCTTGAAATGTTTCCATTAGTTAGTTTTTATTATTAAAATTTTGTTTCTATTTTGTTGCAAAGTTAAGTTATTTCTAGTAATAAACTATTATTCCCCTGTTACGAATTTGTTACAAATCTTAAAGAACGTATTTTATGTGGCGTTTCTACTCAGATAAAGGGTGTTTTTACCTCCCTTCTTTAACAATTCATAACAATAGGGCTTGTCGTTGTATCATTGTCTTCTATTGCCTTACAGGGCTCTTTAATTTGTTACAAGTTGAACATTAAGTAGTAGGGGATGCTAGCTTGGATGCCAATCTTTCGGGTGGTGCTTTGGAAGTCTGAAAAGATGTCATAGTATTTCCCTAACGAATGTAAAAGTTGGCGATCTGCATAGCTGTTTCCAGCCATCTCTTCAATCAGGCTTTCCATCCAGTCGTCTTTTTCTGGATAGTTCAGAATTGAAGCGTGGGTTGTCTTAGATAAAGCTTTTGCTTTTGAAAGGGCCTCTGTTAATCCACCAAGTTCATCGACAAGTCCGATTTGCTGCGCGTGTATCCCTGTCCATACCCTGCCTTCTCCTATTTGTTTGATTTCCTCTTGTGGCATCTTTCTGCCATCTGCACATCTGCGAGTGAACAATTCGTATCCGTTGTTGATGTAGTTCTGCGCCATAGCTCGTTCTTGAGTTGTGAAAGGCCGACTGAAATCGCCAAAATCTGCAAATTCGTTTGTCTTTACGGTTTTAAAGTGAACGCCCAGCTTTTCATCTAAGAGTTTATTGGCATTAGGAAACACGCCAAAGATACCGATGGAACCAGTTAGTGTGGTTGGTTCAGCGAAGATGTAATCTGCAGCACAGCTAATGTAGTAGCCGCCAGATGCTGCCATATCACTCATGCTGACAACGACAGGCTTTTGTTTCTTGAGATTCATGATCTGATGCCAAATCTGTTCGCTTGCATAGGCTGAGCCTCCTCCTGAATTGATGCGGATGACCACAGCCTTAATATCATCATCAGCAGCCAATTCCTCAAGGTCCTTAATTACTTTCCTGCTTGCGATTTCTGGGACGGTATAGAGCCCGTTGGTCGGTTCATTGACGATGTCACCTACTGCATAGTATACAGCAATGATGTTTCCGCTAGGATTTTTGGGTTGGCTTGATGCTGCACTTGCAAGAGCTTGAACCGTTATGGTATTGTAATCATCTTTTGTTTCCACCTGCATCATTTGAGCTATAATCTGTGGTACGGCATCGCTGTAAGCAAGCAAGTCAACCAGATTCTCCTGCTTGTATAGCTTTGTGTCTTGTAACAGCATAGCAGAGTCTGCCAATTCATTAAGCCGAACTTGAGATATGCCTCTGCTCTCGCTTACAGCTTTGGTCATCTCAGCCCATATCTCTTGGCTGTAAGTTTCTATCTGTTCACGATTTTCATCACTCATTTCATTTTGCAGATAGGGTTCAACGGCGCTTTTGTAAGTGCCAACTTTCACCACTTGCATTTCTACTCCGATTTTCTCGAGAAGGTCTTTGTAATAAGCTACTTGGCTGCTCAGACCACACCAGTCTATCATGCCAGTTGGATTAACAATGATGCTGTCTGCGATAGAGCAGAGGTAATAGTTTCCTTGTGTGTAAGAATCTCCGTAGGCGACAATGAATTTCCCTGTTTGTTTGAAATCAGCTAAGGCATTGCGGATGGCTTGTAGGGTGGCAGGCATGGCGCTGGCAATAGTTCCTGCTTCCAAATAGATGCCTTTGACTTTCTCATCTTCTTTTGCTTGTTTGATGGCCATAAGAATATCGTCAAGTCCTTGGCTTTCCAACATGCTGTTGCCGACAATTGCGTCAAAGGGATTCTCTTCGCTACGCTCATCAATAAAACCTTGCAATTGAATAACCAGAACGCTGTTGTCTGATACAGCAACAGGGGTGCTACCTAGCATGGCTAAACTAGCGAGGCCAAGCATGGACAATAAGGCTACGATGGCTCCTGCTATAAAAACGCCTGTGATTGTGGCAAATACGTATTTGATGAACTGTTTCATGAATTAATGGGGTTTTTATAATGTTTCCAAAAGTGAAAAATTAGCCAGATGCTGCATCCGATTCCTGCTGACATACCCACAAAGGCTATGGTTGGACCGCCCATTTCTTCTATTATGCTGTAGGTCCTAATCTCTGTTCCCATCTGGTTTAATTGCCAGGCTGCCAAGCTGTTGTTGATTATATGTATAATGCTTGTGATGACGATGTTGCCTGTTTTGTAGTATATGATGCCAAGAACCAAGCCTATTCCTGCAGCAAACGGTATTTGGACTGGATTCATGTGTATGACGCCAAAAAGGAGGGAGGATATGATGATGGCCATCCATTTCTGCATGCCACGATGGAGCATGTGTCCCAAAACACTTTCTCTAAACACGAACTCTTCTACAACAGGGCTGACTACGCCCATTGTGAAGAGTCCGATGGGGGATGCAGCCATGTCAATGAATAAGGTTTCCATCGTGTCTGGTAAACTGAAGAACTCCATCGTGATGTTGAGTGACATGATGCAGACGATAGCTCCAATGATGGCCGCTAAGCTGTTTCCCCAATCTATGATATGAATGTTTATTGCGCGCTTCCAGTCAGTCTTTTGTAGCAAAGCCAAAATGGCCATGGTTACGATGCCGCTGGCAAGAATGCTCCAGGCCAAGAGCTCTGGGCTTGCTGTGTCTATCAGGTTGCTTGGTATCGTACCGCTTTCGACAATTTGTTCAAGCATGTATGTGTTTGAAACGGCACTACCCAAGAGTACCACGGCAGTTGCTACTGCTTGCATAACCCAAAATATAAGAATAAAGATAATAGGGTAGAAGATGGGTTTCATTGATACACAAAACTGATAAAATGATGTGTCGGATTGGTCAATGGGCCTTCTTGGGTTGTGCTGATAGATGGTTACGCCGAAAAGAAGGATTTTGAAGGATGGTTGCAGTATGTTTGATTTATTGATGTGCCCCACATCGAGACCGATGTAGGGCACACCGATTTATGAGTGCATAGAGTCGTATGTTATCATTAAACGCTTTGGTTATTTCGTGATTGGCTTGTACTTGGGTACAAGGGTTTTCATGATGACCCAGCCAATGAGATATGCTACAGCGCAATAACAGAATACAATCATATATCCAGCAGGTTTGCCTGTGCAAGCTTCGCTGACGAGGTTGCCATTTGCATCGTATACAAACTGGCTCATGAAACTGAATGCTTCGCCTTGCTCTTCTGCGTATGTGAAGAGCATACCAGAACCTTTATTGATGACGTAAGAGCAGAGTCCTCCAAACATTGTGCCGATGCCTGTAATTGTAGCAATCGCTGATTTGGGGAACATGTCGCCGATGGTTGAATAGAGGTTGGCAGACCATGCTTGATGTCCTGCGCCCGCTAAACCAATGATGACTGCTGGAATCCATGGTGAGATGGATGAAAGTGGCTGGGCAAACATGGCAAAAATGGGGAAGAATGCAAAAATGAGCATAGCGCGCATACGGCCAGCGTAAGGGTGCATGCCTTTTTTCTCTACGAAAAGTTTAGGCAAATAACCGCCATATATGGAAAGAATGGTAACGATTAAGTATAGTGTAAAGATGAGCATCTGTCCCATTGTGGTCTTTGTTGAATAGCCTAGTTCAGAGAAATAGGCTGGCGCCCAGAAGAGGAAGAACCACCATACACCGTCCGTCATCAGTTTGCCGACAATGAACGCCCATGTCTGTCGATACTTGAAACAATCGAGGAAAGATAGTTTAATGCCGTTATCGTCTGCTTGTTCTGTTGTTTTTTCTTCTACAGCCTCGTCTTTGTCAGACTCGATGTATGTGAGTTCTTGTTTGTTCACATAAGGGCTCTTGGCTGGAGCTGAGTACATAAACAGCCACGCTCCCGCCCAGACAAATCCGATGGCACCAATAATGATGAATGCCATTTCCCAGCTTGTGTGTTCCGCTAAGATGGGAATGGTGAGTGGTGCGGCAAGGGCGCCAACCGATGCGCCAGCGTTGAAGATAGAGGTAGCATAGGCACGGTCCTTCTTGGGAAAGTACTCAGCGGTTACCTTGATGGCTGCTGGGAAGTTTCCTGCTTCACCTGTTGCAAGGATGATACGGCAGGCGAGGAACAGCCAAACGCTAACCGTGCTGATGGTGAGTGCGAGTCTTGTTCCAGCCTCTACACCTCTTAGCGCTTCCATACTTTCAATTCCTGCATATTGCATGGTTGCCCATCCGCAAGCAGCGTGGAGGCAAGCGCCAAATGACCAGACGACGATAGCCCAGATGTAACCTTTCTTTGTTCCCATCCAGTCGATGAATTTACCAGCGAAGAGGGATATGAAAGCATAGAAAATAGAGAATGTTGCAGTAATGTTGCCGTAGTCATTGTCATTCCAGTGAAAATCTGGAGCAATGAAATCTTTCCATGTGAGGGAAAGGACTTGACGGTCCATGTAGTTGACAGTTGTTGCCAGGAAAAGCATGGCACAAATAACCCAGCGGTAGTTTGTCATTTTGTTAGTTTCTGTAGTGTTCATGATTGTTATTTATGTATTGTTATTTCTATTCCTGCGCCTTTGCAGTCCGCGCCCATTGGAGGGTTCTCTTTTATTATTTTAAGTTTGACGGATTGGGCTGACGGATGTTCGGCAAGGATGGCTTTTGCTATTCGCCCTGCTACATGTTCTATCAGTTGCGAAGGAATGCCCATCTCGCGCTTGATGGTTTGGTAGACGGATGAATAGTCTATAGTTCCAGCTAGTTCGTCTGTGTCTATAGCCTGAGAAAAGTCGGCATAGATTTCTGCGTCAATTGTGAAGTAGGCGCCGATAGTGCGCTCTTGCTCCAGCACTCCATGGTAGGCATAAAGCCTCAGCCCTTCAATGAGGATTTTATTCAATGCTTCGGCTATCATCTTTTGTGCTGGTGTCGTCGGCTGATTCGTCTTCTCCATTTACATACTTCTTCAATGCACGTGCAACGCCATTTGCCCAAGTGTTGATGTTCTCGTTTTCAAGTTGCAGAGAACTAATTAGTTTGATGACGTTTGTTAGAGGCATTCTGTAACGCAATACGCCACTGATGAGCTTGGCGTAATTCCAGTATTCTTTGTTGAATCGTTCAGAAAGTCCCTCTATGGTTGTTTTATATCCACGCCTGTTTGCAAAAGTGAAATCGTAGCGCTTCGTGCCGTCGGGTTCAATATGTTTGATGATGTATCCCCCTGTGACGGTTTTGGGTAACGCAATGCCGTCATCATCGTCGAGTACGCCTGTAAATATCTCGTATGGATAGCCGTCGAGCAGTCCGACAAATGCAACCCATTTCTCCTTTTTGTTTTGGAATTTCACAACGTCGCACTCCAGGCTTATTGGGCGCTTCTCTGTGATTTCAAATTGAGGACGATAGGTGTCAATCTCATTGTCAAGCAATGAAAGTAGTTCCGTTCTTTCTTTGTTCTCTTCTCCTGGTTGGGATGGAGCAAGCGCTTTCTTCAGTTTCTCTTCTCCATATTCAGACAGAATGTCGAGTATTGTGGTAGATAGGGTTGGTACAGAGGGCATGTTGATTTGTTTTTATTGCATAAAATTGTTAAGTAAAGGCAAAAATACGAGAGTTTTTCGACATGGCAAAACAAATGACAAAATAATTGACTAACTTTGAACTGAAATTGCAAAAATCAATTAAAACAAAAAGATTATGGCTTCAATCATTGAAAGACGTACTATTAGGAAATATAAGAAAGAAGACATTCCAGCCGACAAACTGGAGGCAATGCTGTATCAGGCTTCACGAGCGGCAACAATGGGGAACATGCAGTTGTATAGCGTGGTCATAACACGTTCTGAAGAAATGAAAGAAAAGCTTTCCCCACTGCACTTTAACCAGCCTATGGTGAAGGGCGCCCCTGTGGTGCTGACGTTTTGTGCGGACTTCAATCGTTTTACAAAATGGTGCGATTTGCGTAACGCTAATGCTGGGTATGATAACTTTCTTTCTTTTGTCAATGCGGCGAGTGATACGCTTTTGTATGTACAGGCTTTTTGTTCATTGGCTGAGGCTGCTGGCTATGGCACATGCTATTTGGGAACAACCCTTTACAATCCGAAGGGTATCATAGATGTACTTCAACTTCCTAGACTCACATTCCCCATAGCGACTATTACCTTGGGGGTACCAGATGAGCAACCCGAGCAGCCTGACAGGTTGCCTCATCTTGCCTATATACACGAGGAGACTTATGCTGATTACTCGTCCAATCAGTTGGATATCATCTATTATTTTAAGGAGCAGCTTCAAGAGAACATGAAATTTGTTGAGTTGAACAATAAGGAGAATCTTGCGCAGGTGTTTACTGATTGCCGTTACACTAAGAAAGACAATGAGGCGATGTCTGCAGGAATGCTTGATGCTCTGAAGCAACAGGGATTTCTGTGATGTCAAGCCGCATGGCAAGTTTTGTTTAATTAACGTCAGTTCGATATAAAGATTCTGCCTCGCAGAGGCACTACAAAAACATATTTCTGTCATATCGAACTCGCCTTTCCAAACGTCCACGACATTTGTCAGACACAGACAATTCAGCATGGAGGCACAGGGTATTTTTACCTTGTGCCTCTTTTCTTTTTGAGGAGGGCAAGGCAAGTGGCTGCAAACGCACACCGTGCAGACAAGGTTTCAGACACCGTGTGCATAATAACACGAACACCCTGTGCCTATTATTTCCGACACGGGCTGCATGTATGAGTATCAATGATTTGGAATTTTGGAGGGGAAAGGGCACGACACGTTATCAAAAACATCTGTTCGATATACAGAGTCGCTTTGCGAGGCACTACAAAAACATATCTTTGTTATATCGAACTCACGTTTAATTACAAAAAAGAGGGAAGGCGTATAAGAATACGGCGCCTCCCTCTTTTTTGTTTGTATGTGGTGATGATTGTACTCTTTTATTTCCTCGCGTGTTTGATTGTGGTAACCAATTCGTCAATATCGGTTCTTGTCTGTTCGTTTACATCCATCATGTCTTTTATCAGTTTGATGGCATGTATGACGGTTGAATGGTTGCGATTTCCTATATGGAGACCTATCTGTACGTGGGACTTGTCGGTCAGTTCATTGGCCAGATACATGGCAACTTGACGTGCATAAGCAATTTGCTGGGTACGAATGCGCGAATCTATCTGAGATATCTTCAGGTTAAAATGATTGCATACGCATTGTTTAACGTCATCAATAGTGATGGGCTGGTCGTTTCTCTCCACAAATCGAGGCATAACTTTTTGTACCAGCCCCATATTGATGTTGCAGTTGTAAACAACAGAATAAGCCATCAGGGAGTTGATGATTCCTTCCAAATCACGCACGCTGTCATCAATGTTCTCTGCGATGAATGTCAGTACATTGGCTGGGATGTTGAGTCCTTCCTTTTCCACCTTGGCGGCAAGTATGCTGTGGCGAAGTGTTTGCGTAGGCTTTTCTATCTCAGCCTGCATGCCCCATTTGAAGCGTGTAAGCAAACGGTCTTCAAGCCCTTGGATGGCAATAGGAGGGCGGTCGGCTGAAAGGATGATTTGTTTGCCGTTGATATGCAGATGATTGAATATGTGGAAGAACGTGTTTTGGGTTTGTGTCTTTCCTGAAAGTTCCTGAACATCATCAAGAATCAGTGTGTCAATCGTCTGGTAGAATCGAATGAAGTCATTCACCTTGTTTTGCCTCACGGCGTCGGTGTATTGTACAGTAAACAGATGTGCAGACAAGTACAGTACACGCATCTGTGGGTGAAGTTCCTTGACGCGCATTCCTATCGCGTTGATCAGGTGCGTCTTTCCACATCCTGAAGGACCGTAGACAAAGAGGGGATTAAATGTCTTGGCTGGATTGTTGGCGATGGATTCACCTACAGAACGTGCCAGCCTGTTGCTTTCGCCTTCGATATAATTGGCAAAAGTGTAATGAGGGTAGAGTTGAGAATCGAGATCCTGCACCAGAGGTGCTGTGACATCATCTGGCGCTTTGCGTGCATCAGTTCGAGGGTCGCCATTGACAATCCTTGGTGCGATGTCCGTCTTTTCTTTCACATCTCCGCCTTGCTTGGCTTTGACCACTGCTACATTATAATATAAAGAGTTGATGCTGTTGCCAAATACTCTTTTGAATGTAGATGCCATCAGCGGCAGGAAATTGTCTTCCAAAAACTTCTTGACAAACTCGCTGGGCACATTGAGCACCAGTTTGCCATTCTCGAAGCTGTGAAGCTCGACAAAGGCAAACGAAGCCGCGAATTGTTCTGGTGTGATATTGTCGCGAATGATTTCGAGGCATCTATCCCACTGTTGTTTTGGAGTTGGTTCCATTAGTTGATGTTAGGTTGGGTGATTCTCATGTAATTTTAACGAGTGCAAAGTTCGCTTTTTTTTTTGAAACATCAAAACGTGAACGGCTGTCTGTTTTTTATGTTTTAACAAAAGATGTTTCTTTTCAAGCACTTACGTTTGTTAAGTACATCTGTGGCTTTGTTTGTGTTGTTAGATGTCAATTGTCTGAATATGAAATACATCAATTTGTATTTGTGAAACATTCCTGTTGTACCTCTTTTTCTGAAAAATCGTTAATTGGTTGTTTCTTATATCCTTCATCTTAAAAGATGGGAACAAGGACAAAAAAAACGCTGTTTGAATTAAGTTCAAATAGCGCCTTTTCTGTTTTTCATCAGTTTATATCTTATTTGTCTTTTTTCCCGAATAGAGAGAAATGTACATAGCGCTTGGGGTGAAGTCGCAAATCTTCGAGCAAGCGCGAAGAGTTCATCAGTGTTGAGTCCAGATGTAGCGCTATAGCGTTATCGTTCATGAGCATGCCGATAGAGGTCTCCTTGCTGTTCATCGCCGTGTTGAGCCTGAAGGTCATGTCTTGCAAGTTGAAGAGCATCGTGTCGGTCTTCTGCGCCATTCCTATGAGGTCAATCTGGTCTATCTTGCTAGTGGTGGATTCCAAATGAGTACAGATGTTGTTTGTCTTAGCCATGAGCTGAGGCACATCCTTTCCCAGCAAGCCATTCAGTTGAGTGGTGGTGGTTTTCAGTTCCTCTGTTATGAAAGCCATGTTGTGCATAGAGGCAGACAGAGCCGGGTCATTCGTCAATGTGTTCAATGCTGTGAGAATCGAGTCCACCTTAGGCAGCATCTTTTCCACTTGAGGTATCATGTTCCCGGCAGCAGTCATGAGGTCAACCATTGGCGTTCCGTTAATAGTATCGCCTGGACTGAGGATTGCCGTTGGGTCGGCACCCAATTTCAGGTTCATCATGGCGCTTCCAAGCATTTCTTTAGTCATGAAAACCGTTGTGCCTTGCGGAATCCTGAATTGGGGGTCAACGCTGATTTCCACCGTAAGATTCTGCTTGTCGGGATTGAACGTTATACTCTTCACACTGCCCACTTTCAGTCCGTTAGCCCGTACGTCCGACGCTGTTGGCATGCCCTGCACGTCCGTCATCTCTACGTAGTACGATACATCATTGCTGAAGAGCTTCAGCCCCTTCAGGAAAATGATTCCCACATATACAATGCAGATGACAAGCACTGCCACCAATGCAATTTTAATTTCTTTGCTGAGTTTCATGTTTCTCTCTATTGATTTTTATAGATGTTTTCAAATCCCTATTCTTCAAACGTGACGATAAATGCCCCGGGGAACTTCTTGAGAATAGACTTTCTTATCTTTTGCGCTTCCTTCATGGTAGAGGCAGAGCCGTGCGTGTAGATGTATCGCCCGTTTTTCGTGTGCATCTCACATTTCAGACCCTTGAACTGACGGTCGTTGCTCTTTAGCTTGACATTTCCTGCCAGCACTTGCACTTTATAGACCGTGCGAGGTGCCTTGGCAGCCTTGACTGTCTCCTGCACGGCAGCAGCCTCTTCCGGCTGAGGCATGACGACAGTGGCTGGTTCCTGTATTCGTCCTGAACGAGAGGCTACATATTGCACAATGGAATTATAGATGCTGTTCGCCATCCTTTTCTGTCCGCTCTTCGACATGAGAAATTTCTCTTCGGTAGGATTCGACATGAAGCCAACTTCCAGCAAGACGCTGGGCATGTACGTGAGGCGGAGCACCGCTAGATTCGCCTGTCTCACCCCCATATCCTTGCGACCACCAGTCTTGATCATTTCCGCCTGCGCCATCTTTGCGAAAACAACGCTTTCCTTCATGTCGTGGTCCTGCATGAGTTCAAACATGATGTTGCTTTCAGGCGAGGCATTGTAATTATACTTCTTAGCCGCTTCACCCTCTAGAGCAATCACAGAGTTCTCTCGCTTCTCCACCTCAAGGTTCGTTTCAGCCGTGGAAAGGCTCAATGTGTAAGACTGAACGCCCATTACATTTCTTCTTGAGCCCTTGGGCAGCGAGTTGACATGCACCGAAATGAAAAGATTGGCTTTCGCCTTGTTCGCTATTTCTGCACGCCGACCAAGCTCCACAAACACATCTGTAGAACGGGTATAAACGACTTTGATGTCCGAATGGTTACTCTTCAGCATTCTGCCCACCTCCATCGTGATGTTGAAAGCGATGTCCTTCTCCCTGTTCGTGCGCGATGAGCCAATAGTGCCAGGGTCCTTCCCGCCATGTCCAGCATCCAGCACAACAATAAAGGGATCCCCGTCAGCACCAGCAGCTGGAAGAATGCAAAAAAGCGTACATACAAATATAATAATGTGTAATGAAAATTTCATATTGGCTATAATTCGTTGCAAAGTTAATAAAAAAGCGCTTAAATAGATATAAAACAAAGAAAAGAATATCCTTTCCGATATTCTTTTCTTCCTTATAGAACAAAAGTGACGTTATTCATTGATGAGAATTTTTCCATCAGGCGTAATCCCCTCAGCGCTGATGTATAGCTCTTGGCTGGTAGAATTGTTGAAGAACTCGATATGTGCTCTTCCTTCCGCATCAGTCTGAACGTTTGGGTTCCAGTAGATTGTTCGTCTGAAATCCGCCATCGGAGGAACAATGCTATAATCCTCCATCTGGAAAGTTGAAGGTGAGTTGAATCCTTGGAAATAGGTTCGGCGCAATCCCTTTTGGCTTTCTGTGGTGAATTTTGTATGAAGATATACGTAGATGCTGACATTACCGTTCGTGTTGTCTGGATGTCCTGGAACGATGTATATCGATTTCACCTCATCCAGCCATAATTCTTCTATGCGAGGAACAAATCGACGTTCCCCGTTGTCAACAATCCAGGCCACATCGCGTCCTGCATATTTTACATATTCACTCAATGTCATAGAGCGTCTTCCTGGATAGTATTCGAACAAAGCGTTACGTTCGTCCAAATAGCTTAATAGATAAGGTACAGGCTTGCCCACATCTAAGGCATCGTTCAGTTCTTTGTCTATGTTGTAGTAGAGTGTGGCGTATTGCCGTCCGTAATTCTCGTTTTTATACTTCCAATTATCGTTGGTGAAGTATTTCTTTTTAGCTTTTACGGTTACATTTTGGAGGACGTGGTCTTTTTTCGTGATAGGTATGAAGGCCTCTTCCTCTTCATTGCTGGAAATTTGCTTCTGCAACTTCAAGTTTGATTTCAGAGGATGGAGTAGGTGAGATTCTAGAGGTGTGATGAACCGTGGAGTGGGCGAGAACTGTCTGTCGATGCCAACATAGTAAGTCTTTCGTTTGCCTTCTCTTCGGGTGTATATCTGCATGGTCCATTCTCCGTCAACAAAAGGCATTTCGAAGGCGTAGTTGCCGAATGCGTCTGTTTGCGATTTTCCTATCAAGCTTTGCCCGTCTTTGTTGTAGAGCAGCACTTCTACATTGACTCCGTTTGCAGGATTCTTTTTTCTGTAAGGCTTCAGTCGTCCATAGATATAGAACTTGTCTTCAATCGGTTCTGATTTCCGAAAAATGTATTTCTCTGACATCAGGCGCCAATCATACCGTCTCCATCCTTGTGTCATCATCAGTAAGTCTGCTGCATGCCGATGCTCTTTGTCGTCTGCTTCGAAATAATAGTCGATATTGTTGATGTATCCCTTCACGTCAGAGCTGAGCAGCATCCAAGTCTTCATGTTCCCCTGTTTGCCATTAGTCATGGTTTGGGCATCAATAGCAGAAAAAGATAGCGAAGCATTAGGCTGTGTTTGCAGTTCAATCTCAACCTTCCCGCATGATTTGAGGCTATGAAGGTCTGTTTTGACAAGAATGCTGTCGCCGTTGTTGATTTTAGGACATAAGAAAAAGAGGCGTTCTGCCAGAATTTCTCCTTTTGAGTCGAACAATGTAAACTGATGCACCCCTTCCTTCATGCTTAATCTGTCAATCTCTATCTCCATCAGCGGGACTGCTTTCAGCGTGTCGTACTGCAATATGTTTCCGTTGTGTATGACCACATATCCCATGAGTGACCCACAAAGGCTGTCTGTTGTCTGAATCGTTGCCAGCATGGTATCGCTGATTGCGTCGAATCCTAAAGCGCAACCTTCAGTTTTAGTGGGAGGTAGAGGGAAAAACTGCGTTTTCTTCTTCAGATTCCGCATCTGAAAAGTCAGGTCACTTCCATCGGGAACAACTTCAAACACGCCCCTGCCAAGCGAGTCCGTTTCAACAGCCCCAAGCACATCGCCGGCTTCGTTCATTACAAATCCTTCGTCTTGATAAGGAAAGCCGTTGTCTTCAACGGCAAGCATGGCAACTCTGCATTTTTTACCAGCAATCAGATGCCCCCCTTCAGGATAAAACTGTACGCTGATTGTTTTTTCGAGTTTGCTGGAATAAACACCCTCTTCAATGGCGTTTAGATAGAGCGAGTCTGTTCGGTCTCGATTGTTGGGGTCGCGCTGTTTGTAGAGGCGGGTCTGCAACGTCAGGTCTGTGTAATCGCCTTCTTGCTGTGGTTTCTTAAAAACGGGGAATACTCTGGAAAAGATTGCGTTGACACCCCAGTTCGTCATGTAGCGAGTGTAGGCGCGCACTTCGTAGAATCCCGTACCCAGCAGTGTGTCGAGCTTCAGGTCGCCATGCGCTTCACCCTTCTCGTCAATCGGATATTTGCGTGTCTTGATGACATCTCCGCTCGGATTCAGCAGTTCTACATACAGTACTTTGCTCAAATTGGTAGGAGTGCCATTGTCTGTCTTGATGACGTATGCCTTAAACCACATGGTTTCATTTTCAAAGTATCCCATATTGTCGAAGTGCAGATACACTTTTTCTTGGGGGACAACCTTGTTGAAGTTCATAGCTTTCTGGATATACGAAAAGAGCTGGGTGCTATCTGCTTCCTGTGCTCGAAGTGATAATGTGGCGCTGAAAAACAATATGATGTAAATTGGGATTCTCATGATTCTATGTTATCGTAACAATGACTTTATCTTCCGTGATGGTGATAAATGGTTTATGCCATACCCGTTCACGAAGTACAACATATAGCTCCCACAGAAATACCAAACCTGAAAAAAGCATTAAAGACCAGTTCCAAATCCAGAACGAAGCGTTTTTACCTTGGGTAATAGGGATGAGAAAAACTATGGTTAATGCCAATTGAATGAGAAGAACGGGTAGAAACGTCCAGACCTTGTGATATAATTTGATTTCCTCCATTATTCTGTTTGATTAAAATTACAAGTATCTATTATCACGCCATGCATCGATTGTTTTTTCACTTGGTTGGCGGGATGATTTTAGTATAATATATATATCAGAGTATACCCTCAAAAAGAGGAGCAAACAATTCCGTGTAAAGTTATTAAAATATGTTCATTTACCCCTTTTTCTGAACGTTAAGTTATGTTAACGTGCTGCGATTGTTTTGATACAACAAGGGGATAGGCAAAAAATGTTAACAAAGAGGCAAAGAGAAGCGCTCTACTTTTTCTCATCTGCTTAGGATCATGCCTTAATATACCGTACCCCTCGGGTCCGCCAAGGTGGACCCGAGGGGTACGGTGCATCGGACTCGAGGGGTACGATTTGGACGACAATAAACATTTTGAGGCATCAGAAAGGAGAGAAGGATTGCATCGAATTCAAACAGAATCGATTAGAAAAAAAGCGTTGGCTTTATCGAAAAAATGTTGCTACTTGGTTGCGTTAACGTGGGTTCGTTATACAAAAATATATTTTTGTACTGCCTCTGAGAGGCGGAATCTTTATTTCTCCTCCTTTATCAAATGCAATTTACCAATCTGATTTGCTTTGTAAAGAAAAGGGCTACCCCTTTTCTCGCGAAAAAGAATAGCCACAACACAAACACAAAATAAAACACGACAAACGAATCTGGTACACGACCAGAACGTTCTTTTATTGTTTATTGTATTCCGTCTTCACGGAGTTTTACTTGCCATTTCCATGCCGAGGAGAGTATCTCGTCCAAGGGGGTGTCGGCGCTCCAGCCAAGAACTTTGTTGGCTTTGTCCACGTTGCCCCAAATGGCTTCGATATCACCTTCACGTCGTGGAGCATACTCCCAAGGTAGTTTCACTCCTGTGGCGCGCTCGAAGCTTTCAACGATTTCGAGGGTTGAATAGCCGTGTCCTGTTCCGATGTTGAATACTTCTACAGGATCAGTCTCCTGCTCCAGTACACGCTGCATGGCCTTTACATGTGCCTTTGCTAGGTCTACGACATAGATGTAGTCTCGTATGCAGGTTTTGTCAGGAGTGTTATAGTCGTTGCCGAATATCTTGAGCTGCTTGCGGATGCCAATTGCCGTCTGGGTGACGAATGGAATCAGGTTCATGGGAACGCCGTTGGGCAACTCGCCAATATGAGCGGATGGATGTGCTCCGATGGGGTTGAAGTAGCGCAGAATGATAGACTTGATGGGTGCGCCTGAATGGATGTAGTCCTCTATGATTTCTTCATTCACTTGCTTGGTGTTGCCGTATGGAGAGAGTGCCTTTTGGATGGGTGCCTGCTCTGTTACAGGAAGGTTCTCTGGGGTGGGCTGCCCATATACTGTGCATGAGGATGAGAAAATGATGCCCTTGCTGCCGTATTTAGTCATTAGCTCAAGGACGTTCATGAGTGAGTTGAGGTTGTTGCGATAGTAGAGCAATGGCTTTTCTACGGATTCGCCAACAGCCTTGGATGCTGCAAAGTGAATGCATCCTTTTATCTGGTATTTCTTGAAGACAGCTTCTGTGGCAGCATAATCATTAAGGTCAACTTGCTCAAATGCAGGACGTATGCCTGTGATTTTTTCTATGCCGTCAACTACGTTTGCATTGGAATTGGAAAGGTTGTCGATGATGACAACGTCATAGCCCGCTTGTTGCAATTCTACGGTAGTATGCGAGCCGATGAAGCCTGTTCCGCCTGTTACGAGAATTGTTTGTTTCATTTATCTAAGTATAATAATTAGTATTTCGCTGTATGAATGACGAAGAATGAAAAGTGTGTTAGTTAGGTTTGTTTTTGCAAATGTAACACAAATAATTCATTCTTCATCATTCTATGCAGCTAATTTTTGTAAGAAAAACGCTTTTTGGGAAAAAAGGAACTTTTAATGAGTGTTTATGGCGAATTTGATGTGGCATTCATCGCCGTCTTTCGTTGCCGCTTTTGCCATGTAGATGCCCTTAGGCAATGCTTCGAGGCTGACAGTCGCAAACCTGCCTCCGTTTCTCATGATGGCCTTAGCCGGCATTCTTGTTCCAGTCACGCTGTAAATTGCTACGCTCTTGATGGGCGCCTCCTCGCTCTTGACGTTCAGCGCTCCGTCGGCGTATGCGATGGCTATGCCTCCCTCCTTGATGTAGGAGCGTATGCTGTTAGGCTCTGGATTGACTGGCACGATGAACACGGTGTCGTAAGAGCATATCATGTTGCTCTTGGCGATGGTTGGCGCGTTCATGACGTAGGTGTCGTTGGCCCCGTCAGGGTAGCGCCCGAAGGTCTGTGTTCCGCTGTGCGGCGCGTAGGTCAGCGTGTCGGCGTAGTCTTCTGTTGTGATGAGCACGTCACCTCCTTCAGCCGCCAGCTTGAAGCTTGTGTGTATGTCAGCCCCAATGTTGTCGAGCTTGTCGCACCAGATGACTTTGAACCCGTTGGCAGGTATGATGGTGTTGAGCGCCGTGTTGTCGGATGGCACCTGGTATTTCCGTGGCTTGTCAGCATTGTCTGATATGTACATGCCTGCGATGTCTATGTCTTCGGCTGTGGTGTTGTGCAGCTCAATCCAGTCGTTCTTCTTGAAGTAGTCGTTGATGTACATGGAGTTGGCAGCGCTGACTTCGTTGATTCGGATTGGCGTAATGCCTTCAGCGAGCATCTCTTCCTTGGTTATTTCTTCAAATACAGCGATGAGCTTCTGTGAGCCAGAGGTGGGCAGTGTGTATTCGGAGTCGGTGGAGATGTATTCGCTGCCAGTCTTGGTAGCGTCTTTCCAGCCTGCAAATCTGTAACCTGCCGGTGCTGTTGCTTTCAAGCGAATTGGTGCAAAAAGGTAGCCATTGAATTCAGCATAGGGCAGGTTGAGACCATTGAGGGAGAGTTTAGCTCCAGGCGCATTGGCAGAGAGGGAAACGGATTGTTTTTCAACTGTTGATATGCCCATTTCAGAACGTTTCCTCATGTGATCAATCATATTGCTGTTCCATGAAGTTGTGAACGTCTTGATAACGTAGTTTGATGAGAGTGAGGGGTCAAATTGGTCTTCAGAGTAGATGCCTTTTTGGATGTAGTTCTTCATCTCGTTGGCAATCTCTTTTACATACTTGGGTTGCATGACGGAACCTCCGATGATGCAGTATGTGTCGATGAATTGCTTGCGGAACTGGCTATTTTTCAAGAGATTCTTGAATAGCGTAACAAAAGTGTTTTGGCTGCTTCGCTTGGTGCCGTTGAGACTCTTGCTCTGCGAATAGTCATATCCCATCAGTTCGTGTTCTGATTGGAACTTCTCTTTGTTGAAGAAATCTTGTATGGGAGTCGTGGTCTGTCCAGCAAAGTCGAGGTCGAAAAGGACAAAACGGAATTTGCCATTGTTCACATCGCGGAATCCTTTTACGTTGTTGTGGGGCCAGTCGGTGCCGCCAAGATAGAACTCTGTTGCCATCAGATTAATGTATT
This sequence comes from Bacteroidales bacterium, assembly GCA_030528885.1. Lineage (GTDB taxonomy): Bacteria > Bacteroidota > Bacteroidia > Bacteroidales > Bacteroidaceae > Minthosoma. The sequence goes on along the minus strand of JAUMXY010000019.1, from coordinate 9,419 downwards.
CGTCAATGTCCAGCATTTGACGGATTTCCGTGTATGAGTCTTCATTGGCTGCTGTCTTGCTCAAGTCAATCAGGTGGAGCCACGCTTCGTCAGTTCCTTCCATCTGTACGTATCCAGAGTCTGCGTCCATTTCAAACTGCTCCATCTCATCGGTATCAATGCCGTGGTTGGCGTAAGCGTAGTGTTTGTTATTGGGCTCACGCATGCTTAATGTGGCGTAATATTTGCCATTGATGAGGACATGGACAGGCTGCCATTCTTGATAGTCAATGTTGATGCCGCTGCGTGCAACGACTTGCTGTAGAATGGCGTCTCTGATTCTGCCGCCAATTTCTCCATAGGTCAGCACATTGTTTCCACCATTACGAATCTGTAAAGTCTTGCTCTTGATGTATGGCTTTTTGTCGAAAAGCTGAGCAGCAAAGAAATTTTGAAAGTCGTAGGTTTTGGAAGCTTTGAGCTTGAATGAATGTGGGCTCCACGAACGGCTCCAGCCTCCGCACATAGATAAATCGCATTCCTGAGAAATGACACATTCGTTATCTGTTGTGATGTATTCAAAAGAAACGGGTCTGTCCCAACTCATGTTCCAGTTGCAATCATTCTCACTTCCACGTCCGCTTCGGCCATTCGGGCCTTCTTTGAACACGCCATATTCTGTGGAGTTGAGATTTCTGTCATCTGTAACAACTGAGATGATAGGGAATGGGTATGTCTTGTCTTTATATATATATGTACGCGTGACAACAGGAGAGGGGAGTGCACCATTTCTAAACAGGCGGAAACGGTAGCAGGTTGTACTTTTTACAGTGAACAAACCTGTAGAGGATGTTTTTCCATTCGTCAGAGTGGGGGCTGTGCCATCTGTGGTGTATCTTAATGTGGTACTGGGAGGAATGTTGACGCATACTTGCAAGCTGCCTTCAAAGACTTGTGCGTCTTTGTCAATGTAAGGAGCTTCCAGCTGAGTCTTCGCAAATCCTCCATTGGACTGGTTCGAGATGCCTGGCGAAGGATTTCCTGTAAAACTCCATACATTGCCTCCGTCTATGGTACGTGCATAGGATATACGTGAGATGGCTGCTGGGTATTCTTGGCGAGTGATGATGTTCTTACCGTCGGATATAATGATTTCTCCTCCATCGCAATTGAGTTTGTCGTCAATCTGGCGGTAGGATGCAGCTTTGAATATTTCGAAATGGTCGAAGTTCAGCAAGGCGTATCCTTTTGCGGCAAGTAGACCGTAATCATCTATTAAACGATGTTTCTTCAGATTGTCAGGGTCATCGGTTATGTATAGCCCGCCTAATGAAAGGTTCATCTCAGAAGGATTGTACAATTCAACCCAACTGCCATAGTTGAAAGAGGGGTCAAGGTAAACATCGACGTTTGCTGCCATTATTTCATTGATGACAATTGCTTTTGCAATATCTTCGTTGGCTTTTACGGTTACTTTGCATCGAGTGTTGACGGAGGAGTTCGCTTTGGATATGGCTGTGATGTAGCAGAATCCTTCTCCCGTGGCTGTGATTTCTCCGTTTTCGTTGACTGTGGCAACATTGCGATTGGAAGACATCCACTTCAGGTTGTTGTAGATGACATCATAAGGCTTGGCTGTAACGGTGATTTGCCGTATCTCGTGAGGTAGTAACGACAACTCCTCTTCTGGCATGCTGAGGTTGCTGACTGTTCCCCAAAATTCCAGTTTCCAATTGTCAAGGCAAGTCCAGTCGTTGTTGATTTTTGTTGATTTGCGGACACCTATGGTCAGTTCCCCGTCATCTTTGACGTTGCACTCTAAGGAGTTCTTGTATTTGCCAGCTTCAAACCAGTAGTGGGCGGCTTCCATGTCGTCAGGAAGATAATAGGCCGTATTCCACCACCACCAACCAGAGTTGTTGCTGACTTCTGCTGATTTTCCGCCAAGAGATTCCTCAAGAGCAGCAGAAGAGGCAGGAACAATAGACGCTGTCTTTTCTCCAGCAGAGGATTTTGCGTAAAGTTTGGCATTTTGGCTGCCGCTGTAGTTCTTGCTGTCATATAGTGAAAAGTCATTGCTAGCGCTTCCCATGCGGTAGAAAGCATTGAGACTAACACGGTATTTACCTGCAGGAAGTCCTGAAAGTTTCTGATAAGTGTCGTAATTCTTGTTGTAATGTTCGGCATTACCGACAGGATTGTTGGCGCTAAAAGTAGTGCCAATCCATCCTGTCTTAATGTCGTTGTCGTCAAATCGGGGATTGGTGACGTAGCTGTCGGTCACGTCAATCCACTCTTGTGCAAAGCTCGGCAGCGATATTGCGGTTACGAGCAGCGTGGTGAAAAACTTTTTCATTTTGTGGGTGTGTATTAATAATATTTTGCCGTTTATTGATTAGATGATGATATGTTTTTATTTTATGGCGAATTTGATGTGGCATTCATCGCCGTCTTTCGTTGCCGCTTTTGCCATGTAGATGCCCTTAGGCAATGCTTCGAGGCTGACAGTCGCAAACCTGCCTCCGTTTCTCATGATGGCCTTAGCCGGCATTCTTGTTCCAGTCACGCTGTAAATTGCTACGCTCTTGATGGGCGCCTCCTCGCTCTTGACGTTCAGCGCTCCGTCGGCGTATGCGATGGCTATGCCTCCCTCCTTGATGTAGGAGCGTATGCTGTTAGGCTCTGGATTGACTGGCACGATGAACACGGTGTCGTAAGAGCATATCATGTTGCTCTTGGCGATGGTTGGCGCGTTCATGACGTAGGTGTCGTTGGCCCCGTCAGGGTAGCGCCCGAAGGTCTGTGTTCCGCTGTGCGGCGCGTAGGTCAGCGTGTCGGCGTAGTCTTCTGTTGTGATGAGCACGTCACCTCCTTCAGCCGCCAGCTTGAAGCTTGTGTGTATGTCAGCCCCAATGTTGTCGAGCTTGTCGCACCAGATGACTTTGAACCCGTTGGCAGGTATGATGGTGTTGAGCGCCGTGTTGTCGGATGGCACCTGGTATTTCCGTGGCTTGTCAGCATTGTCTGATATGTACATGCCTGCGATGTCTATGTCTTCGGCTGTGGTGTTGTGCAGCTCAATCCAGTCGTTCTTCTTGAAGTAGTCGTTGATGTACATGGAGTTGGCAGCGCTGACTTCGTTGATTCGGATTGGCGTAATGCCTTCAGCGAGCATCTCTTCCTTGGTTATTTCTTCAAATACAGCGATGAGCTTCTGTGAGCCAGAGGTGGGCAGTGTGTATTCGGAGTCGGTGGAGATGTATTCGTTTTCATTGATCTCTTTCTGTTTAGTAGTAGAGAGTGAGGCATCCCACACGATGTCACTGGAGGAAAGCTGATTGTTGTGTATTTCAACAGCAATCACATTTATGCCTTTTTTGAAAAGAGAACCGTTGAGAATCATGCTTCCTGAATCTGGATTACCAGGAGCGTGAGTGGATGCAAAGCTGTCGTATGAGATGTCGCCTGAAGGCATATTGTATCGTCCCGCTTCGTTACCATTGATATATAATACCATGCCATCGTCGATGGAGAAATCAAGGATAAATTCGTCGTTTGCAGCAGGTGCCTTGTCAAGTGTGAATGATCTGCGGAAATAATAGCATGACAGGTTGCTTGCTGTGCTGGTTGGTTGATTCTTTCCGTATCCAATTGGGGTTACTCCTGATTGCCATTTTGTGTCACTATAGAATCGGGATGTCCAGTTGGCTGCGTCAAGAGAGCCTTCATCATAGTATTTCCATGTGCTTCCGAAATCGAATATGGTTTCACGTGTAGTAGTCTCTGTTTCGGTCCATCCTATGAATTTGTATCCAGCGGGTGCTGTTGCTTTTATTGTGATAGGGGCATAGAGATAGCCTTCGAATTCTGAATACGGCAACTCTATATCGTTAACCATTATTTTAGAACCAATGGTGTTGGATGATATGCTGAAGGCTTGCCGTTCGGTAGAAGACAGGAGCATATCGGAACAATTCTTCAATTGGTTCATCATGTTGCTGTTGTAAGATTTAGTAAGGGTACTTTTTATGTTGCTGGCCGTTCCGCTGGGGCTTACATATCCGCCAGAGGAAAGGTATTCATTCATGTCATCTATAATCTCTGACACATGTGACGGTTGGAAGATAGAACCACCCACAATGCAGAATGTGTCAATGAATTTTTTGCGGAACGTCTTATTCTTTAGCATGTTTTTGAAGAGTGTGACGAATTTGATTTCTAAATATCGCCGTGTGCCATTAACGTTTTTCCCTATAGAATAGTCATACCCCCTTAATGCGTCAAAAGTGTACATCTGTTTGTTGAAGAATAGTTTAAATGGTTCACTTGTTGAAAAGGCTCCGTCAAGGTCGAACAGGACAAAACGGAATTTACCATCGTTAACGTCTCTGAATCCTTTGACATTGTTTTGTGGCCAGTCCCAGTTGCCTGTGTAAAGCTCTACAGCCATGTAATTGATATATTCATCAATGTTAAGGATCTGGCTGATTTCCTCATAAGTGTTGTCTTGGTCAGCTGTTTCGCTCAGTTCAACAAGGCGTAAAAAGCTTTCGTCGGTGCCTTCCATCTGTCTGTAGCCTGAGTCTGGCGATATTTCGAACTGGTCCATCTCATCCGTGTCGATACCGTAGTTTGCGTATGCGTAATGTTTGTTGTTCGGTTCACGCATGTTCAACACTGCATAATGATTGCCGTTGAAGAATACGTGCACAGGTTGCCATGCTTGATAGTCGACGTTGAAACCGCTTCGAGCTACGATTTGCTGAATTCCAGCGTCTTTCATTCGTGCCCAATTGTCATTTCCGCCATTACGAATCTGTAATGTTTTGTTCTTTATGAAAGGCTTTTCTTCAAAGAGTTGTGCTTGGAAGAAATTGTTCAAGTCGTAAGTTTTGTTTGCTTTTAACTTGAATGAATGAGGTTCCGAAGCTCGGCTCCAACCTCCACATGTGGCAAGATCGCATTCCTGAGAAATAACACACTCGTTATCTGTTGTAATGTATTCAAAAGAAACAGGTCGATCCCAATCCATATTCCAGTTGCATTTATCGGACTGTCCATTGCCCGGACGACCATTAGGTCCTTTCTGAAATACTCCGTATTCAGATGAGTTCAGATGATCATCCTCGGTAACAATAGAGATAATGGGGAATGGATAATTCCCGTTGTCTTCGATGTAAGAACGAGTAACAACTGGTGAAGGAAGGTAGCCATCCTTAAAGAGTCGAAGTCGCAGGCAGGTTGTAGAACTAATGTTGAAAATACCCGTCTGTGATACTTTGCCCTTGTTCAGAGTTGGTGCAACACCATCGGTGGTGTATCGCAAAGTGGCTCCCTCTGGAATGTTTACGCATACTTGAAGTGTACCAGTGAATACTTGTGCGTCTTTATCGACCACAGGAGCTGTGAGTTGGATTTGTGCAAAACCTCCATTTGCTTGATTGGAAGTTCCTGGAGACGGATTGCCTGTGATTCCCCATTCAGAACCTCCGTCTGTTGTACGAGCATATGAGGTGCGTGAGATGGCTTCAGGATAGTCTTGTTGAGCTAGGATGTTTGTGCCATCTGAAATGATGATAGTTCCGCCATCACAGTCTAGTTTGTCGTTGATTTGGCGATAAGATGCCTTTGTCCACACTTCATAATGGTCAAAGTTCAGCAGGGCATATCCTTTGGCTGGTATTACGCCATATTCTTTAATAAGGCGGTTCTTCTTCAGATTGTTCGGATCGTCTGTTATGTAGAGTTCTCCTAATGTCACTGTTTGCGAGGTTGGGTTGTAAAGCTCAACCCAACTTCCGTAATTGTATGAGGGATCAAGGTATACATCCACATTTGAAGACATAATTTCATTGATAATAATAGAGCCTGATGAGATTTCTCCGTTTTTTACGGTAATTTTGCAACGTGCTGTTTTTGCGGCGCTATCTTTTGATGTTGCAATGATGTAACACACTCCTTCGCTTATAGCCGTCACTTTTCCTGTTGGGTCAACTTCGGCAATGTCTGTATCTGTAGAAGACCAAGAAACGTTAGAGATGGTGGCGTTTTGAGGAGAAACTGTTGCTGTGAGTTCATAAGATTCTGTTGGTGCCAATTCAACACTTGTTTTAGATAACGAAACGGAGGTGACAGGGATAACCTTTCCCCAAACTTCTAATTTCCAATTATCCAAACATGTCCAGTCTTGATGGATTGTTTCGTATTTCCTGATGCCAATAGTAAGCAAGCCGTCTTCGCCGACCTCAAATTCTATGCTATTATCATAATGGCCAGCTTCAAACCAGTAATATGCTGCTTCCATGTTGTTGGGGATATAAAGCGGAGTCTCTCCCCATCTAGCGATTTCGCTTATACCTCCGCCCAAAGATTCCTCTAAAGCCGCAGATGAAGAGGGTGCTATTGGGACCGTAAATTCGTTGTCTGATGTTCTAGCATAGAGCACTGCATGTTGGTTCAAGCTGTAATCTCCTGAAGAATAAAGCGTGTAATCGTTATCGGAATAACCCATTCGATAGAAAGCATCAAGGCTAATGCGGTATTTTCCTGCTTTCAGGCCTGAAATGCTTTGGTATGTGTCGTATGTCTTTTCATAATGCTCAGCATTTTCTATCGGATTGTAAGCACCCAAACTAGTGCCTTCCCATCCCGTGTAGACATCGTTATTGTCAAACCTCGGATTGATGATATAGGCATCGGTCATGTCTATCCATGCATTTTGGCTGGAACCTTGTAAAGCGCAAAAGGTTAAGAATAAAGTCGTTACTGTTTTCTTCATATCTTTCATTATTTATTTTTCAAATATTAATATTTAGGTTGTGGTTTTCTCCAGAAATTTAATCCAACAATATATTTGAGGGTACCAAAAGTGTTGGTAAGTCCGAACTTGTTTTTTCTGTATGCATAAGTGTGGGCTTCAAAGATGAGGCCGCTAAAGACTCTTGTGTTATTCCAGAATAAAGAAAGTCTGAAATTCAAGTCTGTTGATAGGTTGTTGAGAATTGAGTGCTTTTCTTCTTGGGCTTCTGTGATGTTGGAACGACGATAGCCAATATTGGGCATTAATGATGCTGCTAATAACACATTGCGTCCTAATACACAGTTGTAATTGTAGCCGATGCTAATGTTGTAGTCGTGATAGTTCACATGACTGAAGAGTAACGTGGAGTCGATATTTTCTCTTAAATAGTCAGGCAATGCCTCTTTGTCAAAACTTATTTTTTGATGGTTTAGCTGAAATCCTAAACTCCAACTCCCGCAACTCTTTCTTTGTACGGCATTAGCTCCAAAAGCAGCAGGCCATGAGAATTTCTTGTTGTTGAAGAAATAGATGGCGCTTAAGCCTTTGCACCGTGAGTCCAGGCCTTTAAAGGTTCTGTCTTTGCCGCTTAAATCCATTCCGCTTACACTGGTAATTTCTGCGCCCTTTCCTGAGTTAAAAGTGTAATATTCAGCGAAGAATTTGGCTGTGTGAAGAACAAACGAATGTCTCATGGACGTTCCGTTGGTTTTTCCTGCAGGTATTCCTAAGTCGTTAAGATTCCATACCACGCCATATCCAAAGATGCTGTAATAAAGATATCCTCCAAGGATGCAGGAAGGGTCAGATTCGATGACCATTCTGTTTCCTGTTTCAGATGAACGCATGGAGTAATAATCATGCCAATAGGAAAGCTCAACTTGTGCTGTCAATTGGTATTTTTGGGGAGTGACATAGTTGGTGTCGCAGCCCATGAAAAAATTGGTTATTCCATTTACTGCATTAGAAAAAAAAGACTTCTTGTTCCCTGTCTGCACAGAGTCAATCGGATTGTCCTGGTGTAAAGTGCTGTGTTGGGGAACAGAAACTTGCTTATGGTCACGGTTTGCCATTACTGCGGTCCCAAAGAAGAACGCAAGTGATAGCATGAAAAAGTGTTTCTTATGTACGTGACTCATGAACATCTTAATTGTCTTTTATGATTTAGATTTTCCCCAAAATTCTGTCCATCACCCAGTTTGTTGCTGTTGCGCTGAGCGAGTCGCAGTCGCAGATGCTTTCTCCTCGCAGATGTTTGACCACCTTTTCTATCATTCCCATCTGTACGTGTGGTGGGTTTCCCACTATGATTTTTTCTTGTCCCCGTTCTGTGTCAAGAACGATTGGCTCGTAGTCGAAAACAGAAAAAACAATTTTCCCTCTTGTCCCGACAATCGAGATTCTGTCTCTTCTTGCTGATTCGTGGGCGACGAAACACCAAGAAGCGCTGCCTGAGAGCCCGCTGCTGAAACGGAAACACGCATTGAAGGTGTCTTCCACTCTGTATAATCCTGCCATATTCTGGCAGAATCCTTCGGCTTCAATAATGGGACCAAAAAGATATTGCAAGAAATCAATTTGGTGTGCTGCAAGGTCGTAAAAATATCCTCCTCCTCCAGCAACCTCAGGTTGGAGTCTCCATGGTAGCTCCTTCCCGCTTTGGAAGTCCAACTCCCTCGGGGGTACAGCAAATCTTATTTGTACGGTAAGGATTTTACCGATTTGATTGTTTTGTATGATGTCTTTAACCTTTTCAAAATAGGGGAGGTAGCGACGATAGAATGCGACAAAGCATGGGATTCCAGTCAGCTTGCTGATATGGTTTACTCTGAGGCAATCGGAATAGCTCGCGGCTAATGGCTTCTCTATGTACGCTGGTTTTCCTGCCTTCATCGCCATAATGGCAAATGTGGCGTGAGAGGATGGGGGAGTTGCTATGTAGACAGCATTTACATCAGGGTCATTGACCAAGGATTGGGCGTCTGAATAGTATTTCTCTATGCCGTGGCGTAATGCGTACGACTTAGCTTTTTCTTCATCACGACTCATGACGGCAACCACTGTGCTGCCTTCAATCAAGCCAAAGGCTGGGCCGCTTTTTTTTTCAGTCACTTCGCCACAGCCTATAAATCCCCATTTTACGGTTTTCAGATGCTCCATCAGTCCTAAATGAATACTTAATTATCAAATTGCAAAGATACAGATAAAAAATGATAACTAAAAGTTAAAAGGCGAAAATGTGATGAAGACGGCGATTGTTCTATGAAATTCTGTGTTTTTTGTAATGCCTCGCAAAGCGACTCTTTATATCGAACTGACGTTTTAGATAACGTGTCGTACCCGAGGAGTGCGCCGCATCGTACCCCTCGAGTACGGCATGGCGCACCCCTCGGGTACGCTTTTTGTGCCCTTTCCCCTCCAAAATTCCAAATCGTTGATACTCAGACATGCCGCCCGTGTCGGAAATAATAGGCACAGGGTGTTCGTGTTATTATGCACACGGTGTCTGAAACCTTGTCCGCGCGGTGTGCGTTTGCAGCCACTTGCCCAGCCCTCCTCAAGAAGAAAAGAGGCACAAGGTGAAAATGCCCTGTGCCTCCATGCTGAAGCGACTCTTTATATCGAACTGACGTTTGTTCAA
>JAUMXY010000055.1 GCA_030528885.1 Bacteroidales bacterium | reverse complement strand
TAAATCTTACTGTTGTCATCCTCTGACTGTTCGTCCTGCGCATCAGCATCTCCATAGACATACATGGGTCGCTCTGGCTCCATTTCTTCCAACGAGTATAATATACATTTCCAACGAACGCTTATTCGATGAAATTACGCTTAACCATCATCGAATAAGCGTTGTTTTGCAAGGCCATTTTAGAGCAACTGACAAACCCCTCTTTTTGTACCTCAAAAGTGGTGAGAGTCTCACCGCGACATCGGTAAGAGTCTCACCGCGACATAGGTGAGACTCTCACCGTTTTTGGGGTGTAAAGCGCCGCGTTCGACGAGGGACTTTCTGCAACGTCTGAACAATGTTTTTCCTCTCCTTAATACAATAATGTAGGCATTTGTACGTTTCTTATTGTAAAGTATGTAAGCAAAAGGGGGTAAAATCCCCACAATATAGACGTTGCATTTTGAAGCAGACCCTTCGGAATATATTATATATCTTGTTGATAATGTCGAGCATAAGTGCTTTTGCAGAGATAAGCAATAGCACCATGTTCTCGACATGGCAACCCGTATCGGCTGATAGTGTTCAGGTGAAGAAAACCGATTATCCGAAGGATGTGCACAGCGAAACATTTTCAATGGACTTGAAAGACCCTGAAAATCTGAAGGCAGACACAGCCGTATATGATGAGAAATCAGGCTATTATAAAGTCGGAACAAAACTAGGAGACGATTTTCTGAGTCAGCCATGGATGATGACTCCTGAAGAGTATTTGAAGTGGTCGGAGAAGAAATCTTTTTGGGATCATTTCAAAACGCGCAACGATTCACTGTTCACCACAAAAGGCAAAGACAAGTTCGACTTTACAGATATGCACTTCGATTTGGGGCCTGCCGAGAAGATTTTCGGTCCCGGGGGTGTGCAAATCAAAGTACAGGGTAGCGCAGAGCTTAAATTCGGTTACAACTACCAGTTCGTAGACAATCCTTCACTTTCAGAACGCAACCGCACGACCAAATCCTTTGATTTTGATGAAAAAATCAATCTCAGCGTTAATGCGAAAGTGGGAGACAAGATGGACTTTACCATCAACTACAACACTGATGCTGCCTTTGATTTCAATTCAAAGAACCTGAAATTAAGCTACGAGGGAAAAGAAGACGAAATTGTCAAGCTGCTGGAAGCCGGCCATATTGAATTTCCCACCAACTCGAGCCTCATCAAAGGTTCAAGTTCATTGTTCGGTATCAGGAGCGACCTGCAATTCGGGCGCCTGAAGCTCCAGACTGCGGTGAGCCAGAAGAAATCGAAATCAAAATCTGTAAACAGCAGAGGAGGCGCTCAACTTACTCCATACGACATCCAAGTGTATGACTACGAAGAGAACCGTCACTTTTTCCTTGCCCATTATTTCCACGACACATACGACAGAGCTTGTTCTACGCTGCCAAACATTACCAGCGGCATCACCATCAACAGAATCGAACTATGGGTGACGAACACAGGCGGACAGACAGAAAACACACGCAACATCATCGGTCTTGTCGACCTCGGAGAGAGGCAGCACATCAGCAATAGCCTCTGGACGGGGACAGGCTCTGCCAACCCAAGCAACAACAGCAACAACATGTATTCACAAATGGTGACTACATACAATGACGCCAGAAACGTAGACCAAACAAGTACCATCTTAGATGCTGTTATACAAGGAGGTACAGAATACGAGAAAGTGGAAAATGCCCGTCTTCTCACATCCTCCGAATACACACTCAACAAATATTTAGGCTATGTCAGCCTAAGAGCGACGCTACAATCCAACCAAATCCTTGCCGTCGCATTTGAATATACCTACAACGGACAAACCTATCAAGTCGGAGAGTTCTCTGCCGACCAGAAAGACAACGACAAGGCGCTGTACGTCAAGCTTCTGAAAAACACCAGCAATTCCCCTCGCATAGGGAACTGGGACCTGATGATGAAAAACGTTTACAGCCTCCGCGCCCAGTCTGTTCAACGAGAGAAATTCAAACTGGACATCAAGTATCTGAGCGACACGACAGGCGTGAACCTCAGCTACATACCAGAAGAGCAGTTCAAGCAGACCACCCTGCTGAAGATGCTGAATCTCGACCGGCTGGACGACAATCAAAAGCCTAATCCTAACGGAAAATTTGACTTCATTGAAGGATACACAATACAATCAGAAACAGGAAGCATCATATTCCCTGTAGTAGAACCATTCGGCGATTGGCTGAGACAGAAGATAGGGAATGATGCCTTGGCAGACAAATACTGCTATGACGCTCTGTATGACTCGACCAAAACCATTGCAAAGCAGATAGCAGAGAAAAACAAGTTCTCTCTTATCGGAGAATACCAAGCATCAAGCGGAAGCATCATCCGCATTGGCGATGGATACACAGCCATTCCGCAAGGGTCTGTGATTGTGACGGCCGGTGGTGTCACCCTGACAGAAGGCAGCGACTACACAGTAGACTATTCCAGCGGAGAAGTGCAGATTATCAACCAAAGCATCATTGACGCAGGAACCAACATCAACGTCAGTCTGGAAGACCAGCAAGACTATTCTACAATGAGAAAGACCATGCTTGGAATCAATTGGGAATATGATTTCTCCAAGAACTTCATCATTGGCGGTACGCTGCTGAAAGTCAACGAGAAGCCCCAAACATCGAAAGTAGCCATGGGCTCCGAGCCTCTCAACAATATGCTGTGGGGATTCCACATGAACTGGAAACAGAACTCACAATGGCTGACCAACATGCTCGACAAGTTGCCGTTCCTCGCACTCAGCGCGCCATCTTCCATCTCTTTCACAGGAGAATATGCGCAGCTGGATGCTGGAGAAGCCAAGGGAACACAGGCCAATGCGTCATATCTGGACGACTTTGAATACACAAAGCTGCCACACGACGTGAGCAATCCCAAAGAATGGACGCTTGCCTCAACGCCATCGCATCTGGAATACGGAAAACTGACCAACGACGTCAAGTATGGATACAACCGCGCCCGATTAGCTTGGTACAACATCGACCCGCTCTTCACTCGCCGTTCATCATCACTCACCCCGGGGCACATCAAGAGCGACCTGGACCAACTATCCAATCACTATGTACGCGAAGTGTATGTACGCGAAGTATACCCTAACCGCGACACGAACTCCGGAGAAAGCAACACGCTGAGCATCTTGAACCTTGCTTACTACCCCAATGAGCGCGGTCCTTACAACCTTGACACAGACGTAGACCAGAATGCGAAGCTCAACAACCCGCAGAAGCGTTGGGGAGGCATGATGCGCCGCATCAACACAAGCGACTTTGAGTCCAGCAACATCCAGTACATCGAGTTCTGGATGCTTGACCCATTCATCTACACCAAAGACGACACCAGATTTGGCGGTGACTTCTACATCAACCTCGGCGACATCAGCGAGGACGTACTGAAAGACGGAAAGAAATATTACGAAAGCGGAATGCCTGTAAGCTCCGTCTCTACATATACAGAAACAACATGGGGACGTGTCCCTAACGAGAAGTCCGTCGTATACTCGTTCTCCAACGAGAGCGGAGCACGCCAAAAGCAAGATATCGGCCTCAACGGTCTCACAAGTGCAGACGAACGCACCTACGGCATCTATGCCGACTACCTCAACGCACTGAAGGGGAAAGTCAATAGTGCTGCATACGATTCCATCTACAACGACCCGGCAGGTGACGACTACCACTACTTCAGAGGAAGCGACTTCGATGCCAACAAGACTTCCATTCTTGAACGCTACAAGCGAATCAACTCATCAGAGGGCAATTCGCCCAACACAAGCGAATCAAGCGAGAGTTACTCTACAGCATACAAGAGTGGGCCCGATGCTGAAGATGCCAACTCCGACTACACAATGAACGAGTATGAAAACTTCTACGAATACCGCATCAGTCTCCGCCCTGAAGACATGGTTGTCGGCAGAAACTTCATTGTGGATTCCCGCGAGACCTCCGTATCTCTGCGCAACGGCAACAAGGAAACTGCAACATGGTACGAGTTCCGTATTCCTGTAGAGGCATTCGAAAGCAAGGAAGGAAACATCAGCGACTTCTCAAGCATCCGTTTCATGCGTATGTACATGACAGGCTTCGAGGAGCCAATCGTTGTGCGCCTTGCCAATCTAGACCTTGTTGAAGGCGAGTGGAGAAACTACACGCAGACGCTTTACACTGGCGAGAAGCCAAGCGTGAGCGGGACGATTGTTCCTTCTTCCGTCAACATCGAAGAGAACAACGACAAGACTCCAGTCAACTATGTCCTTCCTCCTGGCGTCACCCGAATTCTCGACCCCGATCAGCCTCAGCTTTCACAAGAAAACGAACAGGCTCTAGCCCTCACGGTAGAGAACCTTGCAACGGGCGATGCGCGTGCTGTCTATAAGACCATGAACAAAGACCTGCGTCACTACAAGCATCTGCAGATGTTCGTGCACGCAAATGCTATGGAGGGTGACACAGAACTGCAAGACAACCAGATGAGCATGTTCATACGCATCGGCAGCGACTACAAGAGCAACTACTACGAATATGAGATACCGCTAAAGCTGACCCCTCCTGGACATTACGACACCTACACCACACAAGGATGCAAGGCTGTCTGGCCAGATGAGAACATGCTCGACATCGACTTCAGCGTTTTCACCGACCTGAAGCATGAGCGCAACAAGGCGAGGGCTAACGGGTCCGCCAGCTACACGCAGCTGTATTATGCTTACGACAAGGAGAAGCCAAACAACAAAATCAGCGTCATTGGCAACCCATCCTTGGGTGAGATAAAGACCATGATGATTGGTGTCCGCAACAATGGCCGGCGCACCGGAAGCGTGGAAGTGTGGGTCAACGAGCTCCGCATGCAAGACTATAGCAACGAAGGCGGCTGGGCTGCACAAGGCAACCTGAACGTACAATTATCAGACTTTGGCTCCGTCAATATGACGGGACACGTGGAGACTGCAGGCTTTGGCGGTCTCGAAGAAGGAGTAAACGAACGACGAGACGACAACCTCTACGAATGGAGCATCACAACTCAGTTTGAACTGGGCAAATTATTCCCAGAGAACTGGAAGATGACCCTTCCTTTCTATTACTCTTATTCTTGGCAGAAGTTGTCGCCCAAGTACAATCCGTTCGACACCGACATGCTTCTGAAAGATGCCTTGGACGAATGCCAGACGCCTGCTGAACGCGACTCGCTCAGCAGCCTGACCGAATCCATCCTCAAGAACAAGAACTTCTCGCTCAGCAATTGGAAATCCGGCATACAAAGCCGCAATCCGATGCCATACGACCCTGCCAATTTCTCTGTAAGCTACAGCTATAGCCAAAAATACAAGACAGGTGAAACTACCGTATATGAGAACGAGGAGAACTGGAAGTTCAACCTCGCCTATAACTACTCACCCAAATTCAAAGCCTGGGAGCCATTCAAGAACCTGAAAGGCAAATCAAAGTGGCTTGATATCCTGAAAGCCCAGAATCTGCAATGGTTGCCACAGAGCATCTCGTTCAACACCGACATCACACGAAGCTACTACGAATATCAAGAGCGCGACATTGACACTGGCACACAGCTCCCCGTCACGTTCTCCGACCAATTCCTCTGGAACCGCGACCTGACAGTCAGATGGGATATCTTCAAGGCGCTGAAACTCTCGTGGAGCTCAGCCACTCATGCGGAAATAGAAGAGCCATACACCGTTGTGAACAAGAACCTTTACCCCGACGAATATGCCGCATGGAAAGATTCCGTCAAACGCAGCCTCGCGTCCTTCGGCCGCCCTCTGACATACAGAAGTCATTTCACAGGCTCTTACCAAGTGCCTTTCAATAAGATTCCTATTCTCGACTGGGTTACTGCAGATGGCTCATACGATGCCAACTACAACTGGACTCGAGGCGCCGAGATGGAAGACGGCACATCGCTGGGACATACCGTAAGCACTCAGCGTACGGTCAACATTAACGGAAGTTTCATCCTCGAGACGCTCTACAAGAAATGGAAGTTCCTTGCAGATGCAGAAAAACGTCTGTCTGGCAGCAGCAAGACCAGCAAAACAACGACCAACAGAAACAGAAGAACTCAAGAAAAGAAAGATGCCGAGAGTAAGGACGGCGAAAGCAAGAAAGAAGAGGCGGACAGCAAAAAGACCAAAGGCTTTACCAAAGAAATCACGCTTAACGACTCTACTGACACTGAGCTCAAGCATGGACAAAACTCCAAGCGCATCATCGTGCGCGCCACTACTGCAGAAGGCAAAACATACAAACTGAAGTTCAAGAAGACTGACGCCAACACCATCACCATCAAGAATCACGACACGATACCAGTGAAAATATCGGTGGTGGCAAAGAAACCGCTTGACGACCTCAAATGGTACAAGACCGCACAAGTTGTCGCGCGAGGACTTACCATGCTGCGGAGTGTTGGAATCACTTACCGCAACACCTACGCATTGACTCTTCCTGGCTTCAACACAGAGGTAGGTGACGCTTTCGGACAAAAGAGTGTAAACGGCATGCTTTCACCTGGTCTGGGATTCGCCTTTGGAGCTGTTGGCGACGGCTTCATAGAGAAAGCTGCACGCAACGGATGGCTGATGCAAAACGACAGCAACATCACAACCCCTGCTACCACAGCCGCAATGGAAGATTTGCAGCTGAAAGCTACTCTGGAGCCTTTCAACGACTTCAAGATTGACCTCAATGCCAGCCGAACGGTCAACAAATCGAGAAGCGTACAGTTCATGTATGCCGGCATGCCTGCTACCCAAAGCGGAAGCTATTCTATGACAGTCATCTCTATCGGCTCCGCATTCGGCAAGACGGGCAACATCAACAACAATTACCATTCAAAACATTTCCAGAAATTCCTCGACAACATGCCCGTCATCCAGAAACGGCTTGAACAGAAATACGCCTCTATGACCTACCCCCAAAGTGCAGGAGAAGCATGGGCAGGAAAGCCTTACGACCCAGCCAATGGCGGCGTCGAACTCTATTCGGCAGACGTCATGGTGCCTGCGTTCCTGTCCGCCTATTGCGGCGGCAACGCCTTGTCTTCCCCACTCGACATCTTCCCTGCGCTGGCAAAGCTCATGCCTAACTGGAGCATAAAATACAGCGGTTTGACCAAGCTCTCCCCATGGTTTGCCGAGCACTTCAAGAGCTTTAACATCAATCATGTCTATAAGAGCGTGTATTCTGTAGGCGCATACAACTCATACTCTAACTTCATGGAATATATGGGCGACTGGGGCTTCATCAGCGATGTCACCACAGGCAACCCTATTCCAAGCTCCATGTATAACGTTTCGACTGTCAGCATCAACGAGTCCTTCTCTCCACTCATTGGCGTGGATATGACCTTCAACAACGGACTGACCGCAAAACTGGAATACAAGAAGACGCGTACGCTCAACCTCTCCATGACCAGCGTGGCACTCACCGAGAACTTCTCCAACGATATAGTCATCGGAACAGGATACAAGATTAAAGACCTCAATCTGTTCGGGGCAAAATCCATCCAAGACCCCAACTACAAGAAATCGAAGAACTCGAAAAACGACGAGACGAGCAGAACCACCAGCCGCACACGGAGCAGTGTAAGCCACGACCTCAACATTCGCGCCGATTTCTCCTACCGCATGCAGAACGCGCTTAACCGCAACATACAAACGGCTATCACGACAGCGACAAGCGGCGCCACAGCCTACAAGATTGCCATCTCGGCCGACTACACTTTCAGCCGCTTGCTCACGCTGTCCGGATTCCTTGACTGGCAGAAGAACGTGCCACTCGTCTCACAATCCTCCTATCCCACCACTACCGCCGACTTCGGCGTAAGCATGAAGTTCTCGCTGACAAGGTAAAACGCACCTGCGTATACAAACCCAATGCCCCCTTAGTTTTTAAGCGTACCCCTCGGGTCCGATGCGTCGGACCCGAGGGGTACGGTATGTCGAACCCGAGGGGTACGATTGCAAGATATCACTGTCCATATATCGGCAGTCCGAAGAAATGTGTACTTTTGCCCATGGCTAAACTTTTAGTGTGGTAACTCAAAGATAACCCCAAAGGGCTGCCATCCCAAATTGGAGGTCAGCCCTTTCTCGTTTTTCGATTTATTGGCATCCGATAAAATACTTTTTCATTTTTTCTAATATTAAAAGGTTAAACTTTAGTTTCTTTTTGCAGGGTCGTATTTGCTCCACTTAGCAGAACTTCCGTCTTTTATCAGACCTCCATCAACGACAGTGTAAATGTCTCCATTCGAGACAATGAGCTTATTATCAACCTTTGCATACGTATAATACGATGGGGTGCCATAGTACGCCATATTGCCGAAAATACGACCTGCATGGAGTTTATAAACAACATCACCAGAGCCTCTCCCATCTATATAAAGCCACGCTGAATAAAACAGAAGTGTCGTATCATCAACAATTCTTATAGCATTAATATGATTAGAAATAGTAAAGCGTAAACGACCGAACGATGCATTTGAATCGCTGTAAACACCGTCGCTGCCTATAAATTCGTCATAGGATGCAATGTGCTTGTGAATCTGCCCACCATAACGATAAGAGGACAATACCTCTTCATTGTCAATGGCTTCGTTGATAACGTTAAAGTCTGATTGCTTAGCCACATCATTAAGATTTGTGTACCAGCCTTTCAGTCCACTTCCCAGACCACCGCCATCTTCGTCATTATCGTTGCCACAAGACGAGAGGCTCAAGCTTACCATTGCTACCATCATGAGGGTCAGCAAACTCCAAAAACATTTTTTCTTCATCTTCTTATTTATTAATTTTTAAGTTGTTAATTATCGGACATGATTGGGAGAATTATTTAATCCCTATGACCTTACCAGAGCCATTACACACAGAACAATTGCCGTTTGTGCAGTTCGGACAATCTGTAGACGTAGAAGAGGCTGTTGGATAAAACCATCCCTTGCCATTGCAAGTATTACATTTCTTTAGCCCTAGGCAACTATGGCAATCTTTTTGAGTATATCTACTGCCATACTCTTGTATTTTCTCTTTTGCCGTACTTTGAGTCGTGCCAGAAGTATAATCAAGCCCTCCCGTAGCACTTACATTTGGGAGAACACCATCTACAAGAGGAACATCAGACCATGTTGCAGAATTCTTAAAACTCTCTTGCAATCGGATTGAACGTTCCATAGCTTTAACACCCTCCTCCTGCCATTGTTGCTGAGCTGCTGTAAAACTGCTTTGAGCATAATTCATAAAAGAATTATTAAACTGTTCCAAACTCCCCACTGCAGACGGAGTATAAGTGTTGGCATCAACAGGAGTATAGGTTGTAGAATAGTTGGATGAATATGTCTGGGCGTTATCAGTATAGCTATTCCCATACCCGTAACCATATCCATAATTATAGCCACTCATTGCCATTGCCATACCCTCCAGGAAGCCTGTTCCACAAGAAGACAGGGTCAGTGCAAGGATAGATGAAAGAATGAATAGTGAGTTCTTTTTCATACAAAATTAAATATTACATACAAAATCCCGCCTTTATTACAAAGCCTTCTGCTCTCTTCTTCGACGAAGTCTTAAATTGAGGAAACCAGAGATTGTAACCTGCGCTTAAAAAAACAGGTCCGACTTTTGCATTTAAAGCTATTTGAGTGTAGCCATCAATATACCATTTATCTTTTGTTTTCATATTTCCACCAGCTGTAACCTCTCCTGTCCAAACTTCTTGTTTTCTAACAGATGGACCCGCTGAAACTGTAAAACCTAAACAAGTTTTATTTTTTTTCAATAATCCAAATGTATAATTTGGCAGGATGTCAACATTGTAATTCCCCGACCCTCCTTTTTCTAATCTCTTAAAACATACGCGGCCAACTGTAAAATCCAATCCCCAACCATCAAGGTTGATATGTCCAAATGCCAACCCCCAATTTTCAAAATCATCATAATTCCAATATCCTATAGATCCATATCCCCAAGAATCTACAACCCATTCATTAATCGCTGCAGAATTATTGTTCGTGTCAGATACTACTGATGCAGTGGATTGTGAGACATGTTCTTTTTGTATTATAGGATTTGGTTGTACAGTTGTTCCCTCCACATTCTCAGCAACTGCATTTCTTTCAGGAATCTTAATGCTCATTCCTGCAAAGAAATAGCCACCAGCATTGGGATTGGCTTTTTGAATATCTTCTACTGTTACACCGTATTTCTGTGCAATGCTTTCGATTGTCTCGCCTTTTTCAATTTTATGCATTTTTTCACTTGTTTGTGCATAAGCTGTCGCTGTGACCATAATGCACATTGCAATAATTGTCATTAATTTAGTTTTCATGTCTTTAGTTTTTTATAATTGAATGATTAAATAATTGGATACACTCCAAAATTCTGTAGGGTTGTCAATGTACAGAACCTTTTTATTGTTTTCCGTCTCAAAATGATACGTATTGGCTGCTGGTACAGGAGTGAGGATCTTTGGATCCTTAGAATTTAATTCTATGATTCGGAATTTCCTAATGTCAACGGGCGCAAAGGTTGATTTGTCAAGTTTTTCATAGTTGACCTTCTTTTTCGCAAGAAATCCGCCTTTGAGGAGTCCTGCTTCTTGCAATTCTTTTTTTGTGCCAATTCTGACATAACATTCATTGATTACTTCATCTTGTGCAGCTATTGCGTTTTGAAGCATCGTGTTTTGTTCCTTTACAGAATTCACTTCCGATTCAGTCGTCGCAAGTTTGTTTCTGAGGTTACGAATGTCCTTGTTCTTTGTAGCCAGTT
The DNA here is from genome assembly GCA_030528885.1 of Bacteroidales bacterium. Lineage (GTDB taxonomy): Bacteria > Bacteroidota > Bacteroidia > Bacteroidales > Bacteroidaceae > Minthosoma. Next base: position 8,255 of record JAUMXY010000055.1, on the reverse strand, counting down.
CTTCCTTCAGAGATAAGACTTCCTGTTCCTTTTCCTCCAGGCTCATCCTGATGCTTGATATTATAATATTCCATTTGCTGGAATCGACTGTTTGCAAAGAATCTTCAAGTTGTGCTATCCTTCGTTTCTGTCTTGCTAAAATATCTCCGAATGTCTCAAGGTTTTTAAGTATCTGCTTTTTATCCAGCAGCACTCCATCCTTGTCTTTATCTGTGTAAAGTGCCTTCTCTGTTAGCGATATACTGTCCAAACTTGAAGCGATATCTGAAACTAAAGAGTTCAGTTCTTTCAAGTCCTTCTCGCTATTGCTGTATGCTGTTTGCAGAGAATCACGTTCTGCCACAAGCTTCTCCATCTCTCCATTATTGCAAGAAACAATGAAGAGGAATGTTAAAAAAAGTGATAAGTATGTTCGCATATTACGAGTATTTTATTTGTTCATATATCTAAAAACGAAAATCCTCGAATTCATAGGAAACTCCGTCAAGAACCACATCAAAAAGTCTAAAGTTAGAACCTGCTGAATAGGAAAAAAGACAGGCTCTAACTTTTTAATTTAAAAATGATTTATTCCCAAATGAAAGTGTATTCACTATACTCATCAGCTATTCCAAATTCATCAACCCAAGACATGGTACATTTTTTCAAATAGCCATCATCATAAAATTCATACGTGCACTTAGCTATATCACCGCCCTCATAATATGATGTCGGCAATTCATTTGTCTTTAATCCTAACAGTTCAGGCTTAGCGACAATTGGTAAAAAAATGTTGCAATACTCGAATACCAAAATAGGGTTGTATCCTTTACATGTTTTATTTCCATATTCATAGATAAGGTCTTCAAATTCCCAGAAGTCGCCATTTGATTCTATCAATTTATTTCCTGACCAGATCAAATATTCATGGCCTATTGAAGATTGATAGTATTGAGTTAATTGGCCTGCGGAATTGTACTCATAATTAAATTCATAAATCAACCTTCCAGTTTCAGAACCCTCGCGTTTGGCGTAGATTATTTTGTTATTTGACAATCCAAACGTTACTTTTTCGCCGTAATCACCATCGAGTTTGAAATTAAAAGTGATGATGGAGTCATTTGTGTAATCAAAATTATTGCATATTGTGTTGTCATATTCATCTTGATATTCCAATGCCGATATAACATTCCCTCGGCTATCATAATTAAAGGTATAAGTTCTTATGCCTTCATCTATATAATCCTCTTTTATTTCACCTTCTTTTTCCACTATTTTAACAAGTTTCTTGCTCGTTTCTGGTTCAGGGACAGGTGTTGGATTTTCTGTTGTTGGATCATTTGGCCTTTCATATTCTTCCTCATCGTCGCCACATGCAACAAAGGTGAAACTCAAAAGGATAGCGAAAAGTCCAGTATTGATAAATCTTAATGTTTTCATTGTTTATAAAAATTAAAGGCATGCAACCATTCGTTACTTGCCTTCGTCTTAGGTTACCGCCAAGTGACCTGTGTATCTGCAAGTGTAGAATAGTCCACGCCCAAGGGACGTGAACTTCTAACAACTTGTTCTCGATACACGAATATTGGCGGTATTCAAGACGAAGAGAACAAGAGCTAAAAGCTCATTTTATTTTATATGTTCGTATGCTAAGTAAAGAAGGGAACGCAATCTGGTTTAAAATAAATTTTAATTAAATTTAGATGACACATACAATTATGCGATTGTGTAACATTTGCGTTCTTTTCTCTTGTTTATTTCATTGGCATGTTGTTTTAAGGTTAATACTATAGAACTTAAATAATCTCATTCTGTGGGCAAAGATACAAATAATATTTTATAAACATCTATTTTGAGGAAGAAAAATAAGAAATAATCAGCAAGTAGAACTTAAGAATATCTTGTCCGATACAGAGAACTTATTTCTTATAGATATGAAATCATGCTGTTTGCAATACAGAACACATCGAAATTTGTTTGCTTTCGATAGCGTAAGCATGATGAGAGGCGTACTATCAATTATGGTGTCCGCTAAAACTTTTCATTGTCAAAGAAATGGTTTTCAATCGCTGACTATATGCGACAGCGAGTTGTCTTTTTCAAAAGTAAGCCCCTAATTCCTTATTATTCTACAAATTTCATCGGCTGTCCGCTAAAGCAAACTCATAAAAGCAAGATAGGCATTCCCAAATTTGCTTTGGGAAGCCTTTAACGGTTGACTATGGAGTAAAATATTCAATTGCATAGCTTTATTTCGTTATCAGGAACAGCTGTCCGCTAAAAAAGAAGGATATGCAGTATGGAGGGGGCTTACTTTTGGGGAAATGTGTCTACAATGCCTATTTATCAGCACGCGGACACATATATTATCAATTTTATTTTTTAGCGGATACCAATAATTGCCAGATGTACATTCACCCGACACGTTCACACTGGATTTCCTCTCTTTCGTAAAGGAATTATCGGGTTACTCTTGTTTTATAATCTTATTCTTCCTATATTTGTATCATCATACGAATTTTCGGACTCTAAAAAGCAACAAAGGACATCTCTGATGAGCAGCAAGGAACAAGCACTTCTTTTTATCGGCGCACGCGACTGGGAAGGTTTAGAGCGGATGCTGAGCAACATGAGCAACATGGAGTTCAGGCGAATGGAACGAACCATGAGAGAGGAGGTATTGCCCGAACTGGACAACGAAGCTTTTTGGGAAACACTCTTACACATTATTATATTTAAACGGCAGGCATTCATCAGTGGAGCGGCAGCTGTCTGGCATTTGGCAAAAAACAACACATTGAACTTTGAAACGCCTCATGTCAAGCGCCTGTACAATCACCTAAAAGAAACTCATGCAGAGGCAATCGTAAAACTCTGCAGTATCATGCTGCCCGAGATGACCACAGAAGAACAAATGGTCAACCTATGGAAAGCTTTCAATGTGGAGAATGAGACGACAAAGCTTTCAATGCTGCTAAAGACAGACTCTCCTCTATCCTACTACCTCATCTTCAAGACGCTCAAGCCAACAGAAGATAAGACGATTGCCAGAAAATGTTGCATGGCACTTGTCAAACGGCAAAATGACCAAGCGTTCAACACCGCTTGCCTCATCAAGACATACTTCGGGCTGGACGACTTGCCAGCACGCTTTTCTCTACATATAGAACCATACGAACTCAACCATATAGAACGCGATTTCAACACATTCCTGCATGTGCTGAACGGAAAACGGCCAACCCTATGAAAGCATTGAGCCTCTTCGAACTCAACAGCCTGGTCAGGGAGACATTAGAGCTCACCTTCAGCAACGAATACTGGGTACGTGCAGAAATAAGCGAACTGCGCGTAAATCGTCATTGCTATATGGAGCTGGTGCAGAAAGATTCGCACAAGAATGGCATCATAGCCAAAGCACGAGCACAAGTATGGGCGAACAGATGGGCCTTCATCAAACCAATGTTTGAAGACATGACTCACCAGTCTCTAGCTGCAGGCATGCAGGTGTTAGTCAAAGCTGAAATCACCTTCCATGAGCTGTATGGCTATTCGCTCAACATCACCGACATCGACCCAACATACACACTGGGAGACATCGCCAAAAGAAGGCAAGAAATCCTGCGCCAGCTGGCCCAAGAAGGCATCAGCACGATGAATCAGGAGCTTCCCCTTCCACGGATGCTGCAACGCATCGCCATCATCTCATCAGCATCTGCTGCCGGATATGGAGACTTCTGCAACCAACTGAAAAACAACCCAGCCAGACTCGCCTTTCACACACAGCTCTTTCAGGCAACGATGCAAGGGGATGATGTTACTCCAAGCATCATCAACGCACTCAACTGCATAGCCGGGCAACAAGAACAATGGGACGCCGTCGTCATCATCAGAGGCGGAGGAGCCACATCAGACCTCAGCGGCTTTGACACTTTAGAGCTTGCTGAAAACGTTGCTCAGTTCCCTCTCCCCATCATCACCGGCATTGGCCATGAGAGAGACGACACGGTCATCGACCTCATCGCACATACACGCATGAAGACGCCTACTGCTGCCGCAGAATTCCTTATCCAACATCAGAGCAAAGAGCTGGAACTTTTGGAAAGCATCGCTGCAAGTATCTTTCTCTCCGCCAGCAACCTTTTGCAAGCCGAAAAGATTCGCATCCAAGTGCTTACCGCAAAAATCCCCACTCTTTTTTCTGCCATACAAGCAAGAGAAACGATAAAAATAGACAGGCTTTCTGCGGTCATGGGCTACAAAGCCCTACAACACATCGAAGGCGAGAAAAGCCGCATAAGCATCATCAAAAAACAGCTCGCGCTCTATACTGACAATCTTCTGAACCACCAGAAGAAACGGATTGAGCAAGCAGAGAACAAGCTGGAAAATGCAAGTCCTGAACGCATCCTGAAGTTAGGCTTCAGCATTACTCGCGTAAACGGACAAGCCATCAAGAGCTTTGACGATGTGAGGGAAGGCGACAACATAGAAACAACTTTAGCAACAGGAACCATAAATTCAACTGTGACATGGAAAAGAAATTAAACTACGAGACAGCAGTCAAGCGTCTCGAACAAATCGTGACCAAAATAGAAAGCGGAGAGATGGATGTTGACGCTTTAGCTGCGAACCTCAAAGAGGCTAAAGCCCTTGCCGATTTTTGCAAAGAGAAGTTGACAAAAGTAGAGAAAGAGGTGAAAAAACATCTTGAAGTGTAAAAAAAACGTAAAATCAGTTAAACATGTTTGTGAAAAACATATATATTTCATAACTTTGCAATTGAGAATTGATTAGCTCGATTCGCTATGCCATACGGCATGGCTTTGCTTTTATTAAACACAATAACTCCTAAAGGAGGACATCGAACATATAACATGGAGAAAACTCTTGTAATCTTGAAACCAGGCGCTGTTCAGCGCGCATTGGTCGGCGAAGTAACAGCCCGTTTCGAACGCAAAGGCCTGCGTTTAGCCGGCATGAAAATGATGCAGCTAACAGATGAATTGCTTAACGAACATTATGCACATCTGGCGGGCAAGCCCTTCTTTCAGCGCATCAAAAATTCTATGATGGCTTCTCCTGTTGTATGCTGTTGCTACGAAGGAGTGGACGCTGTGGAGACCGTACGCTCTATGACGGGCAGTACCAACTCCAGAAAAGCTGCGCCAGGAACAATCCGCGGAGATTTTGGTATGAGTTTCCAAGAAAACATCATCCACACGTCCGACTCTCCTGAAAATGCAGTAATAGAGCTCAACCGCTTTTTCAAGCCAGAAGAGATATTCGATTACACCCCAGGCGTATTCCAGTACCTCTACGCAAACGACGAGTACTAAAGACACAACACAACCAACCTAAAAACCTAATAACCAGTGCATTTATTAACAACAAAGAAAAATATAGCTCTCGTTCTCTTCACGATGCTGCCAATTGCAAGCTTCGCACAAGATGCCATTGCAAGACAGGCACCATCTGACAAGCGAATGAAAGAGATTCGTAACGTCAAGCTTTACAAAGAAATCGAAGCCGTCGACCTCAACGATCCCGCCTCAGACATCTATACAGACTGGACCGACAACTTCCGAAGTTGCAGCGGCAGTGTGCCTGCAGATTACAAGGTGGATCTCAAAGGATTCTGCATGCCAACCACAAGCAGAAAAGTAACATCCAATTATGGACGCCGTTGGCGCAAGCAGCACGAAGGCATTGATGTAAAAGTTTATACAGGTGACACTATCCGCGCCGCATTCGACGGGAAAGTGCGCATTTGCAAATACAACAGAGGCGGCTACGGATATTATCTTGTCATCAGACACCCCAACGGACTCGAAACATTGTATGGCCATCTAAGCAAACAGCTTGTAAAGAAAGACCAGATTGTACATGCAGGCGAGCCTATCGGACTAGGCGGCAACACCGGCAAGTCCAGCGGATCGCACCTCCACTTCGAGACTCGCCTTCTTGGCAAGCCCATCAACCCCGCCTTGATGTTTGACTTTGAGCATCAAGATGTAACAGGCGACTATTACATCGTTCGTAGCGGGAAGGTTGTCAAGGAAAAGAATGCTACAGCAGCAAATTCCGCCAACTACATAGATGAAGAGAATGAGCAGAAGAACAGTACAGCTATTGCTGCAGCAGGTGCAACCACACCCCAGCCTGCATCAACAGAATCAAGCAACCAAGAGAACCCCATCATTGCGCCCCAGCAATCCAAGAAGAAGGCCATCTCCCACGCCGTAAAGAGAGGCGATACCCTTTCGACAATAGCTCGCAAATATGGTACAACCGTTGCAAAGCTCTGCAAACTGAACGGGATAAAATCCAACTCAACTTTGCACCCAGGACAGACAATAAAATGTTCATAACAGAATCTCTATATTTCAATATGATGTGCCAAGCAACGAAATGCTTGGCACATTGCTTTTAAACCTCGTTTTTTACTCGTATTTCAACAAAAAGCAGTATCTTTGCAGCTAATAAAGCAACAGCAATGAACACTCAGCAACAATTCAAGCAAGCCATGGCTGAATGCCGTGATATTTTCAGCAAAAAGCTTCATGACTATGGAGCTGCGTGGCGCATCATGCGTCCTTCCTCCGTCACAGACCAAATCTTCATCAAGGCAAACCGCATCAGAAGTCTCGAGACCAAAGGCTTCTCTATGGTAGGGGAAGGAATCTATGAGGAATTCCAAGCTATCGTCAATTATGGCATTGTCGGACTCATACAGCTGGAACTTGGATTTGCCGAGAAAGAAGACATGGACGCAGAAACAGCCATGGAGCATTATGACAGATTTGCCCAAATGGCTTTAGAACTGATGCTCCGCAAAAACCATGACTACGACGAGGCTTGGCGGTCCATGAGAACAAGCAGCTACACCGACCTCATCCTCATGAAGCTGAACCGAACCAAGCAAATAGAGGAACATGACGGGCAAACCCTCATATCAGAAGGCATAGATGCAAATTATCTAGACATGATTAATTACTCCGTTTTCGGGCTCATAAAACTCTCCGAAGCAAAAAAATGAAACAAAAGAGCAAGTCTCTGATAATTACAATAGCAGTAAACGCCTGCCGAGTATTGCTGGCTAGTACATTTATCTTTAGCGGATTCGTCAAAGCCAACGACCCATTAGGCACAGTTTACAAGTTGGAAGACTACATCAGCGCTATGACCTGGTTTACCTTGCCGCACACTTTCTTGTTGGCGAGCGCCATCATTCTTGCTTTTTTTGAGTTCACACTAGGAACCCATCTGCTGTTCGGAATCAACAGAAAAAACGTATCAAGAACAGCGGTTGCTTTCATGGCCATCATGACCCTTCTGACCATTTATATCGCCATAGCCGACCCCGTGTCAGACTGCGGTTGCTTTGGCGATGTCATTATATTAAGCAATGAAGCAACATTAGCCAAAAACATTATTCTGTTTGGTGCGTCAGTACTCATCTGCCGATACTACCGTTTGCAAAAAGATTTCCTATCCGCAGGAGTAAAATGGTTTATAGTCCTTATCTCGTTCTGTTTCATCATCGGATATGCTATTTACTGCGTCATTTCATTACCATTGATAGACTTTCGGCCATACAAAATTGGCACTAACCTCTTGAAGGGCGCAACAACAGCAGGACAGACATTTGACATAAAGATTGTATATAAAAAAGGCGAGGAGACATTAGAACTCACAACAGAAGACGATGACCCAGACTCAACGTGGACCTATGTAGAAACACGCCGCACGCCTTTAGACACATCAGACAATGCTATTGCTGATTTTCACATAACAGACGAGTTTGACAATGACATCACGGAAGATATTCTCGCTGCAGACGAATACGCATTCCTGCTGATCATTCCCCATCTGACTAAAGCTGATGAAGGATGTGTGGACAAAATCAACGAGGTGTACGACTACGCGACAGATTACGACATAGGCTTCTATTGCCTAACATCCTCTTCTGACAAAAGTTCACAAACTTACTGGAGTGATCACACTGGCGCAGAATACAGCTATTACATTGCCAATGACAGAATCTTGAAAACCGTCGTTCGTGCACAGCCAGGGTTAGTATTGCTGCACAACGGGATTATCATAAGAAAATGGAGCAATTACAACATGCCTGGTGAACGCGATTTGCTTGAAACATTCAGTTTATTATCAAAGGAATAAATAGTAACATAAAGTTTAACATTCTAAAAAAAACAATTATGGCAAAGAAAATTGTTGCAGGAAACTGGAAGATGAACAAGAATCTTCAGGAAGGTATT
>JAUMXY010000054.1 GCA_030528885.1 Bacteroidales bacterium | reverse complement strand
CGATGAAAGGCGCAACATAATTACGATGAAGGGTGTAGCGTAAGTGCGGTGAAGAGACTACTTTTTCCTGACAGGGTCGCAAGTGACGCCACACCCCAGCTTCTTGAAAATTTTTCTGTCCACCTCGCTGAGCATGACAGTGCTGTGCACTTGACATCCCTGAAGCTGAGGGAGCTGGGCAAGAGCGCGACGACAATTCTCGTCATTTTGGGAAAGGACAGAGATTGCCACGAGCACTTCATCTGTATGCAGGCGGGGATTGTGTCCGCCCAGATATTCTATCTTTGTCTTCTGAATAGGCTCAATCATGCTCTGTGGAATGAGATTGACATCGTGGCCGATGCCTGCCAAATGCTTGGTGGCGTTGAGCAAGAGAGCTGCGCTGCAACCCAGCAGGGGGCTGGACTTCGCCGTAATGATGGTGCCATCAGAAAGCTCAATGGCAGCAGATGTCAGTCCTCGCTGTGCCTTCAGTTCGTTGGCAGCAACAGTGGTGCGGCGTGTGGCCGTGGTTATCTTTGCCTGATTCATCAGGAGCTTGATTTTGTTCACCTCGCTGTCGTTGCAAGCCCCATCCGCCATCTTGTTGGTAGCATCGTAGTAGCGGCGTATGATTTCGTCTTTGGATGCCTGGCAGCACACTTCATCGTCAGAGATGCAGAAGCCCACCATGTTGACGCCCATGTCCGTAGGCGACTTGTAAGGATTCTCTCCATAGATACCTTCGAAAAGGGCGTTGAGCACAGGGAATATCTCGATGTCTCGATTATAGTTAATGGCTACTTGCCCATAAGCATCGAAGTGGAATGGGTCAATCATGTTGACATCGTTGAGGTCGGCCGTAGCTGCCTCATAAGCGATATTGACAGGATGCTTCAGCGGCAGGCTCCACACGGGGAACGTCTCGAACTTGGCGTATCCAGCTCTCACGCCTCGCTTGTTGTCGCTGTAAAGCTGGCTGAGGCACACCGCCATCTTGCCGCTGCCAGGCCCTGGGGCTGTGACGATGACGAGGGGACGCGTAGTCTCCACATAGTCATTCTTTCCAAAGCCTTCTTCTGAGGCTATGTGCTCGACATTGTGAGGATAGCCGTCGATGAGGTAGTGACAGTAGGACTTAATGCCGAGCCGCTCAAGCCGCTGACGATAAGCATCGGCAGAACGCTGCCCGTTGTAGCAGGTGATGACCACAGAGCCAACCATGAACCCCCTGTTTGTAAACTCATCGCGAAGGCGGAGCACATCCTCATCATAAGTGATGCCAAGATCCGAGCGAACTTTGTTCTTCTCGATGTCTTCAGCACTGATGACAAGCACAATCTCAATGCTGTCGCAGAGTTGCTGGAACATGCAGAGCTTGCTGTCGGGCTTGAAGCCTGGCAGGACACGAGAGGCGTGATTATCATCAAAAAGCTTGCCTCCAAGCTCAAGGTAAAGCTTGCCATCAAACTTGGCAATACGCTCTCTAATATGCTCTGACTGTATCTTGAGATATTTTTCGTTGTCAAATCCTATTTTCATACAAACACCTGTTCTTTTTCGGGTGCAAAGGTAGCATTTTTATTCAGGAAAGTGGAAGGCACAAAGAGGGAATTGTTACTCTTTCATAAAAAAAAAGTCAAAATGTCAAATAAATCCCGTTTCCTGATTCTTATTCCTAATTAATTCGTATATTTGTACCGCCATATAAAACAAACAAGCAAAACTATGCCAGATTTTGTAAACGCATTTTACGAATTAGACACTTGGATGCAGGTATATTGGGGATGCGCCATTGTCGGCACGACCATATTTGCAGTGCAGATGGTGCTGACCATGGTGGGCATGGACGGCACAGACATGGACATGGACTTCGACTCGGGCACGATGGACCTGGGCGGCAGCATCTCGCTGTTCAGCATCAAGAACTTCATCAATTTCCTGGTCGGATTCGGCTGGGCAGGTATCAGTTTCGCAGGCATCATAGAGAACAGGCTGGCGCTGCTCGCTGTGGCCTTTCTGGCTGGCGCCGCATTTGTCATGATGTTCTTTTACATCGTGAAACAGACCCGTAAACTGGAACACAACGGAGTATTCAACATCGAAGCATGCATGGACAAGACGGTGGATGTCTATCTGCGCATTCCTGCAGGCAGAAGCGGCAGGGGGAAAGTACAGATAAGCATCAACGGCTCAGTTCACGAAGTGGATGCCATGACAGATGGAGAAATGATTGCCAGCGGACAGAAAGCCATCGTAAAAGGCATCATCGACGGGTCAACAGTTCTGGTACAATAAAAATACAAATAACAAAAAAGAATAAGCGTATGTTTCTAATCGTTGTGGCGGTGGTTGTAGCCATCGCGCTCTTAATCTCCATCTTCAATCGATATAGAAGATGTCCATCAGACAAAATTCTGGTAGTGTATGGAACGACAGGCAATAAAGGCTCTGCCAAGTGTGTGCACGGAGGCGGTACCTTTGTCTGGCCAATCATTCAGGACTACGCATACCTGAGTTTGACGCCTATCAGCATTGACGCGAACCTGACAAACGCACTCTCCAAGCAAAACATCCGTGTTGACGTGCCTTGCCGATTCACCGTCGGCATCTCAACCGAACCCGAAAGCATGACAGCTGCAGCCGAGCGCTTGCTGGGCTTGACGGCATCACAGATTCAGGAACTGGCACGAGACATTCTCTTCGGTCAGCTGCGTCTGGTCATCGCAACAATGAGCATTGAAGAGCTGAACAGCGACCGCGACAGATTCCTCGACGCCATTTCCCTTAACGTGGAAGTCGAGTTGAAGAAGATTGGCTTGCGCCTCATCAACGTGAATGTAACAGACATCAACGACGAGAGCGGCTACATCGAAGCACTCGGAAAGGAAGCTGCGGCTAAAGCAATCAACGAGGCAAAGGTGCGCGTAGCTGAACAGGAGAAGTTTGGAGAAATCGGTAAGGCTGAAGCCAACAGAGAAACCCGTATCCGTACAGCTGAAGCCAACGCACAGGCAGTACAAGGTGAAAACGAAGCGAAAGTGCAGATAGCAAACTCTGAAGCCGACCGTCGCGAACGCGAGGCAGAGGCACAGCGCAAAGCGATTGCCGCAGAAAAGGTTGCTGCCGCAAAAGCACTCGAAGAAGCATATTCAGCAGAAGAGAAAGCAGAAGAGGCACGTGCAAACCGTGAACGCGCCACACAAAGCGCCAACGTGCTGGTAAGCCAAGAGATTGAGAAAAAACGTAAAATCATCGAGGCAGAAGCAGAAGCAGAGAAAATCCGCGTCAACGCAAAGGGTGAAGCCGATGCAGCATACGCGAAGATGGAAGCCGAGGCACGAGGTCTGTTCGAGATTCTGAGCCGTCAGGCACAAGGTTACGACAAGATGGTGCAGGCAGCAGGCGGCGATGCATCCAAAGCCTACATGCTCCTGTTGCTCGAGAAGCTGCCTGAGCTGGTGAAGACTCAGGTAGAAGCAGTCAAGGGCATCAACATCGACCATGTGACCGTATGGGATTCAGGCAACTCTGCCGACGGGAAAGGCAGCACCGCCAACTTCCTCAGCGGCCTGATGAAGAGTGTTCCACCGCTCAACGAACTCTTCGACCAAGCAGGATTGGCATTGCCTGAATATTTGGCAAAGAAAAAGAATGAATCACCAGTTGATGTAACACCTGTTGACAATAGCGAGGAAGAAGGCATCAATGAATAAAACCAAGAAGAGCAAAGTGAAGAAACTATCTTTTTTAATGCTCGCGGCATGTGCCGTGAGCTTTTCAATGTTCACCACAAGCTGCGATGAAGACGAAACCTATGCAGAGCAGAAGGACAAAGAGAAAAAAGCCATCGGACAATTCTTGCAGGACAATGATTTCGTCGGCACGATAGAGCCTATCAGCGAAGCACAGTTCTATGCCCAAGACAGCATGACCGACCTGTCGAGAAACCAGTTTGTCCGTTTCGACGATGATGGCATCTACATGCAGATTGTCCGCAAAGGCAATGGTCCCACAATGGTCGAGCTCGCCAAGGAGCGCAAGGACTCAACGGTTACACGCCCCCTGCTCTGCAAGTTCCTCGAGTACGACATCGAAGGAGCTGACACCACTTACAGCAACTTCTACATGTCCAGCATCAACGACAAGTTGCTCTGCACTTACAGCCACTACGGCCGCAGCTATACAGCCTCCTTCACAGAAGGCGTCATGTACTCAGCCTATGGCTCAACAGTCCCCAAGGGATGGCTCAAGCCCTTGGACTTCATCCGACTGACCAAAGTGGCAGGCGAAGAGGCCAAGGTGAGGCTGATTGTCCCCCACTCTTCAGGCACCAACAATGCTTCTGGCTATGTGCTTCCGTTCTATTACGAAATCACCTACCAGATACCACCGAACTATTAAAGAACCGAAATATATGAGTTTAATTAAATCTATTTCTGGCATCCGAGGCACAATCGGCGGACGTGCAGGCGAGGGGCTGAACCCGCTCGACATCGTCAAGTTCACCAGTGCCTATGCCACCCTTATCCGTCGCACCACGAAAGTTGAAAGCAACAAGATTGTCGTGGGACGAGACGCGCGCATCTCAGGCGAGATGGTGAAGAACGTAGTATGCGGCACCCTCATGGGAATGGGCTTCGATGTGGTCAACATCGGATTAGCCTCAACCCCCACAACCGAGATTGCAGTCACCATGGAAGGCGCCTGTGGCGGCATCATCATCACAGCCAGCCACAATCCACGCCATTGGAACGCCCTCAAGCTCCTCAACGAGAAGGGAGAATTCCTCAATGCAGACGAAGGCAATGAAGTGCTGAAGATTGCCGAGGCTGAAGACTTCGACTATGCTGATGTTGATGGGCTTGGGAAATACATCGAGGACAACTCTTACGACCAAAAGCACATCGACATGGTGCTCGGCCTCGACCTCGTGGATGTGGAAGCCATCAAGAAGCAGGGCTTCAAGGTTGCATTCGACAGCATCAACTCCGTGGGCGGCATCATCCTGCCTAAGTTGTTCAAGGCTTTAGGCGTAGAAGACGTCACACCGCTCTACGCTGAGCCTTCAGGCGACTTCCAGCACAATCCGGAACCACTGGAGAAGAACCTCTCCGACATCATGAGCCTGATGGCAAAGGGTGGCAAGGATGTAGGCTTCGTGGTTGACCCCGACGTGGATCGCCTCGCATTCATCTGCGAGGACGGCACCATGTACGGCGAGGAATACACCCTCGTCACTGTGGCAGACTACATTCTCAAGCACACTCCTGGCAATACAGTGAGCAACCTCTCCTCTACCCGCGCCCTGCGCGACGTAACCCGCAAGTACGGCATGGAGTACAACGCAGCTGCCGTAGGCGAGGTGAACGTGGTGACCAAGATGAAGGAAACCAACACCGTCATCGGCGGTGAAGGCAACGGCGGCGTTATCTATCCTGCCGCTCACTACGGCCGCGACGCCCTCGTTGGCATCGCCCTCTTCCTCAGCCATCTGGCACACGAGCGCGAGGCCAAGCCTGGGCTTACAGTCAGCCAGCTCCGTGCCACCTACCCTAGCTATGCCATCGCCAAGAACCGTATCGACCTCGATGCTTCTACAGATGTAGATGCCATCCTCGAGAAAGTGAAAGCGATGTACACAGGGCAGCCAGGCACCGAAGTCAACGACATCGACGGCGTAAAGATTGACTTTCCTGACAAGTGGGTACACCTCCGCAAATCCAACACTGAGCCCATCATCCGCGTCTATTCCGAAGCAGAAACGATGGAGGCTGCAGATGAGATAGGCAAGAAAATCATGGACGTTGTGCTGCAGAACATTTAACCTGTTTTTTCTGCGGCACGAGGGAACCATCCCACACATCTATTATACATATACAAGAAAGCAGGCAACTCACTTGAGCTGCCTGCTTTTTTTGTTTGTCCATCCCCGAAGCGAAAACTCTTGCCCTCAAACAAGCGAGAATCTTATAAGAAAGTGGCTGCCTTTGCGACATATTTCTTATCTTTGTGTCTATATGTTAGCAGATGACCCTACAAAATGGAGACAGACGACAAGACACTGGTAGAACGCATATTGAAAGGAGAGACGGACGAGTTCCGGCATCTAATGCGGCGGCATGGAGGCACATTGCTCGCCTTCATCGAGGGCATTACTCATAGCCGGGAAGAAGCCGAAGACATACTCCAAGAGGCTTTTGTCTGTGCTTATCGCTCGCTCCATCAGTACAACATCAAAACGGCATCGTTCGCCACCTGGCTTCACCACATTGCCTATCATCAAGCATTGCGGCAGCGAAAAAAGCGACGGCTTCCCGCATTCTCCTGGGATGAAGACGAACGTCTCCTCGCAACTGCGACAGAATGGGACACAAACGAAGAAGCAATCGAGGCAACAGAAGAGAGGATGAAGCTGCTGGACAACGCCATCAGCCACTTGCCCGACTATGACCGCACATTGCTGCAACTCTATTACGAGAAAGATTTGCCATTGAAAGACATCGCCTATATCCTCGACAGCGAAGCAGGAATCTTGGCAAGCCGACTGCGGCGAATCAGAGACAGATTAAGAAAGACATTAACCCATCACAAAAAATAGACAAACAATGAAGAACGGAAAAGACATCAACCTCCTTATTCGCGAAGCGCTGCTACGCCGTAAAGAAGGACGCCCCGAGGTCATGTTGCCCGAAGGATTTGAGGACAAAGTGATGGAACAGATAAAAGCAATGCCTCAACTTCCGTCAGGAAAAAAAGAGCCTACAACGCTCAAGCGAGCAACCATGCTACTACTGCGTGCCAGCTGTGCAGCCGCAATGATTGCAGGAGTTTTCTATCTCACCCAACAGCTGACACATGAAGAGAAAGAAAAACACCCTCAAATCGCTATAAAAACTCAGCAACAAAAGCCCAGCACCCCGACCGCCAAAGAGGAAGAAGCTGAGCCGCAGCCGACAGACAAAGCGCCGAGCAACATGCTTGAGAAAAGAGTGGCAATAAGAAAAAAGCCTCAGCCTCAACTTCAGGCAACGGAGACCACTGAAATCTCAACTTCACTGCAAGAGGCATCGCGACGCATGGAAAGTCTCAGGAAGCAGCACGAGTCTCAAGACGCCAATACGCTCAACCTGAAAGAGGAGCATCCAAGCATTGCAGACAACACCTCGCTGCTTGCCATGCAAAAGATGATACAGAACATGAACAATTTCAAAAAGCAATATGAACCCTAACACAAAAACGCTTTATGAGGACATTACTGAAACAATCACTGCTGCTGACACTGCTTGCCTTGCCACTTCTGATGGCGAACGCCCAGTCACGCAACGAATGGTATGGCAAGCAAGCCATGCAAGGAGAACATCTGACCCTCAACCCCGAAATAATTGAGATTTTCAACACACTCGACAAAACCTTTCCCAAACGATACCTCATCAACGAGGAACCAAATCATGTCGGGATGTGGGTGGTTTACAAGTTCAAAGGACGGAAAGAATACGAGGAATACCGTCCGCTCATTAAGAAACTGATAGACCGCATCAACCGCATGCCCGCCTACCGTGCCTACACAGAAAGGCTTGACTCCGCAGGCATGGAAGGCTATAGCATTGCGCTGACGCCAAAGACCGACACCTACGAGCAAACGGATTATGTCAACCTTGCCATACGCCCCAAAGAGATGCGTTTCCACTACAGGGCCCGAATCGACAACACGCCCATGCCCTGGGAACAAAGGCAAGATGTGGCTGATGCGGTTGACCAGATGCTCAACGAGTACATCAACCGCACCGGCGTAACGAAAAAGGATATCCGTTTTGACGGAAGAAGAACCAACTACAACTATCTCACCTTTAACAAGCCCAGCAACAGCACTCCCCGTTGCTCTGGCACTTGCTACATCGTACCCAACTGCACCACAGCCGACTACGACCGCATCTATCGCTTCATCCGCGGCTACGCCTTGAGCAACAGCGTCACTGTGGCAAGCAATGACTTCCTAGGAACATACGAAGAAATTGCCATCGGAGTGAATCAGAAGAACAGACGTCCCCTCATGGTAGGTGCAGCACTCAAAGGCACCGACCTCTATCTTATCCGCACCGAAGGAGACGTTGGTTCGCATGCATGGCTTCCCCGTGCCTGGGCCGAGGATAATCCCGTGCATCCTTAAGTCAGTAATTAAAGATTAGATCAAACAAAAACGTGTACACAGAAACGCCCTTGCGCAGTGATGCGCGAGAGCGTTTTTTCTTTGTTCATCTCTCAGAGAAACCACATTCCTATTTCATTTCTATTTCATCAGAGAGTGACGCCTTTCAATGAGCCCCACATTTTTTAGTAAGAGGGGAATTGAAGTCGCTGTATTTTCTTCCTCACCTGCATAAGACGATGCCTTAACATACCGTACCCCTCGGGTCCGCCATGGCGGACCCGAGGGGTACGGTGCATCGGACCCGAGGGGTACGATTTGGAAAACTATAAGCATTTTGAGGTTTCAGTAAGAAAAGAAGGATTGCATCTGCAAGACGTAGGCGGATGCTGTAATATCATACAGTTCACTCACTCCACCCCAAGGCCGATGCACCCAACACTGCTGCATTGGCATCCATCAGCCCACTGACAAGGAACTTCGCCTTGCCACGGAAAATGGGCATGACGTGCTGATTATACGCCTCCTCAATGGGTTTCATGATGAGGTCGCCAGCCTTGCAGAGTCCGCCAAAGAAGATGAAGGCTTCGGGAGAAGAGAACGCCGTAAAATCGGCGCAAGCCTCACCCAGCATCTTGCCCGTGAAACGGAATATCTCATTTGCCACTTCATCCCCTTTGCCTGCGGCGATGGAAACGTCGAGAGACTCTATTTCTTCTGCGGGTTTGCCACGCAAAAGCGAAGGACGGTCTGTTTGGGCTAAAACTTCACGCGCCGTACGTGCCACGCCTGTAGCGGAACAATAAGTCTCGAGGCATCCTGTACGGCCGCATCCGCAGGCACGCCCCTCTTTGCCACGCACCATAGTGACATGTCCCAGTTCGCCAGCAAAGCCGTCATGACCATAGACGAGCTGTCCGTTGATGACGATACCCGAGCCGACACCTGTACCTAACGTGATGACAATGAAATTCTTCATACCGCGAGCTGCTCCGTATGCCATCTCGCCCATAGCAGCAGCATTGGCATCATTGGTTATACGAACAGGGAAAGGTTCTTTTTGCCGGGAATCAAGAGAAGACAATTGCTCTGAAAACATTTTTGCCAATGGCACCGTCCGCTCGTGCGCCCATGTAATGTTAGGAGCCGTCTCAATAGCTCCTGTATAAAAGTTGGCGTTGGGAGCGCCGATGCCCATGCCAGCAATGGCATCCAGACCGCCCACCTTGCTAATGAGGGGAACAAGGCGCGCAACGCCTGCCTCCACAAAGGCTTCAGCAGTCTCGTATGCTTGCGTCTTCATGCTATCCTGAGCAACTATGGTTCCTTGCGCATCTACAATGCCAAACACCGTATTGGTACCTCCAAGGTCTATGCCTATCGTGTATTTTTGCTGTTTCTCCATATTGGCTTGGATTTTATTTTGTCATTCCGTATTTTTAGAAACATTAGTAAAAGTGGGGCAAAAGTACGAAAAGTTTACGAAGAATCATGTTTTTACGGATAAAAAAACTTATTTTTGCACATCAGACATTAATAATCAGAGCCTACCATTATGAAGAAATTCCTCTTTTTTATGTTTAGCTTTCTCATTAGCACGTTCAAGCTGTCGGCACAGCAAGAAGCATTCAACATGGACCTATGGCCCAACGGGGTGCCCAACAGCAACGGTATAGACCAATCACAGCCTTACGATGACTCGAAACAGAACTTCAAGCCATCCATCCGCGTGTTCCTGCCCGATGCCGACAAGGCGACAGGTCAAGCTGTGGTATGCTGTCCGGGCGGCGGATACAGCCACTTGGCAATGGACCATGAAGGCTATGACTGGGCATCATTCTTCAACGAACGAGGCATTGCACTCATTGTGCTGAAATACAGAATGCCGCATGCCAATCCAGATGTGCCCATCAGCGATGCGAAAGAGGCATTGAGAGTCGTGAGGGAGAATGCACAGAAATGGAACATCGACCCTCGGAAAGTGGGCATCATGGGCTCATCGGCAGGAGGACATCTAGCATCGACTGTTTCCACCCATAGCGACACGCAGACAGCCCCAGCTTTCCAAATTCTTTTCTACCCAGTTGTAACCTTCGACTACAAGTACACCCATCAGGGCAGCCGTCACAATCTGATAGGCAAGAACGCTGCCCAAGAATTGGTTACCCTCTACAGCAACGAGAAGCAGGTGAGCAACCTAACACCGCCGGCCATCATGCTGCTGAGCGATGATGATACGGCTGTTCCATCACCCAACAGCATAAACTACTATCTGGCATTGAAGCAGCATGGCATTAAGGCAACGATGCACATTTACCCGTCGGGAGGACACGGATGGGGCATCCGAAAGAATTTCAAATACCACAAGGAGATGCTGGCAGACTTGAGCGCATGGCTGGACACGCTGAAATAAGGAGAATTTGCCTGTTGAAGCCTTTTAGATTCAACTTATTTTCGTAACTTTGCAGTCAAATCTCAAATTGTCATCAATCATGGTATTACAAGCGATACCTCAAATGCCTGTGCTGAACTTTCAAGACTGGATGCAGGATGTGGGGTTTCTGGAAGAAATCATTAAAGGATTCATCATAGGCGTGCTGGCATCGGCCCCCATGGGTCCCGTGGGTATTCTGACTGTACAGCGGACATTGAACAAGGGACGCTGGGAAGGATTTGCCACTGGAATCGGCGCAAGCATCAGCGATATTCTCTATGCGGTCATTACCGGCTACTTCATGTATCTGGTGGTGGACATCATCGAGGACCCTATCATTGCCCTGTGGATTAAGATTATCGGCAGTGTGCTGCTGTTTGCTTTCGGAGTGTACACATTCAGAAGCATCCCACGCCACAAGGTTGTTGACGAGGAAGCGCCTGTAGAGACAAAGAACAAACTGAATGGGTACATCATCTCGGGCTTTGTCATTACGGTATCCAATCCGCTGATTATTCTCCTCTTCGTTGCGCTGTTCGGACAGTTCACTTTCATCCTTGTAGACAATGAGTTTGTGCAGGCTATGGGCTATCTGGCCATTGTAGCAGGCGCCTTGTTCTGGTGGTTCGCCTTGACATGGCTGATTGACAAGGTACGGGCTAAATTCAACCACAAAGTCATCTGGTGGCTCAACAGAATCATTGGCATTGCCGTGATGGTGGTCAGCGCAATGATGATTGTGTATGCACTGACTGGACACACTTTTAACTACATTCCCTTTGTGGACGACCCAAGCATAGAACTGTTTGAATAAGGAATATGTATATAGCTGAGCAACTGAAGAAAAGAAACATTTCGGAATATCTGCTATACATGTGGCAGGTGGAAGATACCTTGCGCGCTTACGGACTGGACAGCGAGCGAATGGCTAACGAGTATATCCCTTTCTTTCAATTGGATGAAGAGAAGAGCGAGCTGCTGAAGGGATGGTATGAGAGCCTGATACAGATGATGCGCGAGGAGAAAGCCGAGGAGAAAGGACATCTGCAAATCAACAAGAACATCTTGATTTTGCTGACCGACTTGCACGTACAGCTGCTGAAGTCGAGTAAGCACCCTTTCTATTCGGCGGCCTACTACAAGGTGTTGCCTTTCATTGTAGAATTGAGAGCTAAAAGCGCGGAGAGCCAGGAGAAGAACGAAGTGGAGAACTGCTTTGACGCGCTGTACGGAACAATGCTGCTGAAGATGCAGAAGAAGGAAATATCAGCAGAGACAGCAACTGCGATTGACAACATCGCAAAGTTCATCGGCCTATTGAGCGACTACCACAAGAAGGACAAGGCCGGAGAGGTTGAGTTTTAACCAAAGGAATAGTTATATATGAGAATTTTAGTAACTGGATGTAACGGGCAGCTTGGCAACGAAATGCAACTGCTGGCTAAGGAGAATGCTCAACATGAGTATTTCTTCACTGATGTTATCATCCCTGAAGGAACTAATGCCCAGAAGCTGGACATCACCAACGAGCAAGAGGTGGAGGCTTTTGTGGACAGCAACAACATTGACTGTATTGTCAACTGTGCAGCTTTCACGGCTGTGGACAAGGCTGAAAGCGAAGAAGAGTTCTGCAACTTGCTGAACAACATCGCTCCGGGCTATTTGGCAAAGGCTGTGGGCAAACGCGGCGGCAGCATGGTGCAAGTGAGCACAGACTATGTGTTTGATGGCACAAGCCACAAACCCGTGACAGAAGAACAGCCTACTTGCCCCAACTCCGTGTATGGACGCACCAAGCTGGCAGGCGAAGAATCTGTTAAGGCAGGATGCACGAACTACCTTATCATCCGCACAGCATGGCTCTACTCTACTTTTGGCAACAACTTTGTGAAGACGATGATTCGCTTGGGCAAGGAGAAGCCAGAGCTGGGAGTCATCTTCGACCAAGTAGGCACGCCAACTTATGCCCGCGATTTGGCTGCGGCAATCTTTACTGCTGTCAACAAGGGAATTGTGCCTGGCATCTACCACTTCAGCAACGAGGGTGTCATTTCATGGTATGACTTCACCAAAGCTATACATCGCATTGCCGGCATCAACACTTGCCACGTAAAACCACTGCACACAGCAGAATACCCCACTCCTGCTGCACGACCACACTATTCAGTGCTGGACAAGACGAAAATCAAGCAAACGTATGGCATCGAGATTCCTTATTGGGAGGAGTCTCTGCGCGAATGCATCAGTAAATTATAAAGAATGAACGAAATAGAAAGAAGACGAACTTTTGCGATTATCTCGCACCCTGACGCAGGTAAAACGACACTGACGGAAAAGCTTTTGTTGTTTGGCGGGCAGATACAGGTTGCCGGAGCGGTTAAGAACAACAAAATCAAGAAGACGGCCACTTCCGACTGGATGGAAATAGAAAAACAAAGAGGTATCTCCGTTACGACTTCTGTCATGGAGTTTGACTACCTGCCTCCACACGTTGACCAAAACCAGCCACCCTACAAGGTGAACATCCTCGACACGCCTGGACACCAGGACTTTGCCGAAGATACGTTCCGCACGCTGACAGCGGTGGACTCAGCCATCATTGTCATTGACGGCGCTAAAGGCGTTGAGACACAGACGAGGAAGCTGATGACGGTTTGCCGCATGCGAAAGACACCGGTAATCGTGTATATCAACAAGATGGACCGAGAGGGAAAAGACCCGTTTGATCTTCTGGATGAAGTGGAAAGTGAATTGCAAATCAAGGTCCGTCCTCTTTCATGGCCCATCAACCAAGGCGCACGCTTCAAGGGAGTGTACAATATCTACGAACAGAATCTCAACCTCTTTACGCCCAACAAGCAGCTGGTGACAGAAAAAGTGAATGTGGATTTAAACTCACCAGAACTTGACGGGCGCGTTGGCGAGCAGGATGCGGAAAAGCTACGCGAAGATCTTGACATGATTGACGGCGTATATGATACATTTGATGTCAACAAGTATCTTGATGCGGAAATAGCACCCGTCTTCTTTGGTTCTGCTCTGAATAACTTTGGCGTACAGGAACTGCTTGACTGCTTTGTTGAAATTGCTCCTAAACCCAAACCTACCACAGCAGAAGAGAGAGTTGTACAGCCGGAAGAGCCGAAGTTTACGGGCTTCATCTTCAAAATAACAGCAAACATCGACCCTAACCATCGTTCCTGTACGGCTTTCTGCAAGGTTTGTTCTGGCAAATTCGTTAGAAACGCGCCTTATCTTCATGTCCGCAACGGAAAAACAGTGCGTTTCTCCAGCCCTACACAATTCATGGCACAGAAAAAGAGCACCATCGACGAAGCTTATCCAGGCGACATTGTCGGACTGCCAGACAACGGCATATTCAAGATCGGCGACACACTGACGGAAGGTGAGCTGTTGCATTTCAAGGGACTTCCTAGCTTCTCTCCTGAAATGTTCAAGTACATTGAAAATGCCGATCCGATGAAGACGAAGCAACTAGAGAAAGGCATCAATCAACTGATGGACGAGGGTGTCGCTCAATTGTTTGTCAATCAGTTCAACGGGAGAAAGATTATCGGCACTGTTGGACAGCTTCAGTTTGAGGTTATACAATACCGCCTCGAGAATGAATACAATGCCAAATGCCGCTGGGAACCAATAAGCCTCTATAAAGCATGTTGGATTGAAAGCGATAATGAAGAAGAGCTCGATGCTTTCAAGAAACGCAAATACCAATATATGGCAAAGGACAAAGAGGGACGAGACGTTTTCCTCGCAGACTCCAACTATGTGCTTCAGATGGCACAACAGGATTTCAAGCATATCAAGTTCCACTTCACATCAGAATTTTAATCATTATGTTGCAAGACGAAGTTAAAAAGGCCATCGAAGTGATGAAGGCTGGCGGGGTCATCCTCTATCCTACAGATACCGTATGGGGGATAGGATGTGACGCAACCAATCCTGAAGCCGTAAAGAAAGTGTACGAGATTAAGCGGAGAGAAGACAGCAAGGCGCTTATCTGCTTGGTAGACAGCGAGGCAAGGCTGCAGCGATATGTAAGGAATGTAGCCGATGTCACTTGGGATATGATTGAGCTAAGCGAGAAACCTCTGACGGTAATCTTTGATGGTGTTTCAGGGCTTGCGCCCAACCTCATCGCTGAGGATGGCAGTGCAGGCATACGCATCACACGAGAAGAATTCAGCAAAGAATTGTGTTTCAGATTTCAGAAAGCCATAGTCAGCACCAGCGCCAACATCAGCGGAGAGCCAACACCACGCACGTTCAATGAAATCAGCGACGAAATAAAGGAAGCGGTTGATTATGTCGTAAAGTATAACCGCCAATGCAAGGAAAAGCATAAGCCAAGCAGTATCATAAAAATGAGTGCTAACGGACAATTCACCATCATTAGAGAGTAAGATGAATTTCACCACTATAAGACGGAAAGAAATCAAACTTAACCGAATCATCACTGAATGGATTAAGGGCGATCATTCTGAGCGGCAAATAGTACTGATGCTCAGCTTGATGGTGGGACTATGCACAGGACTCACAGCTTTCGTCTTGAAATTCTTAATTGAGGAAATCAAGCATCTGCTCACTTCTGGCTTTGCGGCGGAAGACACCAACTTGCTGTATCTGATTTTCCCCGCCATCGGCATTTTGCTGACGATGCTGTTTGTCACGCACATAGTCAGGGGCGACATCAGCCATGGAGTCACCAAGATTCTGTATGCGATGTCACGAGGAAGAAGCCGAATCAAGTCCCACAACAAATGGTCCAGCATCATTGCCAGCGCCATCACCATTGGATTCGGTGGTTCGGTGGGAGCTGAGGCTCCTATCGTGTTAACAGGAGCTGCGTGGGGGTCAGACTTCGGAAAGCGATTTCATTTACCACCTAAAACACTGATGTTGTTAGTTGGATGCGGTGCAGCAGGAGCTGTATCTGGCATTTTCAAGGCACCCATCGCCGGTCTGGTTTTTGTGCTTGAAGTCTTAATGCTTGACCTGAGTTTCTCATCGTTGCTGCCTCTGCTTGTTACCAGCATCACTTCCGCCTGCGTTTCATACGCTTTCTACGGAACAGCTCCACAGTTCGATTTCAATCTCAGCAAAGCATTTACCATTGACATCATCCCTGGATGCATCCTGCTGGGAATCGCCTGCGGTTTGGTCAGCCTGTATTTCACTCGTGCCATGAACTGGTTCGAGAATGTGTTCGGAATGCTGAAGAAGAAGCGATACAAGTTTTTGCTTGGTGCAGTGGTGCTTGGTGTGCTAATCTATTTCTTCCCTGTCATGTACGGGGAAGGCTATGATGTCATCAACCAGCTAATCAATAACGTTCCAGCCAAAGAGATTATGCACAGCACTCTCTTTTATGACAACGAAAGCACGTTACTCATTTATCTTGGATTGGTATTGATTTTCAAGGTTTTTGCAACGACAGCCACCAATGGAGGCGGAGGATGCGGAGGAACTTTTGCCCCAAGCCTTTTCTTAGGATGCATTGCAGGTTTTATCTTTGCAAATCTGTGGGACATGAGTTTGGGGCTCACAAGCAACAGCACTTTCTACCTATCTCCCAAGAACTGCGGCCTGTACGGAATGGCAGGGCTGATGTCTGGCGTTATGCATGCCCCCCTGACAGGGATTTTCTTGATAGCAGAACTGACTGGAGGTTACGATTTGTTTGTACCTTTAATGATTGTCTCTGTCGTTTCTTTCCTGACCATCAACCTTTTTGAGCCACATAGCATCTACGCCATGCGTTTGGCACGCCGCGGCCAGCTCATCACTCACAATAAGGACAATGCCATTCTCACGCTCCTCAGCTTGGAGTCGCTCATCGAAAAAGATTATAAAACGGTAACAACCGATATGCCGCTAAGCAGATTTGTTGTGACGATTTCCAAATCGCATAGAAACATCTTCCCCGTGACAGACAAAACAGGGCGGTTTCTTGGAGTCGTCTCACTTGACTCTGTTAGGCTATACATGTTCCGACCAGAATTATACCACCATTATACTGTAGGGTCCTTCATGAAAGACCCACCTGCCATACTGACAGTGAATGACTCACTGAAGGTAGCAGCAAAGAAGTTCGAGGACACAGGGGCGTGGAACCTGCCCGTTGTTGACAACAACCATATTTACATTGGTTTCATTTCTCGTTCAGGACTCTTCACCAGCTATCGTGAAACATTGATAAAATTCAGCCAAGAATGATGACCAAAGAAAGTCTCAAAATCGTCTATATGGGCACTCCCGACTTTGCGGTAGAAAGCCTGCGCGCCCTTGTCGAGGGAGGTTACAATATCGCTGCCGTTGTCACTATGCCTGACAAGCCTATGGGACGCCATGGCAGTGTACTGCAACCAAGCCCCGTCAAACAATATGCTTTGGAACAGGGATTGAAAATTATGCAGCCAGCCAACCTCAAGGACCCGCAATTCATAGAGGACCTGCGCAGCCTGCAAGCTGACCTACAGATTGTCGTGGCTTTCCGAATGCTCCCAGAAGTTGTTTGGCAAATGCCTAAATTCGGAACATTCAACGCCCATGCAAGCCTTCTGCCCAAATACCGCGGTGCTGCCCCTATCAATTGGGCAGTCATCAATGGTGAAACAGAGACAGGCATCACCACATTCTTCCTCAAACATGAGATAGACACAGGAGACATCATTCAGCAAGTGAGGATACCAATCAGTGAAACGGACAATGTGGAAACGGTACATGACAAGCTCATGGTGCTCAGCGGAAAACTCGTTACAGAAACGGTAGATAACATCATCGCAGGAACTGTCAAGTCCATACCACAAGACCAGTTCACCAACGTGGAGCTCACACCTGCTCCCAAGATATTCCGCGATACATGCCGCATCGATTGGAATCAACCCACAAAGAAAGTGTATGACTTCATCCGCGGTTTAAGCCCCTATCCTGCAGCATGGACAACTCTAGACGGAAAGGCTGTAAAAATCTTCGAGGCTGAAAGAGAGGCCATAAGCACCCCTGGCGAGAAGCCTGGTGCCATACAGACAGATGGGAAAACTTATATGAAAGTGATAACCTCAGACGGAGCGCTTAACATCCTTACTTTACAGCTGGAAGGAAAGAAAAGAATGCCTATATCGGACTTGCTCAGAGGTTTTAAACTTGCAGAAAACACATTTTTTGTATAAAAAGCTTGGTTTTTTCAAATAAAAGATGTTACTTTGCAGCATCAGAAACTATCTAAAAACATTTATCAACTCAAAAAAACATTGCCTATAGAAGAAACATTACGCTAAACAAAAACATAAAGCATAATGAAACCACTTAACGAACTCGCTGACGAACAGCTTGTTAGTTTATACACAGAAGGCAATGACGCTGCTTTTGACACGCTTCTCAAGCGTTATGAGAGCAAAGTTTTTTCCTATATCTTCTATTCTGTAAAGAATCAAGAATTAGCTGAAGACCTCTTCCAAGATGTCTTCATCAAGATTGTTGTACGCCTCAAGAACAGGCAATACTCCGAAAACGGAAAATTTTCTTCTTGGATGATGCGCATCGTACACAATCATCTCATTGACTATTATCGTACATCCACAGCAGACAAAGTCATATCCAATGACGCAACAGAGGCCGATCTTTTCAACAATGCAGAGATTGCCGTGAACGAGAATCGCGAGAAAGAAATGATAGATCAGCAAACCCTGAAAGAGGTAAAAGAACTGATAGCCATGTTGCCGGAAAACCAACGCGAAGTGCTCATGATGCGCGTCTATGACGAGCTCTCTTTCAAAGAAATTGCAGAAAAAACCAACTGCAGCATCAACACAGCCCTTGGCCGTATGCGCTATGCCATCATCAATCTGCGCCATTTGGCATTTGAACGTGGCATAAGCATCGCATCATAAGAACAGCAGAGACGAAGACGAGACCCTCCTCTGGAGAAAACATCATTCTCCTACCCTATAGCGACAAGGGCAGCGCTGAACAATAGAGCTTCTATCTTCCCCAAAAAATACAATCGGAGACAAGAGTATAATGGTGCTAAAACATCATTGCTCATTGTCTCCGACATTTTTCACCCCCCAATAAATTCGAGGAATCACCAACATTTCTGTCTCACCTCAAAACGCCGCACTTTACACCTCTAAATCGGCCTGTGTCACACCTATACCAAACGTTCACGACACTTGTCAGACACTGACACTTCAGCATGGAGGCACAGGGCATTTTCACCTTGTACCTCTTTTCTTTGTGAGGAAGGCTTGGCAAGTGGCTGCAAACGCACACCGTGCAGACAAGGTTTCAGACACCGTGCGCATAATAACACGAACACCCTGTGCCTATTATTTCCGACACGGGCGGCATGTATGAATATCAACGATTTAGATTTTTGGAGGGGAAAGGGCACAAAAAGCGTACCCGAGGGGTACGACACGTTATCAAAAAACGTCAGTCCGATATAAAGAGTCGCTTTGCGAGGCACTACAACAACCTATCTTTGTTATAGCGAACTCACGTATACCATAGGTCTGAGTCAGACCACTTTAGAGGCAGAAAACAGGCGAGCGCCGGAAGAAGTTCAACCCTATTTTCGATGCACAAACACCTGCATAGAAATGATTCCGTACAAGACAAGCTTTTAATCTGCCAACAAGAAACGTGGGCGATGGTTTCTAACCCGAGCCAGCAACATCCCCATCCTCACGCGACCATATCATCAGCCAAACAACAACGACTTTTAAGAGAAAACATTTTAAAAATAAAAAACCTGCGAGACATCAGTCTTGCAGGTCCAATTCTCTTTGGATATGAATCC
>JAUMXY010000071.1 GCA_030528885.1 Bacteroidales bacterium | reverse complement strand
TCCCCATCACGAAGAAGGACCATGTGCTGCAGAACGTGACGGTGAAGGCGAAGCGGCGCTACTTCACCAACGATGACTGGAGATACAAGAACGAAGCATGGGGAAAGCAGTATGCGGCGTTGTACTACAACGTCGACAGGGAAGTGGACAACTATCGCGACAGGGGAGAGCCAGTGCCAAGGCCGCTTGAGTTTCTAGATCAAAAGACTCACATGGATTTGTCGAAGTATTCAGACCTTGACCTATCGGAAAAAAGAGCTACCCAATTCATCTATGACAACGGCGAAAGGCATTCAGGACAATCATTGACAACTGATTATTTGGAGGAGATAAAGTCCATTTATGTTGTGTTTGATGAAAGAATATCTCCAATGCTCGGTAGATTCGATCTCATTACGTCTCCGCAGCCATACAAATATGTCTATGTTTATTATCATTATGTTTATACTACTGAGAGCCAGAAGGGACTTCGCCGCACCTATTTCCAGGGCTTCAACAAGCCCTCCACGTTCAAGATGGAGGACTACAGCGTCATTCCTCCGATGGCAGACTTCCGCCGCACCATCTACTGGAACCCGAACGTGAAGACGGATGCGCAGGGCAAGGCGAAGGTGGAGTTCTTCAACAACTCGACCTGCGAGGAGATGTACATCAGCGTGGAGGGCATGACGGAAGACGGGAAGGTGCTGGTGAATGAGTAGGGGCGTTGTTTCTAAATAAAAAGAGTATAAAAGCATGAGGAAAAAAGTATTATGCATGTTTTTTTTGCTATTTGTTTTTTCGTCGGCCTATTCACAGGTCGGTGCTAAATATACAGAACGTATAGATAGTATTATAACAGATGTGAATATGTATGGAATGATGAAGTATGTCTTTCTTTATGATGCAGAAGGTCTGTTGAGCGAGAAGATTGCGTATAGTCAAGAGGAGATGGATGGGAAATGGACTGTCTCCGAAAGGAGAGGCTATGGCTATGATGAAAATGACCGAATCTCTTCAGTTGTTGTCACAGACGTTCTGAATGAAGGAGTGTTTTTCTTTGAAGAATATACTTATGATGGGGAGGGGAACTTGTCTTCTATCGCTTACAAAGCCCAAAAGATGAAAGATGAAGTAACGAAGATGAACGCTCTCAGAGAATTTCTGTATAATGAGAAAGGTTTTCTTGTGGGAGAAAGACGTTTCCGATATCAAAATGGCGAACGGAAGGAAGATGCACAGAACGAACGTGAGTATGATAAGAAAGGACGACTGCTAGTCATTAATGAATATGTATTTTCTAATCATCAGAAGACACTCTTCAAGAGAACACGTTATTCCTATAGCAAAAATGGCTTGCTCGTCACGAAGGAGGAACAACTCCCCGATGCGGAAAAACAGATGAAGCGAGACCTTATAGAACGAAGAAGGTATGATGAGCATCAGCGACTTGTCGCTTTGTCATTTGACAGAGGAGATGAAAGTTCTGATGTGGAATTCTGCTATGATAAGAAAGGGAATCTCATCCAAATTATTGACAGACGAAGTATCAATAGCGTGGAAGAATATGTGGGGTGCACATCCTTTGCTTATGACCAGAATGCACCAGTTTCATCTGTTATGGGATTGTCAAGTCCAGAAGTGCTTTCCACTGATTGGGCTTTGAGATATGAGATGAATCTGACATCTAAGCCCATTAGTGTGACAGCGGAAAGGGGCATACAGCACCCTCATCAGGAGAAATCGTTATACTATTACTCTGCAATAAGTGGAGAGTAGTTATTTTACGCAACAAACTCGGAAACATAACAATAAATTTTTAAATTATGAAAAGTAGATTATTCGCATTTCCATGTGCCTTTTTCTTGGCTCTTTCTGCATGGTCGCAGACATTTATAGTAGATAATTTGAAATACTCGGTTGTTCAGACAGAGGATTTTTCCGTGAGAGTATCGTTTCCTGATTCGAAGAACTCTGACAGGACATTGATGCTTGACAGCCTTTTTATTCCAGCCTTTGTCGAATATGAAAGCCAAAAGTACAAAGTTTGTGAGATTGAGCCTTGGGGATTTCTCAGATGCGAAGGTGTCAGGTTTGTTTCTATTTCGGAAGGTATTCGGCATATAGGCGAATGCGCCTTTCAAGATTGCCTGCATTTGGAATCGGTGCAGATTCCTTCTAGCATAGAAAAGATAGACGAGGGAGTTTTTTCGGGCTGTGTAAACCTCTCTGCTATCGTGGTTGGCAAGGACAATCCTGTGTTTGATTCCAGGGAAGCATGCAATGCCGTCATAAGAAGCCATGACAATGTCCTTGTTGCTGGATGTAAAGAAACACGTATCCCGTCTTCTGTCACTGATATAGGCAGCCGGGCATTTCATCGCCAACATTTTCTTCGGCTTATGGAGATTCCAGAAGGTGTGAAATCAATTTCTTACAAAGCCTTTGAGGGTTGTTCTCAGCTGGAAACAGTTTCCTTGCCAGAAAGCTTGAGAGAAATTAGCGGAGATGCTTTCAAGGGATGCGAGTCGCTGAAAAGCATTTATATTCCTAAAGATGTGGAAAGCATCGAGTATAATCCTTTTACGTATTGCTCGTCTCTTCTTGAGATAGAAGTTGACAAAAAGAACAGATCATACCATTCAGGCAGCAGCAATTCCATTATTGTCACAAAGACAGGCATGCTGATTTCCGGATGCAGCAAGACCATTATCCACTCCTCTGTTTTCAAGATAGATACATTTGCGTTTCAAGGCGCATCTAGATTAAGCGAGATTTTCATCCCTCATCATGTGACAAAGATAGAAGATGGTGCATTTGCCGACTGCTCCAACCTCGTATCTATATCCGTGGATAAGAAGAATGCACTTTACAATGACGGAGATGGAAGTAATTGCATCATCGAGAAGCAGACAGGAACATTGGTTTGTGGGGGATGTGCTACAAAGATTCCTTCCAATGTACAAACAATAGAAGCTATGGCTTTTAGGGGAATGGAAACTCCTGCCACGCTGATTATTCCAGAAAACATAAAAACTATAAAAAGATCGGCTTTTGTAGGGTGTAGTGGCCTGAAACATCTATTTGTGCCAGGTCATACGACCATCGGAACACAGGCATTTGCTGGCTGCAAGCAGCTGGAAAGCGTGATTTTTGGAGAAGGGATGAAAAAGATTCCTCCAGTAGCATTTGCTGGGTGCACAAACTTGAAGAATGTCCATATTCCCGAAACTGTAAAAGAGATTGCTGGTGATGCTTTTGCCGGATGCTTTGGGGATGATGCAAGTTTCTTTGAAAAGCAATAGCCGCTTGTAATAGAGAATATTTACCTTATATTAGCGTGGAGGGCATGACGGAAGACGGGAAGGTGCTGGTGAATGAGTAGAGGCGTTGGTTTTTTGTTGAACTTATATAATTATTGATATATGAAAAGATTCTTAGAAATGATTTTTGCGGCTGTTTTGACGACTCAAGCAGCAAGTGCTCAAAGTGTTTCATCCGTTCAGGAAAGACTCGACAGTATTATTGTCACCAACAGCTATGCTCCTCGCAAGTACACCTATTCTTATAAGGACGGAAGACTGGCTTCGGAGACATGCTACGGAAAGGCGGCAAGCGAATGGAACTTGCTCTATAAGTATATGTTTGACTTTAACGCAGATGGGCATCACATTGGCTGCGTTGACTCTGTTATGAGGAAGGGTGTGTGGCAACAGGAATATGCTTTTCGGAACACGTTCAACGCGGACGGGGAACTGCAGCAGTCCGTCTATCATTATCCCTTGAAGGGGAGCAAGCAAGGAAAGAGTGTCGCTTGTTATCTGTATGACAAGAAGAAACTTGCAAAGATTATAGAATTCGATGAGAACGAAACAGGATTGGATACTTTCCAAATCAGGACATTCCATTATGACAAGGGGAAAAGGAGAATATCCGTTTGGAGTAAACTAATAAAGAATAAGCCAGAAAGCTACAGATACGAGGATACCTACGATTCGAATGGAAATCTTGTCGAACAGATTACTTATGATTTGAAAGGAACGGATGGACGTGAACTTTCTCCGCATTTCAAGACTGACTACAAGCATGACGCTGCTGGCAGACTGGTGGAAACCATCTGTTGGGATTTGTTCAAGGGTATCCAAAAGGAGCGTGAAAAGGCAGAATATGAATACGATGTGCATGGCAATCTTGTACAGAAAAAGCATTTTGTCAGAAAAGGTGAAGTTTGGGATCATACTTCAACCGATGTTTACATCTATGATATGAATGTAGGGAGTGAACATGTGGCAGGTCTTCTGAATCTGAATTTTGTCTGTATGAATGAGCCTTTCATCAAGTCTGCATTCAAGAACGACTTTGGTGTTTCCCCCAACAAGATTCTGAAGAAAGTTACCTTCAATTCATCAGGAAAAGAAGATGGATGCGCTACTTTCTTCTATTCTTTTGCAGGAAATGAGGAGTGAGCTGCTGCATGATGCAAGCGATATAACTGTGGCTGTTAATAGTTTATAAATATTAGAAATGGCGAGAATTTATCTCCTGATATTATTAGCGTTTTCCCTGGCTTCTTCGCTTCATGCCCAGCAGAGCGAGGAAGCCACCTCCATCCTTTCCTACCTGCAGAAAGCGATGAACTTCAACAAGGTCGTCCCCCAGGAGAAAGTGTACCTGCATTTCGACAACACCGGCTACTTCGAGAACGAGACGCTGTGGTTCAAGGCCTACGTGACGCGGACGGACAACGGCAAGGCCACCGACCTGAGCAAGGTGCTCTATGTCGAGCTGCTCAACCCCAGCGGTGACGTGCTGCAGACCCTGAAGTATCCCATTGATTCGCTGGGACAGGCGCATGGCGAGATGAAGCTGGACACCATCCTCGGGGCAGGTTACTACGAGGTGAGGGCATACACCCGATACATGACCAACTGGGGCGTGAATGCCGCCTTCTCACGTGTATTCCCCGTATTCAAGGCGCCTGCCACAGAGGGCGACTACACAGACCTGACCATCTCTCCAATCCACTATCGGCAAAGCCTGCCATGTCACCGTGCCACAGAAGACAGCTTGCTATATCACAACGC
>JAUMXY010000053.1 GCA_030528885.1 Bacteroidales bacterium | reverse complement strand
GAAACTTATCCGCTACTATATGATTGACGGACGCACATACTACAAGGCTTCCGAGATTAATGATTTTCTTAAGATGAAAGGTGCCTTATGAAAGTAGTTGTAATAGAAGAGAAGGTATTTGAGGATCTTTTGTCAAGTATCGAGATGTTCGTTCATAAGTTTGAACAAACATTAAACAGTGAATCAGAAAAGCGTTTAGGAAGATGGCTGGATACTCACGAAGTGTGTGCCTTACTAAATCTATCCAAGCGTACAGTACAGAGTTTAAGGGCGAGTGGGAAGTTGCCTTCTACGCAAATATGCAAGAAGAACTACTATAAGCCAGAAGATATTGAGAAACTATTAAAAGAAAGAAACGATGAATCATGATACTCATACTAACACTCACCGTGTAAAGAGAGCCATAGCTGCCTTTTCTAAAATGAGTGCTATCCTTGATAAAGTCAAGGAAAACTACAAGCCTACATTGAACGGGGAAAAACTTATAACCGATAAGGAATTGGCAGATTTTCTCAAAATAAATAAACGTTCACTGGTCGAATATAGGAAGAATGGAATATTGCCATATTACCACATAGGAGGACGAATCTTGTATAAAGAATCCGATGTAGAACGGATAATGCAAGAGAATTTCTATGATGTATTCGGCAAGGAGTAGTTTGAAGTGTTAAAATACCTATAATAACACTCTTAAAAACGCCATGAGACTTGCGTGTAAGCCGATTTATGCTTATCTTTGCATCGTTGAAATTCACATGTGCACGTAACGTGTTTCTGAAATAAGGTGAATTCTTTTGTAGATTAAACGTGCCAGTCTCGTGGCTTTTTTATAGAAGCCAAAGGCAAAGCGTTAAGATACAAGTGCTTACAAGGATACATCAATCCCTGGTGGCACCACCAAGAAAAGAATAAGCCCGCTGGAATCCCAGCGGGCTTATTTGTTTATAGGGACAACGGGAACGAACCGCCCTAAAACAAACAAGGAGGGCATTCCCAAGCCCTCCTTGCTGTTATATATTAAATATGTGGAATCTTATTCGAAATAGTACAGGAATGTTGCAAGTCCTTCAAGCGCCTGCTTTCTCTCATTCTCAATCTCAAGCTTGAACTTGATTTGCGCCTTGCAGATGCCGCGGATGTTGGAAATGTCGTGCAGGCTTGCAGTCAAACGCACACGCTGTCCAGAGAGCACTGGCTGTCCAAACTTCATCTGGTCCATTCCGTAGTTGACAAGCATTCTGACATTGTTCACCTGAATAATCTCCTGCCAAAGGTGAGGAAGGAGGGAGAGCGTAAGGTAGCCATGCGCAATCGTTGACTTATAAGGGCTTTCGACCTTTGCGCGCTCTGTATCCACATGTATCCACTGGTGGTCAAGCGTAGCGTCTGCAAAAAGGTTAATGCGCTCCTGTGACACTTCGAGCCATTCGCTCTGTCCAATCTGTTCGCCAAGATGCGAAGCGAACTCTTCGTATGAGTTTACAATAAGTTTTTCCATGTCAATGCTGCTTAGATTTTTGCAAAGATAAACAAAAAAGTACAAAAAGGAAAAAGAAAAGTGAAAAATCTAAATTAACAGCTTGTTGCGCAAGGAGAAACGTAGATTTTTCACCATTCACTTTTACCGAAAAGGAATTAAGCCTGTGGCTTCTTGCCTGTAAGCTTTTCCTTAATGCGTGCCTTCTTACCAGTGAGCTTGCGGAGGTAATAAAGCTTAGCGCGACGTACCTTACCTACCTTGTTCACCTCGATAGAATCGATGTTTGGTGAATCGATTGGGAAAATACGCTCTACACCTACTGTACCAGACATCTTGCGTACAGTGAAGCGCTTCTTGTCCTGATGGCCAGCAATCTTGATGACTACGCCACGGTAAAGCTGGATACGTTCCTTAGTACCTTCGACAATCTTGTAAGCTACTGTTACTGTGTCACCAGCCTTAAACTCTGGGAACTGCTTTGGCTCAGCAGTCTTCATTGCTTCCTGAGCCACTTTAATTAAATCTACTGCCATGATGGTTGATTATTGATAATTAAAGAATTACAGCGGAGCATTCTCCTTTTCAGAGCATCAAGACCTCCTGTCTCACGCCCTTGGGCTCTTTCCCTATCGGACAGCGGCTTCGCCAAAACGGTTGCAAAGGTACGAAATAATTAGGAATGAAAGACAAAGAAAAAGGAATTATTTGAAGGGAAAGGGCAAAAAAGCGAGCAAAAAGCAGACGTTTTGCTTTTTTCCTAAGCCTTTCAACACTTCATCCACCGTTAACAAGAGTTAAAAGCCACAAAACATTTGTACAAATAAAAAGAAATCGTCACCTTTGCAGTGTCATACTTACTTACGACACCTAAACACAAAGCTTTATGATTAATGTTCAAATAATTAAATTCAGCTACAAAGACAAAAGCACAAAAGTTTTTGAAGACCTCTGCTTCCAGCTGGAGCAAAACAGAGTGTATGGCCTGCTTGGCGAGAACGGAACTGGCAAGTCCACCCTGCTCTATCTGCTGATGGGGCTGTTGCGCCCCTGCGAAGGACAGATTATAGTGGATGGCGTTAACGTAAGCCGCCGCCAACGGGAGACCTTGCAGCAAATGTACATCGTGCCCGAGGAGTTCGACCTGCCAGCGATGCGGTTCACGGATTACGTAGAGGCTTACCGCCCTTTCTACCCCAATTTCAGCGACGAG
The DNA here is from genome assembly GCA_030528885.1 of Bacteroidales bacterium. Taxonomy (GTDB): domain Bacteria; phylum Bacteroidota; class Bacteroidia; order Bacteroidales; family Bacteroidaceae; genus Minthosoma. Next base: position 17,146 of record JAUMXY010000053.1, on the reverse strand, counting down.
ATTCTATGCCACTGCATGGAAGAGTTTCACCTTCCACTCGATGCACAACTCAACCAACTTTCGATGGGCAATAAGAAGAAAGCGCTGATAAGCTTTGCCCTTGCCACCAACGTGCGCTACCTGCTCATGGACGAGCCCACCAACGGCTTGGATGTTCCATCGAAGAAACAGTTCCGCAAGGTCATCGCCACCACCATGACCGAGGAGCGCACCCTCATCATCGCCACCCACCAATTGCATGATGTGGAGTCGCTGCTTGACCATGTGCTCATTCTGCAAGACTCACAACTTCTGCTGAACGCGTCGGTTACAGAACTTTGCGAGAAATACACCTTCGGCATCCGTTCCAATGATGCTCTCACCGACGAGGTGCTATACTGCGAACGCACTCCACAGGGCAACGCCACCCTCTCCCTCCGCCAGCCCGAAGATGAGGAAACGTCCCTGAACCTCGAACTGCTGTTCAACGCAGTCATCAGCAATCAAACAAAAATAATTCCTGAATAATTCACGACGAACGGAATGACCAACAATTCCTTTTGCTGTCACATTTAATAATAATATAAGAAAAGACCTATGAAAACCATCGAGAATATCCTCCAGCTCATACGCTTCTACTGGCGTACAGAGAAGAAACTCTATCTGCGACTGTTCCTTATGTTCTTCGCCATCTTCCTCGTGAAGATTGCCCTCCTCGACTTCATTTTCATGCACGTCAACATCAGTGTTTACAACTTCTCACACACCGCCTTCCATACCTACATTTACGCAGGCGGCATTTTTATCACCCTCTCCTACCTGTTCAATGCCGTCCACCACAAGCAACAGGCCATCAATTATCTCAGCCTGCCAGCCAGCAACATCGAGAAATTTCTTTCACGCTACATCTTGGGCGTTGTGGGTGTTCCGATTTTAATCAATGCCGGCTTGGTGGCAGCAGCCAGCGTCGTCACGCTTTTCCTTGGCACGATGGATTGTTTGGCAGGCCATCAACCTGCGTGGCTACGAATCTTTGACTATCAATTCGTGCCGCTCTACGTTGTTCCATTCAGAGAAGCCCTCATGGGCCTACACCTCATCAACCAATTCTTTTTTTCTCTCTTTTGGACCAATATGTTCATATTGGCACACAGTTCATTCTTCATCTGGTTCGGCACAGCATTCCGTAAAGCAGGATGGATTTATGCGTTCATCGCCTATTTCATTGTCATTGCACTGTCCGTATTCGTGTTAGAAGTGATAGGAGCAGCAAGCCAATCGGCGCCACTCATAGCAGGTACCGCCGTTCGCTATGGCGCTGTTCTGACCACCATCCTCTTCACCAGCCTTGCCTACCGCTCCTTCTGCCGCGCTCAAGTTGTCACCCATAAATTCATCACCCTATGATTTACCAGAACGAAAGAGCCATCTATGTGAAGATAGCCGACCGAGTGTGTGACGACATCCTGTCGGGCAAGTACAAGGAAGATGAACGAGTGCCCAGTGTGCGCGAACTGGCTGCTGAGTACGAGGTGAACACCAACACCGTGCTGCGCACCTTCGACATCCTGCAACGCGATGAGATTATCTACCAACGGCGCGGCATCGGCGTGTTCGTTTCGCCCGGTGCACGCCACAAGATACGCATCGCACGCAGGCATGAGTTCCGCAAGCATGAGTTGCCCGAGTTCCTTCGCCGTCTCCGGCTCTTGGGCATGACCATCGACGACGTGGTGAAAGCATGGGACGAAACGAAGGACTCTGAAAACTGAAAAAACGCGTCCTGAAAAACGCCGCACTTTACACCTCAAAACAGGTAAGAGTCTCACCTATACCACAGGTGAGACTCTTACCTGTTTCGGGGTGCTGAAAGCGGCATTTTTAGGGAGCTTGGGGAAAGGACAAAAAAGAGCGGGTGCGTCATGTTGACGCACCCGCTCTTATCGTTGCAGCGAATCGATTATTTGTTCACAATTACCAAACCTCCATTTGTTGGAATGGTCACAGCTATCTGTTTCTTAGCCTTGACTGTCTTGACGCTACCATTGAGCTGCGCATCGTCGCTGTACACTTGCAGTTCTGTTCCCTTCTCGAAGAGAGAGAGGTCGATGTTTGTCTTCAGCGGCTGCTCCTCAGCGTTGATGCCGACGATAAACCACTGGTTGCCTGCGCGGCGCGCGAAGATGGCATACTTGCCTGGATAACCATCGATGTACTTCACTTCGTCCCAATTGGTTGGCACGCTCTTCATAAAGTCAATCGCCCATGCTGGCGCATCTGTCAAGTTGTTAGGAGCCAGCGCAAAGTGCTGAACAGGGCTCTGGAAGAGAACAGCTGTTGCCAGCGCATACACGTCAGAAGTGACGCGGCGGCTGCCACGCTGGTTGTTTGCGCTGTAGTACTTGTTGAGCGTTGAACCTCCGAAGTCCATTGAGCCAACGGTGTTGCGGATGAATGCGTGGATAGTGGCATTGCGAGCCTCAGCATCGCAAGCGCCCTGTCCGAAGTGAAGGTTTTCAGAAGCCAGCACTGCCTCGCTTGCTGCATAGTTAGGATACATTCTTTCCCAACCGCGTGGAAGAGTACAGCCATGGAAAATCACCAGGATACCGAAGTCGTTGGCATCTGTCAGAATGTCTTCATAGAGCTGCATCATGTTCTGCTTGTCACCACCGAAGAAGTCCACCTTAATGCCTCGGATACCGATGCTCTTCATCCAAGCCATTTCTGCGCGACGCTCGCGGCTCTTGTCCATCTTGCCCTTTGGAGACTGAGGCGCATCGTTCCACGAACCATTAGAGTTGTACCAGAGGTAAAGCCCTACACCCTTTGTCTTTCCGTAAGCTGCCAGCTCGGCAATCTTCTCGCGACCAATCTGCACATCCCAGAGTGCATCGATGAGCACACTCTGATAGCCCATGGCAGCAGAGAAGTCGATGTAGCGCTTCTGCTCGTCAAAGTTACAGCTGGCATCCATACCGATAATCCAGCTCCAAGAGCCCTTGCCCCAAACATATTCCTGTGAAGCCTTATACTTCTGTGACACGAGGTCGAAAGGCACTGTTGTCTCAACAACATTTGCCAAAGTAGTGCCAACAGTGATGGTACGCCAAGGAGTCTGGCATGGCAATGCTACTGAAGCAGAAGTTGAGCCCCAGCCATTGCATTCGCCCTGCTGAGGGAAACCGATGCGATAGAGACCGTCCTTCACGTTGAGCAAACGGCTTGCCACATAGTTTCCGTCCACGCCTGTCTCGCTGATAAGCACCCAGCCCTTTTCGCCTACACGGAAAAGGCAAGGGAATGAATAACCTTCTCCCCAGCCATTCTTGCCCATCTGGTCGTCAAGAGAGTAACCCGTCTCGTAGCTTGGCGCAGTGCGGGCAAAGCCACCCATCGGCCTTGACTGAGGACAGAGGAACGTGGTTGTTCCTGCAGGAAGCTGGAAGCCGCTGGCCTCGCTGTCCACAACACAAACGAGCGTGCCGCCCTTTGGATAGATGGTGTAACGGTATGCCACGTCTCGGTTGCTCACACGGAACACGACATCCATCACTTTCTTGCCTTGCTGCTCGAAGCTGCACACAGCCTCTGTTGCCTCATAAGACACCTGGCTCTGCTTGATGGTAGCCAGCTGATACTGATCCTTCACAGGCTTCACTTCGCATCCTGTCAGCGTAAGCCCCTGGGTGAAGTCGCCAATATTGGTCTTCAATCCAAGAGGAGAACTCTCGATGAATGATGTTTCCCCTAATGCCACACGATAGGTAGGAGTGCCATTCGCATCATCCACCCACACTGTCAGCTTGCCATCAGGGCTACTAAAAGACTTTTCGGCAGCTGAAACGCTCGCCCAGCCGCACAATAACATTAAGATTCCTAGAAAAACTTTTCTCATATTCATATTTAGTAAAAAATTGCGTTTGCAAAATTACTTATATTTTTTCACAAATAAGCAGTTTTTCGTAACACAATTTATAACTAATGTAACATTGAGCCCTGTTCGCCATGAAAATTCCGTCCAACGCATTTTCTAAAAACATGAAAGAATCACCCTCGTTCCTTCCTCAAAAAAGCCGCCCAAACGGGCATAAGCCTTTAGGCTAACCACCCCAAAAAGCAAAATAGGTAACCTACTCTAAAGAAAATGAACTGTGAAAATTTGGAATATCGGCAATAAAGAACTTTCTTTGCACTCTAATTCGCGACAATCATCGCATCAACCACTCCAACGTGACAAACACACTAAATCTATTATATCAATCACCAATGAAAAAAATCTTTACTTGTTTAGCTCTGGCTTGTGCCATACATACTGCCAGCGCACAAATTCAAGCACAAATCGAGACGTTCCCCATCTCAAGCGTCAGACTGGGAGACAGCCAATTCAAAAAGAATCAGCAAGCAGACATCTACTATCTGCTCGGACTCGACGCCGACCGTCTTTTGGCTCCATACCTAAAAGGGGCAGGACTGACTCCTAAGGCCGAGAATTACACCAACTGGGAAAACACAGGACTGGACGGTCACATTGGCGGTCACTACCTCTCGGCACTCGCCTATATGTATGCAGCAACAGGCAACGAAGAGATTGGCAAACGCATGGACTACTACCTCAGCGAGCTGAAGCGCTGCCAGGACGCAAGCGGCAACGGCTATCTGGCTGGCGTGTCCAATGGACCTGCCATGTGGAAAGAGATTGCAGAGGGTAACATTCGCGCTTCTTCGTTCGGTCTGAACGACCGCTGGGTGCCACTCTACAACATCCACAAGATTTATGCAGGACTCCGCGACGCTTGGCTGATGTGCGGACGCAAGGATGCCAAGGAGATGCTCATCAAGCTGACTGACTGGATGATTCAGGAAGTGAGCCAGCTGACAGACGAGCAGATGCAGGACATGCTCCGAAGCGAGCATGGTGGACTCAATGAGACTTTTGCCGACGTGGCTGACATCACAGGAGACAAGAAATACCTTCAGCTGGCTCACCGATTCAGCGACCAGCAGTTGCTGCAGTCACTCATGCGCGCTGAAGACAACCTGACAGGCAAGCACGCCAACACACAGATTCCGAAAGTTGTCGGTTACAAGCGCATTGCCGACCTCGAGGGACGTGCCGATTGGGACAAGGCCGCGACCTTCTTCTGGGACGTGGTCATCGCACAGCGCAGCGTCAGCATTGGCGGCAACTCCGTAAGAGAGCACTTCAACCCTACTAACGACTTCACAGGACTGCTCGAAAGCGAACAGGGACCAGAAAGCTGTAACACTTACAACATGCTCCGACTGACCAAGATGCTCTTCCAGACCTCTGCCAGCAGAGAGTATGTTGATTACTACGAGCGTGCGCTCTACAACCACATTCTTTCCATCTTCAACCCCGTACAGGGCGGTTTCGTGTACTTCACGCCTATGCGTTCAGGACACTACCGCGTGTACTCGCAGCCTCAGACTTGCATGTGGTGCTGTGTCGGCACAGGCATCGAGAATCCAGCACGATATGGAGAGATGATTTATGCCTATCAGGGAAAAGACTTGCTGGTCAACCTCTTCATCCCATCCACATTGACATGGGACGGCATCACAGTGACTCAGGAGAACAAATTCCCAGACGAGCCTTCAACCAACATCAAGCTCAACATGAAGAAGGCAAAGAAGATGGCTATCAAGATTCGTCAGCCATGGTGGTGCAAGAACATGAGCGTCAAGGTGAACAACAGCACAATCAATGATGCTAAGGTCGAGAACGGCTATCTGGTCATTGACCGCACATGGAAAGACGGTGATGCCCTACACGTAGAGCTTCCTATGCATCTGACTGCCATGCAGACTCCAGACGGCAAGCAGCAGTACAGCTTCCTCCACGGTCCTATCGTGCTTGCAGCAGAAACTGGAAGAGACAACCAGGTTGGCATGTATGCTGACGACAGCCGCGGCGGCCACATCGCGAACGGTCCCAAGATTCCGCTCGACCAGATGCCTGCCATCATCGGAGACCCAGAAACTATCCTCTCACATCTGAAACCCGTAGCTGGACGTCCACAGACATTTGAACTGTCTGGCCTCACACTGCCTCAGTTTGAAAACATGAAGCTGGTGCCTTTCTACAAACTCTACGAATGCCGCTATCAGATTTACTTCCCACTCTACTCTTCAGCAGAATGGAATGAAAAGCAGGAGAAGATTGCTGCGGCAGAGAAAGAACGCATGGCGCTCGAAGCACAGACAATAGATAAGGTATACTGCGGCGAGCAACAGTCTGAGAGCGACCACTTCTTCGCATCAAACAACAGCCGAAACGGCAGCGAGAACGGTACCAGCTGGCGACGCACAAGCGGCTCTTTCTCTTATCAGATGAAAGCCGACGGCGCTAAGACCATTCGCTTGAAAGGATTCGGCGATCGTCAATCAGTTCGCGTGTCAGCCAATGGAACAGCAATAGGAACGTTCCGATTCAACAGGGAAGGACTGATCAGTGCAGAACTCCCAAGCAGCATCAAGGCAGACAAACTGACAATAGAAATTGCAGCAGAAGCAGACCGAGAGACTCCTCGTATCATCGAGGTTAGACTCTGCAAGTAAGCACGTTGCAATCAACCACCTATAAAGAAGCGGTCCGAGCTGATGGTTCGGACCGCTTCTTTATAGTATGAGCTTTATGGGGCGGGCTTGAATGAAACCTGCCGCAGATAAACACCTTCCGTCACTGCACGGAAGACCAGAGAATGCCGCGTACCGCCATCAACACTCCCAGACAGCGGCAGAACGAATGCGCGATGGGCGTAATTTCGGAGCACATTCTGCTTCCACTCCTCACTGCGGTCATAAGTCTGGAAATCAGCTACGATAGGAGAGGCGCCATCGAGCGAGATAGAAAACGAGAGCCTGCCCTCCTCAATTGGATGAGTGGGCAAAAGACGGACATCCAGCGTTATCTCCTTAGCATCCGACTCAAACACAAAGGCCAAAGAATCGTCCTTGGACACATGCTGCCACGTTTCAGCATTAAACAGGGAATGGGCTCTTTCCGCCTCTGGATACGCCAAAGGAGCTGGTACACGATTGAACACGGCCAACTTTCGAGGCGCCATGTTCATAATGCCTTTCCATTTAGGATTGCTGTTATATATATGAGTAAGGGAAACGATGCTGTCATACGCTTGTTCATAAGATTGTTTGGAAAGGAACTTGAAGTTCATCTGTGCCGCAGCCTGCACGGGATACTTGACAAGCTGGAAATAGGCATCGCGACGGGCGGCAGGCACCTTGTCGGACAGGGCTTCTACAATGTCGGACAAATACCTGTAATCCTTAACACGTTGCTCTACATCATCGGAAGACCAGCCTTCGATGGGACGGAAGATGTTCCAATGCGCCCTATCTGCTTCCTCCACCCGAGTGCCTCCCATGTGTTCAGGCTTGCGGTCGAAAGCCAATTGATAATGCTTAACCATCACCGATGTAATCGTGTCTGCCAATTCCTCACCAAACTCGCGTCTGAAGAAAGCCTGCAACTCTTGGCGGCCATCAGTCCTTCCACGCAATCCCTTCCACGCCATGTTCAAGAAATCCTCAATCAGATATTCCGCAGGCTTTATGTCTCCCACATTCAGTATCCACATCTGCTGGATGCCGCGCTGATAGGCTTCGGTCAGCTGCTGGCGCATCAGGAAGGGAGAGAAAGTGCCCAGCCAAAGATAATCATGGGGACGTCCCCAATAGGACACATGGTAGTAAAGCCCATTGCCTCCTGCACGCATCTGCTCCACAGAATCAGGGAAATGACGGATATAGCCATAATTATCATCCGTCCACATCAAGGTTACATCATCCGGGACCTGAAGTCCTGAGCGATAAATATCAAGCACTTCCTTGTAAGGCACAAACACTTGAGGAACAGAAGCCACATCGGCATTAACGGTAGAACGCAGCATCTCCCGCTGGTCATCTATCGCCTGCTGCAAGTAACGCAGCTTGTCTTCTTTTGTCTTTGTTCCCTGCATGGAACCGTCATGCAAGCCACGCATTCCTATTGTATATACAATGTCCTGCCCCTTCACCTCTTCCAGCCTTTCCAGCCAAAAGCTCTTGACAGCCTCGCTGTTAGTCACATAGTTATAATCGCCAACGCCCCGCATCTCCCATTCCTTTGCTGGAGACGTAGCCATAGGCTCACAATGCGAGCCGCCAATGTAGATGCCATACTTATGCGCCATTTCTCTATTGCCAGGAATGGTGAAGAATGGCTGGCTAACCTCATGCATAGCAGGCCAATAGTAGTTGGCGCGCAGACGCAGCATCAGCTGGAAGATTCTCTCGTTCGTTTCAGGACCAATCACTCCTCCGCTCCATGGCAAGATACCCCAGTCCTCATCATTGATGAAAATGCCACGATAAGCCACCGCTGGACTTTGTTCGGTGGAATAGCCAGCGCGCAAGAACACGTTTGCCTTATAGGGCGTGCAGTCCGCCCACCATTCCCACGGCGAAACACCAATAAGCCGGGAAACTTCCAGCAGCCCGTATGCCAAGCCATGGGCATCTGCCCCATGAATGAGCAATTTGCCATCCTCAACCTGAAGACGGAAGCCCTCTCGAGGCATGCTGTCATCGAGTTCCGCCACGATGTGCGCCTTCGTCTCTTTCTTTACTCGCACCAGTTCAGCGTCCAGCACTTTCTCAATGTCTGACGCCAGCATCTGAAAGGCTGTTTCAGACACAGGTTCACCTGTCGATGGCATGAAGATGGAGACATCCTTGCCCTTGCGAAACACCAAATCCTGCGCACTTGCCAAGGAAGACAGCATGCACAACAGGTATATAATCAAAAACTTATTCATAGATCTCAAATCTTAATTCGGTGAAAAGGTTATCCTTTAACCATACTTCATCATGTTCTTCACAAGGAGCAACAACACAAGAACAAACAGCAAGCCATAACACGGCAACAGCGATATATCAACATGCTGGACTATCAACCCAAAAGCGGCTGGCATCAGAATAGACCCAGCCGATGCCGCAGCGACCTCCATGCCGATAAGTGCCTGAGAGCGAGCTGCCCCAACTATGCTGGGAGAATAATGTATCATGCAAGGGAAAATCGGTCCACAGCCAATGCCCAGACAAACCAAAGAGGCAAAAGAAAGAATGTCCGAACCCAACGGCAGGAGCAGCCCTCCAAACGAAAACATCGCCAACCAGAGCCCCATCCTGACAAGTTTCACATCGCCCAGACGCTCTGATATAAAGCCAGAAATGATGCGCCCCAACATGATGCCCAAGAAGAAAAGCATGCCCAGACGAGTAGCCGTAATCAGCTCTATACCTTTCGCCTCTATCATGTAAGACGTTGCCCACAATCCAACCGATGATTCTATCGCTGTATAACAGAAAAAAGCCGTCAGCGCCGACTTTACGCCAGGCAGCCGAAGAAGTGCGGCAGGTGACGACGAGGCAGCTTCCGCATGAAGAGCATCCGCCCTTTCATCTTCATTCGCCTTTCGCCACAAGGGTAAAGACAGAAGCAGAACAGCCACCAATGCCACTTGAAAGATTGCGATAGCCTGATACCCCTGTGTCCAGGCGCCGCCACGAGCAAGAAACGCTCCCATCACCAAAGGACTGATGATGGTGCCAACTCCCCAGAAGCAATGAAGAAAGCTGGTGTGCCGTGGCTTATAATGCAGGACGACATAGTTATTCAACGTAGCATCCACACATCCGCCCCCCAATCCATAAGGCAAAGCCCAAAGACAAAGCTGCATAAAGTCGGAAGAGCATGAAAATCCCCAAAGAGCAACCGCAGTCAGCGCAACCGAAGAAGCAACGACCTTCCCCGCCCCCAGCCTCTGATTCAGCCAACCCGTTGCCATACTGGAAATGACTGTCCCTGTATAAATCAGCATCGTGACGAACCCAGCATACCCTTCAGGGACCCCTAAAGAGTGGCGCATCGAAGGCCACGCCGCTCCGAGAACGGAATCTGGCAACCCCAGAGATATAAACGCTATATAGATAAGAACAAGCAAAAAGGTGTACATCAGACACTCAAGTAAAAAGAATTTAGGAACAAAGGGCCCAGAAAGCCCTTTCCTCTCGCAAATTTACTAATTTGAAACGACATTGAACAAAAATGATACAACAAAACAAATCATAATTCCTTTTTTTAATTACCTTTGCACACAAATGTTTACAAATATTCACCTAACAACGAACATCTGACAATATGGAAAAAACTTGGAGATGGTTTGGCAAGAAGGACAAGATAACCCTTGCCATGCTGAAGCAGATTGGTGTGGAAGGCATCGTCACCGCCCTCCACGACGTACCTCTTGGCGAGGTTTGGACACGAGAGAAGATTCGCGACCTTCGTGAATACATAGAAAGCTACGGCATGCGCTGGAGCGTCGTAGAGAGCCTCCCTGTAGTAGAGACCATCAAGTATGGCGGTCCCGACCGTGACCACCAGATTGAGGTGTACAAGGAAAGCCTGCGCAACCTCTCAGCCGAGGGCATCCACTGCATCTGCTACAACTTCATGCCAGTGCTTGACTGGGCTCGCACCGACCTCATCCACGAGAATCCGAACGGAGCGACAAACCTGTACTTCAACTACGCCGAGTTTGCCTACTTCGACATTTACATCCTCAAGCGTGCAGGCGCGCGCGAGGAATGGGCACAGTTCCAGTTCCCCGCCGGAGTGGGCGAAGGACGCAACGTGCTGGCTGAGGCTGACGAACTCGCCAAGACAATGACTCCAGAGAAAGACCACAAACTGGTAGAGACCATCATCATCAAGACTCAAGGTTTCGTCAGTGGCAACTTCAGCGAGAATGACGAAGCGCCAATCCAGAAGTTCCGCGACTTCCTCGACCTCTACAAAGGCATCGACAAGGCACAGCTCCGCGCCAACATGAAGTACTTTCTCGAGGCCATCATGCCGACCTGCGAAGAGTGCGGCATGAACATGTGCGTGCATCCCGACGACCCACCAATCGAGATACTCGGCCTGCCACGCATCGTGCGCACAGAAGAGGACATCGAATGGTTCCTCAATGCTGTGCCCAACAAGCACAACGGACTCACCTTCTGCGCCGGTTCCCTCTCGGCAGGCGCCTACAACAACGTAGTGGAGATGGCAAAGAAATTTGCCTCACGCACCCACTTCGTACACCTTCGCTCATGCCACATCTTCCCCAACGGCGACTTCACGGAAGCCTCCCACCTCGGCGGCCGTGCAGACCTCATCGAGCTGTGCCGCATCTTCGAGAAAGAGAATCCAGAACTGCCCATGCGCGTTGACCACGGCATGACCTTCACCGACCAGCCAGGCGGCATCATGGACGAAAGCAACCACGGCCACAACGCAGGCTACACACTGCTCGGCCGCATGTTTGCCATGGGACAGGTGCAAGGCATCCTTGCCACTGTCGACAACGAGTTAGGCATCAAATACACACAACCAGGATTTTTCGGATAAGACATCATGAAACTCAATGACATACTTTCTGGCAGCTTCAACGCTGCCGAGTGGGAAGCCAAGGGCTACCAGCTCCCCAAGTTCGACCGTGCAGCCGTAGTCAAGAAAACACACGATGAACCCACTTGGGTGCACTTCGGCGGCGGCAACATCTTCCGCGCCTTCCCAGCAGCCATCCTGAACGATGCGCTGAACACAGGCAAATACGACCGCGGCGTCATCGTAGCCGAGACCTTCGACTTCGAAGTCATCGACAAGGCTTATGCCCCATACAGCAACCTCTCCCTGCTGGTCAGCCTGCAATCCTCAGGCACCATCGAGAAGAAAGTCATCGCCTCTGTCACAGAAGCGCTGAAGGCTGACTACCAGTTCAACGACTGGCAGCGGCTCGTAGAAATCTTCCGCAACCCATCCCTCCAGATGATTTCCTTCACCATCACCGAGAAAGGCTACACCTTCAACGATACCGACTTGGCGCGCGGCCTGCAGCCAGCCTTCGCCATGGGCAAAGTCTGCGCCCTGCTGCTCGAGCGCTACCATGCAGGACAGCTTCCGCTCACCGTGCAGAGCATGGACAACTGCTCACACAACGGCGACAAGGCTAAAGAGGGCGTATTCGCCTATGCCGAAAAGTGGGTAGCAGACGGACTGGCGCCAGCCGCATTCCTCGACTACCTGAAGGACGAAAGCAAGATTACCTTCCCATGGTCAATGATAGACAAGATTACGCCACGCCCACACGAGAAGGTAAAAGAGATGCTGGCAGCCGACGGCTTTGAAGACAACAACTACATCGAGACAGAGAAGCACACCTTCACCGCTCCTTTCGTGAACGCCGAAGAAGTGGAATACCTCGTCATCGAAGACAACTACACCAACGGCCGCCCACCGCTCAACCTCGGCGGCGCGCTCTACACCACACGCGAAACGGTTGACAAAGTGGAGACCATGAAGGTTACCACCTGTCTCAATCCGCTCCACACCGCCATGTCCATCTACGGCTGCATGCTCGGCTACACGCTGATTTCAGCCGAAATGGCAGACGACGACCTGCGCGCCTTCGTACAGAAGATAGGCTACATGGAAGCCATGCCCGTCGTGACAGACCCCGGCGTGCTCAATCCCTACGAGTTCATCGGCGCAGTCATCAACCGCCGCCTGCCCAACCCGTTCATGCCCGACGCTCCTCAGCGCATCGCCATGGACACCAGCCAGAAGCTGCCCATCCGCTTCGGCGAGACCATCAAGAAATACCTCGCACGCGGACTCGACAAGAGCAACCTCATCCTCATACCGCTCACCCTGGCAGGCTACGCACGCTACCTCAAAGGCATCAAAGACGACGGCACCCCCTTCGAGCCATCGCCAGACCCCATGCTGGCAGAGCTGCAAACCATCGTCGCACCGCTTGAAGTGGGCAAGCCCGACCAAGACTACTCTTGCCTGAAAAACCTCTACAGCCGCAAAGACGTCTTCGGACTCGACCTCTACGAAGCTGGTCTTGGCGAACAGATTGAAGGCATGGTGAAAGAGCTCTACGCAGGCAACGGAGCTGTGCGCGCCACCCTGCACAAGTACGTTTCAGCACGATAAAGACAACAACAGACACACGAGGGGCTGGCTCAGCAGAGTCAGCCCCTCGTTGTTTTTGGGGAAACACAAAACCGCCCATGAACTTCACAGCCCATGCGCGGCTTGGTCTAAGACCATCATAATCTTCTTTATCTAACTTATTAACTTCTTCGCTTACTTATTCCTCCACAACCTGTCGCTTATGGTATTTGAAAAGAGGTTGATTGGCGCGAAGCTCCTGCACAGACAAGTCCCTTAGCGTCTCACCTTCCCAGTTTGCTCCCCACATTTCAAAAGGCTCTCCATCTGGTACGATGTAATCAATCGTCTCCACATCCAGCGGCAGCGGCTCAAACACAGAGACGTAAGCCAGATAGTCACCAGAGTTGCCCTCCATCCAGAAAATATCGTCAGAAGGCAAGCCCTGCACCTCCTTCAACTTATAGCGATTTCCCCTCTCGTCAATCAAACGTGCATCCGGATGGAATCCGTAATACTCACGCATCCAGTTCTGCTCATGGGCTGTGGCTATATAAGTCGCCTCCGGAGTGCGCCAAAGCGCCATCACATTCTCACCCTCCACAGGCTTAATCAGATGAGGGTCGGTATAGATAGCCCAAGAACTATGATTATCCTTGTCGTAATTGTTTGCTTCCCTCACCAAACGCGGCGCTTGGAGCTGAGGAGCAGCATCATACTTTTCAACTTGCTTGCCTGAACGCTTCAGCTTCACATCCAAACCGCGCATACCCCAGCCCGGTACGCCATAGATGGCAATCTTGCGAGTAGCCTTTGGCAAACGAGGGAAATAAATCTGAAAGTCGAGCAGCGAGCCTCTGGGAGCCTTCACGCCAAAATGCTTCTTCCAGCACTCTGGCACCGTGCGCTTTGCCCGATACTGGATGCCCGTCTCCTTGTCCAGAATCGCCGTTTCCTCAGAGGCGAGCCAAATGTTCGTCAGCACATCTCTGGGCATCCACAAATAACAGTGAAGTACCGTCTCATCTCCCTCTTCGGTCAAACGCCAATACCCAAAAGTATAAGGATTATTGTTAGAGTGATCCCGCAAAGCTTTAACGAGTTCCTGTCCTTCTTTCATAAAGGAAAGGTCTGTCTGCAGTGGAACATTTTCTACCCACACCGTATCCTTAATCCACGCATTTTCCGTACTGGGATAAATAGCGCTTTCCTCTCCCGTCACCTCATCCTTGACAAGGTCCACGCTGTATATAAGCGGAAGGGGACGAACGGGTTGAGCAAGGAGCTTCACGTCTTTCGTTTGTGCCTGCACCGTAACGGCAGCGCACGCCATCAGAGTCAAGATGGCCATTTTCAAGTTTCTCATATTAAAGTTGGTTTTTAGAGTTGATAATAACCAGTGTTTAGTGTATGTAAGATGCATCTGTTTCTATAGTCAAAATATGAATTCATGGGAACATGGGCGCCAATGGGCGAATGGGCGCAGCAGAGAAGGATTCTCCCCTCTATCCGTTCTGCAATCCAGCGGTATTGCATCCCTTTCTTCTCGTCTCGCAACTCAAAGAAGAGCTGCTCCGGAGACAAGTCAAGATGATATCCGGGCTGGGCGTTGTCGTACCAAAGAGCCATTTGCAGCATCCTGCCCCACACATCCACGTCCTTCTTGTCGGGGAAAACATAGATGGTAACGGCTGCATTGCTGTCGAGCGGCACTGCACTGTCCTGATTCACTGGCTCTACACCATGATGGTCAGCAAACCTCGCGATGCACTCATTCACTCTGTCGGGGTCCTGATAAGCAACGTCTTCATCGGCTGTTACTGCTTCAGCCAACCGCCCTTCGTCCGCCGAGGGAACTTCAACCGTTTGAACAACCAGCACGTCGGCTGCCGGAGACGGCTCCGTCTGGACATCGGCAAGCTGTTCTGCAACCGCTCCGACCTCCTCTTTCACTGGGGTTTGAGGCAAGTCTGCCTCCTCCTTTTGGAGAGTGGGACGAACAGGAGCAGCCACCTCTTCCCTTGCCTGCAAAGGCTTCACCGTCTTCTCTTCTTTCAATTCAGGGACAATCGTATCCGCATCGGCTCCATGCGGCTGAGGCTGCAGCTGGGCGGTCTCCCCGACTGGAGAGGCTGGTAGCTCCACCTTATTATTATATAATGTATAGCCAACAAACAAGGCGGCAGCGACACAAGCGGCTGCAGAAAGCCACAGCTTACGTCTGGGGGGGGTAAAATGTCGCGTTTGCGAGTCAGATGCCATCCGCTCCATCACACGCTCGTCCAAGCCTTGAGGCCTTTGCGAACACTTGCGGGCGCGACGGGCAACGGCTTCACGCAGGTTCACATCCTGCTGTCGGGTATTTTCAAAGCTTTCTTTCTTCATGAATGGGAGGATTTTATCATTTTATAAAGTCTTTTTCTGATGCGGCTCAACCGCGAGGCAATGGTGGACGGATTCGAGTCCATGATGTAAGCCATGTCCTTCATGCTCCGCTTCTCAAAATAAAACATGGTGACAAGCGCCAAATCATCGGGCGGCAAAAACTCCAGCGTCTTTTCTAGGGATTGCACGGCATCCTCGTCTTGCAGCTGGAAGAATTGGTCCAGCGTCTCGTCGGGTATGCTTTCCACATCCTCATCGCTCTCGTCTATAGGAATGACTGGCAGGCAGCGGCAACGCAAGTAGTTCAGCGACTCGTGGCAGGCAATGCGGCTCAGCCAGGCAACCAGTGGAGCTCGACGCTCATCATAGGTGCCAATGCTGCGGAACGCTTTGACAAACACATCCTGATACACTTCTTCGGCATCCTCCTGACAACCCACGATGCTTGCCACTTGGGCAAAAACCAAGTCGCCATAGGTCTGGAGCATACGCTGTTGGGCTTTCCGTTCCTGGCGGCACAAGCCCCGTATGAGTTCATGTGTTTCGTTGTCCATGCTTTTTATGATTGCTCTCTATTTAAATATACACGGGATTTTACGAAACATTGCACTTTCGCCGAACTTTTTTGCAAAATAAGAAGAAAAAAACTCTTTTATGCCTCAAAAATGGCTTTTTTGCTACTGAGACACACCAAAAGAGACAACAGGAAGAGCACCCCAAAATCGACGGGTCGGGAGAAGGAAAAGAGAAAGAAAAAAAGCCATGCGGAACTTCACAGCCCCGCATGGCCTGACCGGTCTAATCTTTAATTACTAATATTTTACTGAAGGTTTGGATTAAACCGATTCAGCAAGTTCAAAGGTAGTGCTTCCCTGCAAGAAAAAACTCGGCAGAATCCGAAAATGGGCTGCCGAGAGAGCAAGTCTTAACCTATGTAAAGCATTCCTACCCGTCATTGACCTCAAAAGTAATGTCGCGCCGTATCTGCGAGATGGTCTTGGGTGTCACGTTGAGAAATGAAGCGATGTCTCGCAAGGAAAGCTGCTGCACTATCAAGGGGCATCGGGCAAGCAGCCTCTCATAACGCTCACGGGCATCGTAACGATAATGGTCCAGAAAGCGGGAATAGGTCTGCGTGAAAAGGTTTTCAGCAATGAGACGCCCCTGCAGGTGAGCTTCATCATCGCCGAGATACATCTGCAGCAAGTCTCTTCCATCTATCACATACACCTCGCACGGCATGTTCGCCTCTATCGAGACTTCTGACCGACGACCATAGAGGCAGTTGGGATAGTCCGCTACGAACTCACCCTCGAAAGCAAAGCCCGTGACGAAGTTTTTACCCCCCCCACTTGCACATTGTACTTAAAGCAGCCTTTCACCACATAGCCAACCAGCCGAGACGGGCAGCCCGCTTTCTCGAACAGGTCGCCTCGCGCAAACTGCACCAAGCGTCCATGCTCAACGCATCTTCTTTTCAGAAACGCGAGGTCGAGCCCCTCCTTATATGAGTTGAATGATTCCATGGCTACAAATTTACTGAAAAATTATGTCATGAGGTTATTTTAAGGAAAAAAACAGCCGTCAAGCAGAAAAAAAAGCCTGCAAAACACCTTGAAAAACTTCCCTTAAAAAGTACCGCCATTTTAGGCGCTTTCAGTACCCCAAAAGTGGTGAGAGTCTCACCTATGGACAGGTGAGACTCTTACCGACCGGCCCGGGAGGGGCGGAGCACCTGTGGTGGCGCGACAG
>JAUMXY010000052.1 GCA_030528885.1 Bacteroidales bacterium | reverse complement strand
AGATGGGTGCATTTGAATAAGGAATGTAATACAAGATATGAAACGTACAAAAATCATAGACCTCCTCCAGCGCACCGACTACGGCGCAGAGGTCACAGTAATGGGATGGGTACGCACAAAGCGCGGCAGCAAGGCTGTCAACTTCATCGCGCTCAACGACGGCTCAACCATCAAGAATGTGCAGGTTGTTGCTGACGTGGAGAAGTTCGACCCCGAGATGATGAAGCTCATCACCACGGGCGCATGCCTCTCTGTAACAGGCACCATGGTAGAATCCATCGGCTCGGGTCAGGCGGTAGAGGTGCAGGCAACAGACATCAAGGTGTTTGGCGAGTGCCCAGCCGACTATCCAATGCAGAAGAAAGGACAGTCATTCGAATACATGCGCCAGCACGCTCACATGCGTTTGCGCACCAACACCTTCGGTGCCGTCATGCGCATCCGCCACAACATGGCAATGGCCATCCACACCTACTTCCACCAGCATGGATACTTCTACTTCCACACGCCTCTCATCACAGCATCCGACTGTGAGGGTGCAGGACAGATGTTCCAGGTGACAACCAAGAACCTCTACGACCTGAAGAAAGACGAAAACGGTTCCATCATCTACGACGACGACTTCTTCGGCAAGCAGGCATCCCTCACCGTGTCAGGTCAGCTCGAAGGCGAGCTTGGCGCAACAGCGCTCGGACAGATCTACACGTTCGGCCCCACCTTCCGTGCTGAAAACTCCAACACACCTCGCCACTTGGCAGAGTTCTGGATGATAGAACCAGAAATCGCCTTCATCGACCTCGACGACCTCATGGACATCGAAGAGGACTTCATCAAGTTCTGCGTGAAGTGGGCGCTCGACAACTGCAAAGACGACCTCGAGTTCCTCAACAAGATGATAGACAAAGGCCTCATCGAACGACTCGAAGGCGTTCTCAAGGAAGAGTTCGTGCGCCTGCCATACACCCAGGGCATCGAAATCCTCCAGCAGGCCATCAAGGACGGCGTGAAGTTCGAGTTCCCTTGCAACTGGGGCGACGACCTCGCATCAGAGCATGAGCGCTACCTCGTCGAGGAATACTTCAAGAAGCCAGTCATCATGACCAACTATCCAAAGAAGATCAAGGCATTCTACATGAAGATAGACGAGAAGAACCCCGTCTTCAACGGCCAGGAGATGGAGCAGACCGTACAGGGCACCGACGTCCTCTTCCCACAGATTGGCGAAATCATCGGCGGTTCAGTCCGCGAGGAAGACTATGGCAAGCTCATGAACGAAATCGAGGAGCGCAACATCCCGATGAAAGACATGTGGTGGTATCTCGACACCCGCAAGTTCGGCACATGCCCACACGGCGGATTCGGTCTCGGCTTCGAGCGTCTCCTGCTCTTCGTCACAGGCATGCAGAACATCCGCGATGTCATCCCATTCCCACGCACACCCAAGACAGCAGAGTTCTAACAAGCGTTTACACATATTTATATATATAAAGGCACAAAGTCCATCACGGGCTTTGTGCCTTTTTTCGTGGTTGGTGCAGTGACCAATGTCAGCAAGTCAGACGAGTATGAAACTCCCGGTGTCTTCACCGGCTCTCTGGTGAAGACGAAGGTTCCTGCTGACGGTCTTTTTATCTACGAGGACAAGTTCTACTATTCCGCAGGCAGCACCAACATCAAGGCCTTCCGCGGCTGGTTCGAGCTTGGCGCCGTTCTTGACAAGGAGACCGACTTCGGGGCAAATGTCCGCTTCGTGGTTGACGATGAGGTGACCGCCATCGAGGGCGTTCCTTCCGCTGCCGACGAGATAGGTGCTGTTTACACGCTGAACGGCCAGCTGATAGGCAAGGACATCGACGTGAAGAGTTTGCCGAAGGGCATCTACATCATGAACGGCAAGAAGGTGAGTGTTAAATAAAGGTTGAACATCAAAAAAACGAAAAGAGACATGAAAAAGCAATATGTGGCTCCTCAGATGGAGTGTGTGGAGATACAGGAAGAGCTTCCCTTGTGCGTCAGCGGCGTTGGCGGCACCGGTGCGTCAGGCAGCGTAGACCTCGGCTTTGGCGGCCTTGACGAGCTGGGCGGCCTTGACCCTTATATCAAGGAGCGTCTTGGCATGGACGAGGTCCTCAAGGATTTCGACTTTGACTTGTTCAAGTGATAAGCGAATAATTAAAGATTCTATAGATGGAAGGGGCTGTATCCGTGATGGGTACGGCCCCTTTGCTGTTTTCTCTATTGATGAGGCTCAACACCTTCTGTTTGTGGGGAGCTGCTTTGCTGTTGTTTGCTTTGGACTAAAAAACTTCTAATTGTTGTTGAAGAGCTGTAAAATATTTTGTCAGCTCCGAATTATTTTCTATTTTTGCATGAGATAATTGTTTAACGTGTTAGTAAAGAAATAAATCATAGCAGATGAGAAGGATATTGAACTTTGCTGTTGGCTTGGGGGCGATGCTGCTGGCGTTGGCGGCTTGTTCGCCCAGCTACAATATTACGGGCACGTCGCTGCAGTCTATCTATGATGGCGATATGGTGTACTTGCGCCCTATTGGCTCGGAGGATGAGGCGGCGGTGGATTCGTGCAAGATTGTGCATGGCGCGTTCAGCATGAGCGGGCCGGTGGACTCGGTGATGTGTGTGCGCATGTTTATCGGGAATGCGGGTGATAACATTCCGATTATTCTGGAGGAGGGTGAAATTACGGTGATGGATCAGGTGTATGCGATGAAGGTGGAGGGTACGCCGCTGAATGATAAGTTTTATGCGTTTATGACGGAGCGTGACTCGCTGCTGACTTTGCTGAAGGATTTGCCTCGCAAGGAGAGCTCGATGATTTTGGCGGGCTATGACCATGACGAGATTTTGCGCAATCTGGGTGAAGCGGAGGGTACGCTGCGTATGGCTATTGACAAGCTGGAGACTGATTTTGTTACGTCGAATTATGATAATGTGCTGGGCTTGACGTACTTCTTGGTGCTGTGTGACAATGCGTACCAGCAGTTTGGCTATCCGACGACGACGCCTCAGATTGAGGAAATTTATAGCCGCGCTCCTGAGGATTTCCGCCAGCATATGTATTTGCTGGTGTATATGAATCTTTGTGAGGTGTAAGAGGAGGATTGAGGTTGCGGGGTTTTGACGAAGAATCGGCGCCGCCTTTTTCGCTGTTGCGAAAGGGGCGGCGCCGATTTTATGTGGCTTTTTGTGTTCTCAGTACCTCCGAAGAGGTACTCGAGTACCTCCTATGCGGTACTTTAGTACCTCTGTGGAGGTACTGGATATGCAGCGGGGCTATCCGTTCATGCTGATGAGGAACTCTTCGTTGTTCTTTGTGCGTTCTATCTGCTTCATGACAAAGTCCATGGATTCCATTGCTGTCATGTCGGCGAGGTGGTTGCGGAGCACCCACATGCGGTTGAGGGTGGTCTGGTCTTGCAGCAGGTCGTCGCGGCGTGTAGATGATGCCGTGAGGTTGACTGCCGGGAATATGCGCTTGTTGGCGAGGCTGCGGTCGAGCTGCAGTTCCATGTTTCCTGTTCCCTTGAATTCCTCGAAGATGACTTCGTCCATCTTTGAGCCTGTGTCGATGAGTGCTGTTGCGATGATGGTGAGTGAGCCGCCGTTTTCGATGTTGCGGGCTGCTCCGAAGAATCGCTTGGGCTTGTGGAGTGCGTTGGCGTCGACACCTCCTGAGAGCACTTTGCCTGATGCTGGCGACACGGTGTTGTAGGCGCGTGCCAGTCGGGTGATGGAGTCGAGGAAGATGACTACGTCGTGTCCGCATTCGACCATTCTCTTGGCTTTTTCCAGCACGATGCCTGCTATCTTGACGTGGTTTTCTGCCGGTGCGTCGAAGGTGCTGGCGATGACCTCGGCGTTGACGGTGCGTGCCATGTCGGTGACTTCCTCTGGTCGCTCGTCGATGAGGAGCATCATGAGGTAGGCTTCGGGATGGTTGGCTGCGATGGAGTTGGCGATGTCTTTCATCAGCATGGTCTTACCGGTCTTGGGCTGTGCGACGATGAGGGCGCGCTGTCCTTTTCCGATTGGGGAGAAGAGGTCGACGATGCGTGATGACTTGCTGTCGTTGTATCCTTTGCAGAGCTTGAATTTCTCGTCGGGGAAGAGTGGGGTGAGGAATTCGAATCCTACGCGGTCGCGCACTCTGGCAGGCTCGCATCCGTTGATTTTCTCTACGCTGGTGAGCGGGAAGAAGCGTTCGCCGTCTTTGGGTGGGCGGACGAAGCCGTCTACGATGTCGCCTGTCTTGAGTCCGTAGTGCTTGATTTGCTGCAGGTTGACGTATACGTCGTCGGGCGATGGCAGGTAGTTGTAGTCGCTGCTGCGCAGGAATCCGTAGTTGTCAATGGTTTCGAGCACGCCGCTGACGCGTATGATGTTGTCGAATTCGTATGGTTTTTCCTTGACGGGCCTTTCTTTCTTCTCTGGCATCGCTGGGGCGAAGTAGTCTTCGTAGGGTGGCTGTTGCGGAGCGCGGCTTTCTTGCTTTTCTTTGTGCTCGAACTGTCTCATCATTTCTACGGGCGCGAGTGCTTCATGCTCGTTGGGTATGTCTTCGATGATGATGAAGTCGGCTGTGCTGTTTGCGTTGCTCGGTGCAGGCGTGGTGAAGATGGTGTGCGCGTGGTTGTTGGCTGCCTCGGCGAAGAGTTCCTCGGGCACGATTCCTTCGTTGGCTGCTGCGGCTGTGGTGTCGCTGCTTTCTGCGGCTTGTGGCTCTGCGCTGTTTTCTGCTTCGCTCTGTGCTTTTGGCTTTCGTCCGCGTTTCTTGGGTGCAGCTGGCTCGTCAGTCTTGCCGGCGGTGTTGTCGCTGGCGTTGCTGGCAGGCTCTTCTGGTGCTTCCTCTTTTGCCTTTCGGCTGCGCTTGGGCGCTGGTGCTTCTGCTGGCTCGGCTGGAGTTTCTGCCGGCTCGGCTGGTGAGAGCATGGCTTTCTCTTCGTCTGAGAGGTCGGCAAAGAGTGACTCGTCTTTTGTTACTTTCATGGTCTTGTCCACTTTCTTTGCCTTGTCTTGGGTGGCTGTGTACACTCTGTCTACGCTCTTGACGCTGACGCGGGAGCGCTTGCGGGGTGTCTTTTCTGTGGCTGCGGCGTTGGATGCGAAGGTGGTGGCCTGTTCGTCGATGATGGTCAGCCTGAGTTCGCTTTCTTCCATTTTTGCTGCGTTGGAAATGCCCATGTCTTCAGCGATGCTGAGAAGCTCGTTTCTGTCCTTGCGGTTTAAATCTTCTAAATTGTACATATTGTGGGTTAAAGTGTGGAATCTTTCCAATGGTAGTGATGGAAAGTTTCGTTGCCTTGAATATTGCTTAAAAACTGTTGTGAGATTGGATTTAAGACAGACTTGTTTTCTGTGAATGTGATAGTTGTCTTAAAAAGATGGTGCAAAAGTAGTGATTTATTTTGAATTCACAAATACTTTTGCACCTTTTTTTACAGATTTTTGTTGATGTCGTCGATGTAGGCGAGCAATTCTTCTCTGCCGAGCTTGCTGGCTGAACTGGTGATGAAGTAGGGCGGGAGTTCTTCCCATTCTTCTTTCAGCACCTCCATGTACTTGGCTGCTGTGGTCTTGACTTTGGTAGTTGCCAGTTTGTCGGCTTTGGTGAAGACGATGGCGAAGGGGACTCCGTTGCTGCCGAGGAAGTTGAGGAAGGCAAGGTCGACTTTCTGGGCTTCGTGCCTGATGTCGATGAGCACGAAGAGGCAGATGAGCTGCTCGCGCTTCAGCACATAGTCGCTAATCATTTTCTGGAATTTGTCAACGGCTTTCTTGCTGCGCTGCGCATAGCCGTAGCCTGGCAGGTCGACCAAGTACCATTCGTCGTTGATGAGGAAGTGGTTGATGCACATGGTCTTGCCGGGGGTGGAGGAGGTGAGCGCCAGGTTCTTCCGCAGGGTCAGGGCGTTGATGAGGGAAGATTTTCCCACGTTGCTTCGGCCGATGAAGGCGTACTCTGCTTTCTTGTCGGCGGGGCATTGCTCTACGCTGGGCTTGCTGCCTATGTATGTTGCTGATTTGATGTTCATGTGATGTGTATTTATTATATAATGTGTGTTATGCCAGTTCGGACAGTTCAAGCCATCTCATTTCTTTTTCCTCGAGTTCTTCTTGCAGGAGGGGGAGGCGCTTGCTGAGCCGGGTGATTTCATCGACGGAGGTGGTTCCTCCGCACAGGGCTTCTTCTATGCGTTTCTTTTCTGCTTCGAGCTGTGCTATGTCGTTTTCCAGTTGGGTGTATTCCCGCTTTTCGTTGTAGGTGAGCTTTCGTGCGCGGTTCTGTGTGCGGCCTGCGTCCTTCTTTGTTTCTTTGGGGAGTTGCTTGCTGCTCTCTTGCTTGCTGCTTTGCTCTTTCCAGTCGCGGTACTGGCTGTAGCTTCCGGGGAAGTCCTGTATCTCTCCGTTGCCGTGGAAGACGAGGGTATGGTCGACGACGCGGTCCATGAAGTAGCGGTCGTGGCTGACGATGATGAGGCAGCCTTTGAAGGATTTCAGGTAGTCTTCGAGGATTTGGAGCGTGACGATGTCGAGGTCGTTGGTGGGCTCGTCGAGGATGAGGAAGTTGGGGGCTTTCATCAGTACGGTGCAGAGGTAGAGCCTTCGGCGCTCGCCGCCGCTGAGCTTGTAGATGTAGCTGTACTGTTCTTCGGGCGAGAAGAGGAAGTGCTGCAGGAACTGCCCTGCAGAGAGTTTTTCTCCATTTCCCATGTCGATGTACTCTGCTATGTCGCGCACGGCATCGATGACTTTTTGGTCGTCGCGGAAGGTCATGCCTTGCTGTGAGTAGTAGCCGAACCGTATGGTCTCGCCGATGTCGATGGTGCCGCTGTCGTGGGGCTCCAGGCCCAGGAGCATCTTGACGAAGGTGGACTTGCCTGTTCCGTTGTTTCCGACGATGCCCATTTTCTCGTAGCGTGTGAAGTTATAGCTGAAGTCTTTCAGGATGGTGTGGTTGCCGAAGGATTTGCACACGTCCTGCATGTTGAAGATTTTGTTGCCGATGTATGTGCCTCCCATCTCCAGCCTGATGTTGCGCTCCTCGATGCGCTGCTTCGCCACTTTCTCCAGTTCGTAGAAGGACTCGATGCGGTATCTGGCCTTGGAGGTGCGGGCGCAGGGGGTGGAGCGCATCCACTCCAGCTCTGTGCGGTAGAGGTTGTTGGCGCGCGCTATCTCGGTGTTCATGTTGTCGATGCGCTCTTGCCGCTTTTCCAGGTAATAGCTGTAGTTGCCTCTGTAGGGGTAGATGCGCGAGTTGTCCATCTCGATGATGCTTGAACAGATGCGGTCGAGGAAGTAGCGGTCGTGGGTGACCATGAGGATGGCCATGGTGCTGTGGCTCAGCGTGTTTTCAAGCCATTCTATCATCTCGAGGTCGAGGTGGTTGGTGGGCTCGTCGAGGATGAGCAGGTCTGGCTTGCCGGCCAGGACTTTTGCTAAGGCGATGCGTTTCACCTGTCCGCCGCTGAGCTGTGTGGCAGGCCGCAGGGATTCCTCTTCGGTGATTTTCATCTGTGTCAGGTATTGCCTGTACAGGAGCTGGAATTCTTCGCCTTGCTGTTGGGTGTTGGCGGCATCGATGGTGGGCGACTGTTCCAGATAGCCGACTTTGATGCCGTTGCGAAACACCATCTTGCCGCCGTCGTCGCTTTCTTTTCCTGCGATGATGCTGAGCAGCGTTGACTTGCCTGTGCCGTTTTTGGCGATGAGGCCGATGTGCTCGCGCTCGTTGACGGTGAACGAGATGTTCTCGAATAGTATGCGATGCCCGATGCGTTTGGTTAGGCCTTGTATTTCAAGATAGGGATTTGCCATTTTATCGTGCAATCAATTTCATTTCTTTAGCTGAATATCTGCGGAATTTCTCTGCATGCCTGATGTGGTTTTCGAAGATGTCCATGATGGCGTCGAGGTCGCCCAGGCAGCGCATCTCGGAGCTCACCTTGTAGCCTGCTTCTTGCAGCTGTTGGGTCCACTCTTGCAGGGTGCTGCTGGTGGACTGGCTGCTTTGGGCAAACGTGAAGGGGATGAGGTGGACTTTCTTTATTTTGTTGGACTTCAGCTGTTTCTTGAGGCTTTCCAACGAGGGATAGCCGTCGACTGTGCCGACAAACCATTCGGTCAGTTCATGGTCTTTCAGCGTGTAGTCAAGCATGGCGTATTGCGAGTCTTCCACGCTTGCTGTTCCGCTGCACATCAGGATGTTGGCTTCTTTGTCGCTTCCGTATGCCTCGGCCATGGCTTTGATGGCGTCCTCGTAGTCGGCAGGGGTGCTCAGGAGAGGCTCGCCCAGGCGTATTTGCTTGAAGTGCTCTTTGGCTGTCTCGACAGCATGGCGAAGGAACTGCATCTCGGTGCAGTTGATGATGTTGGACGACTGCACCAGCACGTGGGTGTAGCCGTCTTTCTTGAGCTGGCTGAAGAGCTCGTCGGGCGTTGTGATGCGGCTGGGAGCCGTGGAGGCCTGCTGATTGATGAGTTCGCGGGTGGTCCATGCTTGGCGGAAGTCGTAGTTGGGATAGGCTTGCTGCAGCCGGCTGTTGAAGCGGTCTATCTGCTGCTGGGCTGTGGCGTCTTCGGCTCCGACGTGTACGGCTACGATGACGGCTTTGTCGCCTTCGAGCATGGTTTCAAACATGTCTTGCTCTATTTCTGCTGGTTGCCCTACGGCGGTGAGAGCGGTTGCCAGCAGGATGAAAAGTGTGATGAGGTATTTGTTCATGTTGTTTTTATTCGTATGGGTTCATGTCGGCAGCCTCTCGGATGGCTGATATCTGATGCTTGGTGATGGTGGGGACTATCATGTGCAGGAGATGATCTATCTTCTCGACCTTGATACTTTCTTGCTGCTTCTCTATGAGGCGGAAGGTTCCGTCGCCGGGGATGCGGATGGCTACATCGGGGCAGGCTTGGGTTCCTGTAGCTGTGCTGACGGGTCGCAAGCCGTTGCGGAGCAGGGACTTGCAGCATAGCTTGTATTCTAAGGAATTGTCATTGCCCTCGACCAGTATGTCGCGTGGAGTCTCGTGCTGGATGGTGAAGGAACAGGATTCTCTGTCGAATGTCAGTCCCTCTTTGGCGAAGAACTTCTCGATGCTTCCGTCGATGCTCAGGTCTTCGGGCAGTCCGGTGACGAGTCCCAGCTCCTTGTCGAGCAGCCACACTTTATCCGCTACCTGCAATGCGTGCTCTAAATCGTGCGTGCTCATGAAGATGGTCTTCCTCAATGTCTTGGAGAGCCTGTGAAGCATGGTCATCATGTGTATCTTGCTTGGGTAGTCCAGATAGGCTGTCGGTTCGTCAAGGAAGATGATTGGGGTTTCCTGTGCGATGGCTTTGGCAATCATGACCTTCTGGCGCTCGCCGTCAGAAAGGGTCTGCATCTTCCGCTTGGCGAGTTCTTCGATGCCAATCCACGACATGCTCTTCTCGACCATCTTTTTGTCTTTCTCCTTCAGTTTCCCCCAGAACCCGGTGTAAGGATTCCGTCCCATGGATACGACTTCCTCTACTGTCATGTTCTTGATGTTGGAGTTGTCGGTCAGCACGATGCTGATGAGCTGTGCCAGTTCGTGGCTCTTGTAGCTCCTGACATCTCTTCCCATGACTTCGATGCATCCGCTCAGGGCTGGCTGTAGAGAAGCCATCGTGCGCAGCAGTGTTGACTTGCCCGCGCCATTGGGTCCGAGCAGGCACACCATTTCGCTGCCGCACAGTTCGGCTTGCAGGTTGGAGGCTATCACCTTGTTTCCCCCTCGGGCTTTGTATCCTGTTGTAAGTTTCTTGATTTCTACAGATGTGCTCATAGTGGGTACAAAGGTAGTGAAAATTTTGCTTCTTCGGATGAAAAGCGCGGATATTCTTTTTTTCTGTGCTTGAAAAGTTTCGAACTCAAATTCTTTTTGTATCTTTGCTCTGGATAATCAATTATCTCGTATCTGATTGACACACAAATAGCGAATGCTATGGTGGAAAGTTGTTGGTAACGATTTTGCGACTTTGAGATTGCACCAATCTTCTGCATTATGTTTTGTCAAACAACTCTGATACAAAAATAGCCGAATTCCTTGATAGAACAAAGGGGTTGGCTACTTTTACTAATTCTCCACTTTAACTAAAGTCTTTAAATAATCTTTATTATCCTTCCTTATTCGTTTTTTATAGCCAAGTTCGTCACAAATATGTTCTACTTTTTGGCAAAATATGTCCGCATTAAGAAGATTCATAGATAACACATTTTCCTCATTTCTATTTGTGCTATGCCATAAAGCTTCATCATTTAATGGATGTTGAGGTTTAAATGGTGGAATATTAAATATTTTATTATCAATTTGAGTTATCCATGAAGCTCCAATTTCTGTCATTGCTCCCCACGCTTTCGGAGTGTTATCGCTTGTTATAAATAACACAAATAACTTTTGTTTTGAATAACTTTCTACAAAAAAGTCTCGTAAGTAATTATATATGGATACTCCTTCAGGAATTCTACAAACTTCATCATCACAGCTTGTATATAAGACATCTTCAGATGGAACATTGTTAAATAACAACATGTTATAAACTACATCTGCAAGGTCTTTATCTTTGTATGTGTGACTAATCAAAATCTTCTTCTTTTGTGAATCAACAACAGTTTTAAGTCCGAGTTCAGGTATATTATCATTAATTGCATTTGAAATAATTCCCTTTAATTCTGGCTGGAACGGAGAATATGTTGAATTATATCGTTCAATAGCTAAAGCAACACTTTCAGAGGCTTTGTCTTTAAACGTATCCACCATTTTACGAAGTTTTGCTTCATTATCCTTTTGTTCTTCTATCTTTTGAGTTTTCTTGGCAGCCTTAGTTAGGTCTGTGTACAATACTCTCTTCTTTAATATATCAGGAAGTAGAATTTCTCTAACATATTTTATTACAGTCTCATAACGTATATCATCAGATTTATATCCTTGCCTGTTGCTTAAAGCCATATCAGGGAGTTCTGACAATTCAAATAAATCAACATATAATTGTCCTACAATATAAACCTCATTCAGCTTATTTTGTCCTACAATTGGTAGAATATTAAACTCTCCCATTTTTTTATTTGCATAAAGCGAAATGAAATTGTCTGGAAAATCTGTTACTTCGGATTTTCTGCCGCGTGTAGTTTTATATGCACCAATCCAACCTTCAATCTGTAAATTATATTCATGCTCATTACCGTTGTTGTCTTTTATGGTAAGAGGCACACTATACTCATCCCGTTTTTCAACTAAGTCACTACGATGTTTCGGAAAATAGTCTGGGACATAATTCAATAAGTCAGCGTGCTGTTCTCCCAATATAATTAACGAACATAATTCCTTTGCTACATTTTCATCGAATTTTTCTACAATTTCTTCCTCCTTACCACGAATAATATGAATTTTAAAATTGTCATCGACCAAAGGGAATATTTTCAAAAGATTTCTTTTGATTGCATCTAAAGATTTGTGCAAACGATATTGTGGATTACGCATAACAATAGCAGTACCACTATTTTGTATGTAGCAAAAATTTATATTTTCATCTTCTATTGGTGTCAGTTTATTACCATCATTTGGGCGACGCGCTAAAACAAAGCCAGACTTTTCTCCATTACAAATTGTCATTATATCAACAGATTCTGAAACAGAAAGTGCAGCCAACTTGCCCACGCCTTTGCGTCCCATCTTTCTGCGTTCTCCAGAACGCGAAAAAGATTCATCCTCATTCGTTCTTGATACACCTGCTACATTTAAGAACTTCTTTATATCTCCATTGTCATATGACATACCATGTCCATCATCTTCAATGCGGATATCGTCCTTATTGGAGATGATATAAACATTTTTCGCATCTGCATCATAAGCATTGGCTATAAGTTCTGCTAAAACATAGTAGATATTGGTATACAAATTTGGACCTAATAATTCCAGAATTCTTGGGTCAACGTTTATATTATATTCTTTTGCCATAATCATTGGTGTTTAAAACATAATAAATGATTAGAAATGCTTTCTGCTATCACCTCTCCTAATTTTGGAGGAACAGCATTGCCAATATAGCGCGAAGCTTTTGTTATTGCAACACTTTCTTCATTTGGGAAAAATTTATACGACCTTGGGAATGTTTGCAATAACGCTGCTTCTCTGATAGAGATAGCACGATTTTGCGTAGGGTGACCGAAACGTCCATTCCCAAGCCCTGTACATTGAGTTGTCATTGTTGGAGATGGTGCATCCCAAATCATTCTTCCATAAACACTCCCAAAAGACTTTCCTCCTGTTGTCTTATGGCATCTCAAAACAAGATGCTCCGGCCAATCTCTCCAACTTCCGCCATATGGGGTATGCTGTATTCGTTGTAAATTTAACGGAGTTAAATCTTTCGCTCTATGTAAAGGGTCGTTTATATCACATTCGCCAGAAGCAATGGCTGGTAAATGCTCTATTGTATCTCGTACTGTTACATAATTCTCCTTACTATGAGTTGGGGGAATCAATTTAATTTCTCCCAATCTGGATGCCAATAAAACTAAACGTTTTCGATTTTGAGGTATTCCATAATTAGGACAAAAGACTTTATTTACTTCCACATAATATCCACAATCACTTAAACAATCTATAAAATCTTGCAAAACAGGCTTTTCTTTGAAAGATAATATTTGAGTGACATTTTCCATTGTAACAATATCAGGAAGAACTTCTCTAACCAATCTACCAAATTCATATAATAAATCATATTTGTCTGGGTCCTTCTTCTTGTTCTTAAAAGCATAAGAAGAAAATGGCTGGCATGGTGCACAACCGGCTAAAACACGAATACTATTATTACTGAAATTAGCATTTATATCACCTGAACTTACCGTTTTAATATCCCTGTAATTGAATGTAGCTTCTGTATTTGCTTCGTATGCATATTTGCATGAGCCATCAAGGTCGTAACCAGCCTTAATTTTTAACCCCTTACACTTCATTCCATAACTAAGCCCTCCTATTCCACAAAACAGGTCTACGACTTCTATATTTGGTAAAATATTTAGTTTTTCTCCCATAACCAATTATTTTAACCTGACTTGAAAGTTCAACTTAAACGACAATGTTCCATCTATCTCCTTTACAATAGTAGCATACTCATGACGAGTTGTACTTGAACGCTCCAAATATGCATTTGAGAATAAATAATCCTCAAATCGGTTGCGGTCATAGAAATGGTAACAAAGTATCTCACCATCCTTTTTAACTACCAGATAGCCGCCATTAGCATCAAACTTGCCACTCCATGCTGTTGCCGGCATCATACCCAATGCTGCCGAAGTTAACAGATGTTTGATTTTGTAGGCATAAAATGGAGAAGCCTGTCCTACATCGTATTTTAAAGGATTAGTTTCTGTAATCTTGTCCGCCAATTCTTTCAATGTTGAAACACCGGTATTCAGCTGCTCCAACAATAAGTTTGCAATAATAACAGGCAAATCGCCATCAAGCATAACAAGATTGTTTCGGAATGTGGAATTATCCACTTTCTCGAATACCAATGATGCACCTTTCTTCTTTATGGCATTCACTCTTTCAATAACTTTATTGCGTTTGAGATTGATGGAATTAATTGCTGTTATTTCATCATCTGACAAATCAACTCCGGTTATCTTAAAGTTAAAATTGGTGGCTTTACTTGCATTCAACAATGTCGAATCACCTCCTAATTGAGACTTAATACTGAATCCCATTTCAGAGTTGATTTTTGTTCTGCGGTCATGCAATATGATTCGAATATCTGTCTTATCAGAAGATTTTGCCTTCAACGAATGGCAATAAATACTATTCATGAATACTTCTATTTGAGGTGCTCCGAATGCTCCGTCATTTTCATTTATGGCTTTCAACAGATTCTCTGCTTCGACAAGGAATACAGACGCAGGAATACGCAACAATTCCTCACCTGCCAGTGTCTGAATTACTACGTCTTTGTCTTGCAGTCTGTAATTATAGTTACCGTCTTTCTCTTGACGAAGAATCATAATGATAGGGTAGAAAAGGTCTTGAATCTTATTCAGATTTTGGTCACCTGCATATACTTTTCCTTCTCCCAATAATTTGAGCAATGTGTATATTTCACTCCATTCTCCTTTATTTCCTGTCAGTGCCATATTGAATAGATTTTGATAGGTTTATTCTTTTAATGATTTCTTCAGCTGTGGCTTGGATTGCAGGAACAGCAACAGAATTTCCGAACTGTTTATATGCAGATGCATCAGCAACACCGATTATAAAGTTGTCCGGGAAACCTTGCAAACGGGCCCATTCTCTCGGTGTCATTCTTCGTAAGCCGTCTCGATTGATTTCTCCTTTAATATTGGTAACAGGGGTGAAGTCTTCAAGCCTGGTATCAATAACAAGATTACGTTCCCTTCCCATTCCTCCGACAACTATGGCATTTGCCACTCCGTTATCGGGAATTATTTCATAACCGAATCCATTGCCTTTGGCTGCGTGTCTCTCCTTATGTGCCACAAGCGTTTTGACATATTGGGTGGATAAGTAGTATTTGGCAGAAACGGTATGTTCTTCCTTGATGTCAGCGAATGTCTTGGTTTTATCTGTCGGTGAAGGATATGTAAATTCGGTTACATTTTGGTCTTTCCTGAAACCAACTATGTAAACTCTTTCCCTATGTTGTGGGACGCCGAAATTCATTGCATTCACTATTTGAGGGTCAGGAACATAGTAATCCAAGTCTTCTCTTAGAACTTTTAATATGGTCTGAATGGTCTTCCCTTTATCATGAATGAGTAATCCTTTGACATTCTCCAAAAAGAACGCTTTAGGACGCTTACGACGGATGATTTCAGCCACATCAAAGAACAATGTACCTCGCGTTTCTTCAAATCCCAATCTTTTACCGGCTAAAGAAAAAGCTTGGCAAGGGAATCCTGCACACAAAACATCAAAATCGTCCGGTATCAATGCTTTAGTAGTTTCTTTGGTAATATCACCGAAAGGAACTTCACCATAATTCAAAAGATATGTCTTTTGAGCTTGTGCATCCCATTCTGAAGAAAACACGCATTTACCTCCAAGATTTTGCATTGCCATTCTGAAACCACCAATACCGGCAAATAAATCTATAAATGTAAATTTAGGATTATCTGTTGGTAAAAACGGAACAGAGAATAAATCCGAGAACAATGAATATTGAACACTTACATCCGATACGCAATTGGGCTCAACGGTCTTTTGATGAACATTGTATATATCCTCTATCAATCCTTCGGCTTTGTTCTCATAGGTCTTGGCAGATTTATATCCTTGATTATGGAGATAATGAGATACTATCGCCATTTGTTCCTCAAACGGTATAATCGTTCCATCCTCATTCAATGAATGGGGACCATACATCTGCATCGATACTTTGCTACCGCCACACATTTGTGTAATGGCGATTTTATCGGTCGCTTTTGTTTTAGCGTTCATATAGTTCAAAATTCTATTTAAGCATTTATCGGATTCTTTGGTTATTTCCGTTTCCCAAAACCGAAAGACCGTCCAACCTTGTGCATTTAATTGTTCATTTACTTCTTTGTCTCTCCTGATGCTCCGTTCAATCTTGGAATGCCAAAAATCACAATTACTTTTATGGTCGTTTTTACGTTCTTCCCAATTTCTTCCATGCCAAAATTCCCCATCACAAAATATCGCAATTTTCATTTTTCGAATAACAAAGTCTGGTTTCCCAAAGACGGTTTTATCATTCTTGCGATATCTGACACCGGCATTCCACAACAATTTGCCAAACAAAAGTTCAAGCTTGGTACCTTTCCCTTTGTTTGCCGACATATTCTTATATCGTTGCTCTTTTGTCAGGCGGCCCATTATCTTTCTTGTTTTGAAAGCGGTATATACCACATCCAAGGTACAAAAGTACTTATTTAATTTGAAATTGAGGGTCTGCTGTGCCAACAAACATAAAAAAACATTGTTATTTTATCGCGAGATACCCAATTCTCCCGACTTCGGAGGGAGAAGTTCGCGGAATGCGGCAAGGTTTTCGGGAGTAACCCGAAAGGTTTTGAGTTACTCAAAACATACCTTGCCATGTTCCTGCGAACATCAAGTTTGAAGCAGCTCAATACATTTGGAGCGGCTGAAAACATACCTTGCTGTGTTCGGAAGAACACAAGTCCAAAGTTCTTATTCGTGGTTTGTAATTGGGGGCTACCATAGCATAGGCAAGCAATATGGCGGTTTGTCAAACTTGTGGGCGAGAAGGCTGTATAGCTTGCATGTGTGCCTGCCGTATAGCCGGCAGGTCAGCAAGCCGACCGGTCTGTGGCAAATACAGAATTGTTGGTTCTTGTTTCTTTGAGTTAACACGAAGAAATGCTGCACTAGCTGCGAAATATCAAAGCAAGCGTTGTATGTCTCGCTCGTTTGCTGTTTCTTTGAGGGGGGATTCTCCTCCTAAAAAACGTGAGTTCGAACACTTTTCTTACGTCGAACTCACGTGTTATCAGGGCGAGATGCACTATTATTCCGATTTAGGTTGATTATTCCAGCGTTTTTTGTATCTTTGCCGCATAAATGTCAAAAAGTAAAAGGATATGAAACGTATTGTAACGATGGTGGCAGCCGTTCTGCTTGTGTGCGCTGCGGCTATGGCAAGAGACATGAAGGTGCTGGTGGTGAAGACGACCCCAGAGGTGCAGACTGTTGAGGACGGAACAAGGATTAAGAATCATTTGAGGCTGACGGCTGGCGTGAAGAAGGTGAAGGCTGATTTGACTGCCAAGCAGCTGGCTGTGACCTATGACGCTGGGAAGTCTGATGCGAAGAAGATTCTTGCAGCCTTGCAGAAGATGGGCTATGCGGCTGAGGTGCTGAGCGATGCGAAGCAGCCTGAGAAGGCGGCGGGCTCTACGCCTGTTGATGGCGCTACTGGTGCGTCTAAGCAGAAGAAATGAGAGACGTTTCTTGTATGGAATAGGCTCCTTGGGCGAAAAGTATGGAGTAGGGAACTGAAAGGACTATGCCGAATGGGCATGGTTCTTTTTTTTGTTGGCGCATGGTGCTGTGGGGAGAAATCGTGTTGACGTGGGTTCGGGTGCTCTTTGCTTGGAGGCGGGGCACTGAACTGTCTTCTGTTGTTAAAAAGATGCGTCAGGCACTAAATAATGTTACTTTCGGTATTATTTCCTGAAAATATTTGGTAGTCTGTTCTTTTTTCTTTATGTTCGCAATGTGAAAACGCAGCTGGGCTGCTGTTATGTAAAATGATAAAGTGATATGGATAAAAGAAATTATTGTGTGATATTGGCAGGCGGATTGGGAACACGCTTGTGGCCGATGAGCCGTGAGAGAAAGCCAAAGCAATTTATTGATGTGCTGGGGACGGGGCGGTCGTTGCTGCAAATGACATACGAGCGTTTTGCTCGGTTTATTGATAAGGAAAACATTCTCATTGTTACGAACGGCAGCTATCGTCAGCTGGTGGCAGAGCAGATTCCTGACTTGAAGCCTGAGAATGTGCTTGTTGAGCCGATGCGGCGCAACACTGTCCCTGCTGTGACGTGGGCTGCGCTGGAGGTGAAGCGCCGCTGTCCGGACGGAAGGCTGATTGTCAGTCCTTCAGACCAGAACATTACGGATGAGGCTGCTTTTGAGCAGGATGTGCTGAGGGGCTTCAGCTATGTGCACAAATGTGATGTGCTGCTGACGATGGGCGCCAAGCCAAGCAGGCCCGAGGTGGCTTACGGATATATACAGATGGCTGACGCTGCGCCTGGGCATGTGGACATCTATAAGGTGCAGAGCTTTACTGAGAAGCCTGCCGACGAGTTTGCTCAGATATTCTATGAGAGCGGCGAGTTTCTGTGGAATACTGGTCTGTTCCTGTGGAGCGCAGATGCTTTCTTGTGCGCTGTCAAGTGGGCGAGCGACGAGATTGCCTCTATCGTCCAGTCGGTGATGCAGCGGTTTGACGATGGCGAGTCGGCTGACGACCTGTTGATGGAGCTGTTTACGAAGTGTCCGAATATGAGCTTGGAGCAGAGCGTGCTGGAGAAGTCGGACAGTGTGGATGTGATGCTTTGCCACTTTGGGTGGGCTGATCTTGGCACATGGGCAGCGGTGCATGAGGTGATGCCGAAATCGGACATGGGCAATGTGGTCATAGATTCGAAGTCATTGCTTTACGATTGCAAAGACTGTATCATCAAGCTCCCCGACGGGCACGTGGCAGTGGTGCAGGGACTGGAGGATTATGTGGTGGTGGAAGAAGGGAATGTGCTGGTTATCTGCAAAAAGGGAGACCAGAAGAACATCCGCAAGTTTGTGAATGATGCGCAGCTGAATTTGGGCGAAGAGTTTGTGTGAGCAGTCATGGGACGACACACAAGAAAAGCCGCGGGATTCCCTGCGGCTTTTCTTGTGCTGTCAGCTGCCGTTACAGCAGCTTCTGTATGTTCTCCTCCAATGTGCCTTCCATGAAGTCGCTGCGCACAACAATCTCGTTGTCGCGGTTGACAAGGAAGAAGGTGGGGAGGTTCTGCACGTTGTAGATGCGTGTGGTTGAACCGTCTGTTTCATGGACGCAGACCCAAGGCAGTTTTTCGCATGAGAATTTCCAGTAGTGGATGTCCTCGTCCAGCGAGATTTGGTAGATTTCGAGTCCTTGCGGGCTGTAAGTCTCGTAGAGGGAGCGCAGCAGGCGGATGCGTTCGGCAGACTCTGGTGTGCCGTATATGGTAAAGTCGATGAGGACGACTTTGCCCTTGAGGTCGCGGATGCTGCGTTGCTGGCTGTTGATGTCGGGCAGGGTGATGTCGATGATGCCCGTTTCCGTTATCTTCTCTTCATCCACATTGATAATCTTCTGCTGTGGGGCGGCGGTGTTCTCCATGCCTTTGATGACCATGTTGCAGAGCTGCTGGGTGCGTGGCGCGTCAGGGTATTTTCCGTCCCATGCCGTGGCTACGGCTGCATAGCACTTGATGTCTTTCCTGTCGCTGACGGGGTTGAACAGCATGTAAGTCCCGCCAAGGTCGGTGATGCTTTGGCATACGGCATAGTAAGCTGCGGCAGAAGCGGGGTCGGTGAGGATGTAGTCCTTTTTCATGCTTTCCTTGTAGGCATTGGCGAGGTTTTCTATGCTGTCGCGCTGGTCGCCGGGCAGCATGTCTTCGTTCTGCTCTATCTCAATCAGACGTGCTTGAAGCTTTTGCTGCTTCAGGCTTATCTCTTTGATTTTCTTGCTGCTCTCGTTGCCTTCGATGGTGTACCCATCCTTCAGCGTAGGCAGCTGTGCAGCAATGGTGATGTGCTCGGTGCTGTCCACCGCGAAGTTGATGATGTGCCCGCCTATTTGAAGGGCGTAGAATTCAGGTGCGCCGGTTGGAGCGGCCGCCTTGAACGAGAATGCTCCGTCTTCTTTCAGCTTTACGGAAGAGAGCTTCTGCACGCCATCCAGCGTGTTCTGTATGAGGTGAAGCGTTGAGTCTTTAGCTCCCTCAATCGTTCCCGATACTTGAAACTTGGGGGAGTTGTCGCAGGCTGCCAGCATCATGGCGCCTGCAGCTATCGTAATCAATGTTTTCTTCATGTTTCTTAATCTTTTTGCAAAAGTACATCAAAAGATGGAGATGGCAAAGGGAAAGGGAGAAAAAGTGCAGGAATGGCGGGATTGGCACCGTGGAAGGATTGCCCCAATGGGGGAGTCTGCAAAAAAAGTGGCTGATGCTTGATGCCAACTCTTGACAAAGCCGAAAAAATGTTGTATATTTGCACTTGGAAACGCTGTTCCTGCTGGATGGCAGGATGCACAAGCGGTTCTCCCCACATCGGTAAATCGCAAGCTTCGGTTTATCAGCCGCA
>JAUMXY010000051.1 GCA_030528885.1 Bacteroidales bacterium | reverse complement strand
GCAACGATAGTGTCAGCAGCTACAGTGTCAGCAGCAGGAGCTGCGTTGTTGCAAGATACGAATGATACAGATGCTGTAAGAGCGATTGCAGCAACTGCTGCGAAAACCAACTTCTTCATAATTTTCTTTTACTTTAATTTGTTAAACAATCAATATGCTTTCAAAACTCCTGCAAAGTTACGGACTTTTAAGATATCTATACTTATAAAAAATGTTTTTTTTTATTTTTTAACAAAAAAAGATGATTTCAGACAGGAAAAAGGCTCCTTTTTACACAAAAAAACGACTCTTTTGCAACTTTCATCCCTAAATCGCCTGTACAAACACAAACATTTTTTCAATCGACCCACATCAGGTCTGACATCACATCATTAGAAATAAAAAGCCCAGATCTAGACAAACGCATCACTCCTTCCTGCACTATCAAATGCCCCCTATCAATATGTTTCTTAGCATTGTACAGACAATAGTCTTTAAGTTCAACGCCAAACAACTGCTCCAACCGCTCCAGTCTAATTCCTTCCGACGTGCGCAAACCCGTAAAAACAAACTCACAATATCGTTCCTTGTCAGTCAATTCCTCCATAGCAAGCTCACTCCCAGCTATATATTCTTCCAACGAGTTTACATGAAAATACCGATTGACTCCATCATAAGAGTGCGCTCCCGCCCCTACACCCAGATAAGGCACATCTTGCCAATAGCCCGAATTATGCCTTGACTCCATACCTGGCAAAGCGAAATTGCTAAGCTCATAATGATGGAAACCTGCTTCATTCAACTTATCTATAAGCAGCTCATACATACTCAGAGAAAGCTCTTCGTCCACCTCACTTATCACGCCGGATTCCAGCATAGAATTCAACAGGGTTCCCTCCTCATACATCAACGAATACGCAGAGACGTGCTGCACTTGCAAAGAGACCGCCTTCTCCACATCTGCCAGCCACCCCTCCATCGCCTGTTGGGGAAATCCAAACATAAGGTCAATGCTAATATTGTCAAATCCAGCCCTCTTAGCCTTGTCAACCGCCTCAATGGCCTGTGCTGACGTATGGCGACGGTTCAAGAACTTCAGCCGAGCATCGTCAAACGTCTGCACTCCAATGCTAAGCCTATTGACCCCCATCCTTTTCAACTCCTTAAGCAGTTCGTAAGACAAATCGTCTGGATTGCCCTCAAGCGTCACCTCTGCCCCCTCACGTACATTATATATATTATATATAGAGGAAAGTATCTCGCCAATGTCCTCTACCGCCAACAGCGAAGGAGTGCCTCCGCCCAAATAAACAGTATCGACATCTCTTCCCCCAAGAAATGCCTTCCTAGCATTCAGTTCCTTTATAACAGTATCCACATAAGAACGCCTTTTCTCCAGACTTGTCGTAGAGAAAAAGCCACAATATGCGCATCGCGACTTGCAGAAAGGTATATGAACATAGATTCCAGCCATCGTGTTGCAAAGTTAGCACAATTCAAAGATTGCGCCAAAAAAACAAAGCCCCAATTATCAAGAAACACAGGTAAAGAACATTTTTAATTAATAAAAACGAAAAATGTTTAAAAACATAATATTTTATCGCCATGTTAAACGAAAAAGCAGTAATTTTATCGCGGCTTTTCAATCTTTAGCCACCTAAAATAATCTTTAAATCTTAAATAACATACACTAACCTAACATGAAAGTTTACCAGACCAACGAAATCAAGAACATTGCCCTACTTGGCAATGACGGTGCCGGTAAGACAACTCTTACCGAAGCCCTATTGTATGAAGCAGGAATCATCAGCCGTCGTGGTCGCATTACAGCGAAAAACACTGTAAGCGACTATTTTCCTGTAGAACAGGAGTATGGATACAGCGTATTCTCCACTGTTTTCCATGTTGAATGGAATGGTAAGAAGCTAAACATTATAGACTGCCCTGGAGCTGACGACTTTGTCGGCGCTGCAATGACAGCCCTCAATGTAACAGACACAGCTCTGCTCCTCATCAACGGACAATACGGCCCAGAAGTCGGCACACAAAACCACTTCCGCTACACAGAGAAGCTTGGCAAACCGGTGATATTCCTCGTCAACCAACTCGACTCTGAAAAGTGTGACTTCAACCAAGTGCTCGACAACCTCATCGACATCTACGGAACCAAAGTCGTTCCTATCCAATACCCACTCAATGAAGGTCCAAACTTCAACTCACTCATCGACGTACTTCTCATGAAGAAATACACATGGGGACCAGAAGGAGGCGCTCCAACCATCGAAGATATTCCTGAAGAAGAAAAGGAAAAGGCTATGGAGATGCACCGCGCCCTTGTTGAAGCAGCGGCTGAAAACGACGAGGAACTGATGGAGAAGTTCTTCGACACAGAAGCACTTACAGAAGATGAGCTGCGTACAGGAATCCGCAAAGGCCTGGCTACACGTTCCATGTATCCGGTATTCTGCGTCTGCGCAACCAAAGACATGGGCGTGCGCCGACTGATGGAATTCCTCGGCAACGTCGTTCCTTTTGTTGACGAAATGCCACAAGAACACAATACACGAGGCGAAGAGGTCAAGCCAGATCCTAATGCACCAACATCGCTCTACTTCTTCAAAACAGCTAACGAACCACACATTGGCGGCGTACAATATTTCAAAGTCATGTCGGGCAAGGTTCACGAAGGCGACGACCTGACCAACACCGACCGCGGTTCAAAAGAACGTATCGCACAGCTTTTTGCTTGCGCAGGCGCAAACCGCATCAAGGTGGACGAACTTGTAGCAGGCGACATCGGCTGTACAGTAAAGCTGAAGGACGTTCGTACTGGCAACACACTGGCCGGAAAAGACTGCGAACACAGATTCAACTTCGTCAAGTATCCTAACCCCAAATACATCCGTGCAATCAAAGCAGAGAACGAAGCCGACACCGAGAAGATGGTGGCTGCTATCCAGAAGATGTCACAGGAAGACCCCACTTGGATTCTCGAACAATCCAAGGAACTGAAGCAGACGCTTGTAAAAGGCCAAGGAGAATTCCACCTCCGCACACTCAAGTGGAGAATGGAGAACAACGAGAAAATCGGCATCAAGTTTGAAGAGCCAAAGATTCCGTATCGCGAGACCATCACAAAGGCTGCACGCGCAGACTATCGCCACAAGAAGCAGTCAGGAGGTGCAGGACAGTTTGGCGAAGTCCACCTTATCGTTGAGCCATATTATGATGGCATGCCTGACCCAACTGCATACAAGTTTGGCAACCAAGAATTCAAGATCAACGTCAAGAGCAAAGAAGAAGTTGACCTGGAATGGGGCGGAAAAGTCGTATTCATCAACTCTGTTGTCGGCGGCGCCATCGACACTCGATTCATGCCGGCAATCCTCAAAGGTATCATGAGCCGCATGGAGCAAGGTCCGCTTACAGGCTCATACGCTCGTGATGTACGCGTCATCGTTTACGACGGCAAGATGCACCCAGTAGATTCTAACGAACTCTCATTCATGCTCGCAGGTCGCCACGCATTCTCAGATGCCTTCAGAGAAGCAGGTCCAAAACTGCTCGAACCAATCTACGATGTAGAAGTGTTTGTGCCTGGCGACAAGATGGGCGACGTGATGTCAGACCTCCAGGGACGCCGCGGTATGATTATCGGCAGTGAAAGCGAAAACGGCTATGAAAAGCTGATTGCAAAAGTTCCGCTCAAGAGCCTGTCAAGCTACTCAACAACACTCAGCTCTATCACAGGCGGACGCGCCAGCTTCATCATGAAGTTCGCATCTTACGAACTTGTCCCAACCGACATCCAGCAGAAACTGATGAAAGAGTTCGAGGAACAGAACAAGGACGACGAATAAAGCATTACAACAAACAAAGCACTTGCTTCCCAAGGAGGCAAGCAACCAGAGAGAGGGGACCAGCTTTAGGCATGGCCCCCTCTCTCTGATTTTCCACATTCACAAAAGCAGGACACCTCACCCCCATTCCTAACACCCACATTTTCATCTAACGCACGCCCAAAACACAATACTTATCAAATAAATAATCAAAATAAGCTGATTATGTTAATTAATACAAAGATTTTAACCATGCAAAAGAACTATTCGTTAAAAGAAAAGTTCTTTTTAATAATTCACGTATATTTGTGACCTCAAACAAGAGCCTTAAAAATGAAAAAGAGCGTCATTATCATCTTATCAACTGTAATGGGCCTGTCTTTTGCAAGCCTGCTCATCATGCAGATGCGATACATCGAAGAGATAACCTCCCTCCGACACGAATATTTCAAGGAGTCTGTCAAAAGAAGCCTGTACGAGATTGCCCGGCAGTTGGAACTGGCTGAAGCCAAACGGTACTTGGAGCAAGGTCCCGATGCAGCAAACGGAATCGCCATCGCAACCGACTCCATACAGACAAGCACAGACACCACGATAGTCCAGCGCACTCACCAAGTAATCGCTAAGGACGGCAGCGTCTTCACTTCACGCGAAACGACAGCAAGCACAAACCTTTCAGACAAATACTTCACCAAGAAGATGACAAGCCAGAAAGAGCGCAAGCGTTCGCTTGAGGAGATAATGGCCATGCGCTATGCAGCAGAGAAAAATCTGGTGGAGGATGTCATATACAGCATACTCTACACAGCCAACGACCGTCCGCTGAACGAGCGAATTGATTTCATAGAATTAGACCAGTTACTCAAAAAGGAATTTAGCAGCAATGGAATCAACATCCCCTACCACTTCAGAGTCAGCAACAACAAAGGATACAAAGTCTACCAATGCTCTGACTACGACAATGTGGGTCAAGAATTAGCTTTCACGGAAATCCTGTTCAAGAACGACCCTGTCCAATGCGGAGGAATTCTTGAGGTACACTTCCCCGACCTCGGCAAATACATCTGGCATTCCATGTGGTTCATCCTGCCATCACTGCTCTTCACCATCATCCTGCTCATCACCTTCATTGTAACCCTGCTGCTGGTGTTCAGGCAGAAAAAGCTGACAGAGCTAAAGAATGACTTCATCAACAACATGACCCACGAGTTCAAGACCCCCATCTCATCCATCTCGCTTGCTGCTCAAATGCTCGGTGACAACAGCGTGAAGAAAACGCCCCCACTGATGCAGCGTCTCACCTCAACCATCCTTGACGAGACAGAACGCCTGCGCTTCCAAGTCGAAAAGGTGTTGCAGCTGTCAACGCACGAGAACCAGAAAGCCAACCTCCACATGAGAGAGGTGGACATCAACGAACTCATAGCAGGAGTAACCCACACCTTTGCCCTCAAAGTTGAGAAAAACGGAGGGAAAATCATCACCAATCTCAATGCACAGTCTCCACTCATTTACGTAGACGAGATGCATTTCACCAACGTCATCTTCAACCTGATGGACAATGCTGTCAAATACAAGCGGCAAGACATCAATCTGGAGCTAAGCGTAGAGACGTGGGACGAGCCCGGAATGCTATGCATCTCCATCAAGGACAACGGCATCGGAGTCAAGAAAGAAGACCTGAAACGCATCTTCGACAAATTCTACCGAGTGCATACAGGCAACCTCCACGACGTGAAAGGCTTCGGCCTTGGTCTAGCCTACGTTCGGAAGATAGTCAAGGACCACAAAGGTACCATTACCGCCGAAAGCGAGTTCGGTATCGGCACAAAGTTCATCATCAAGCTGAGACAAAACAGCTAAACGCCCACAAGCAAAGCAACAGAAATAGAAACATTATAAACCCTCTAAAACTCACATCTTATGGTTACAGACAACAAACTTGAAGAAGTTAACATCCTTCTATGCGAAGACGACGAAAGTTTAGGCATGCTGCTCCGCGAGTATCTCGAAGCCAAAGGCTATCACACCACCCTATGCCAAGACGGAGAAGAAGGCTTTGAAACCTTCCTGCAAGGCAACTTCAGCCTCTGCATTCTTGACGTGATGATGCCACGAATGGACGGATTCACACTGGCCAAAAAGATTAGAGAGCTAAACTACGAAATGCCATTCATGTTCCTCACCGCCAAAAACCTCAAGGACGACGTGCGAGAGGGCTTTGAACTCGGCGCCGACGACTACATCACCAAACCATTCTCCATGGAAGAAGTGGTGTTCCGCATCGAAGCCATCCTCCGCCGCGTGCATGGCAAAAAGAACAGAGACATGACAATCCGCCAGATCGGGAAATTCACATTCGACACACAGAAGCAGATGCTCAGCATTGGCGACAAGCAGGAAAAGCTCACCACCAAGGAAGCAGAACTCCTCACCCTGCTCAGCAACCGCCAGAACGAACTGCTGCAACGCGACTATGCCCTCAAAACCATCTGGATTGACGACAACTACTTCAACGCGCGTTCAATGGACGTGTACATCACCAAACTGCGCAAGCACTTGAAAGAAGACCCCAACGTAGAAATCATCAACGTGCACGGCAAGGGATACAAGCTCGTCATTTCCGACGGCCATGAAACAGAAGCTTAAACAAAAGCTTCAAATCAAAAGAAAAGGTGGACCAACAAGTCCACCTTTATTTTACACTATAAAAAAGAATACAAGCAATACGCTTTCCCGAGGATTATTCCTCAATTTTCTTCTTCATGTAGATGTGAGTCAGAAGACCTGCAACAATCAGCAGGACACTACCCCAAGTGTACCAGTTCTGGTCAGCCAAATCGCCCATGAAAGGCACGAGAGAACAAAGAACGAGAAGCAGTGCGCCTACTACGATGAGTATAATACCGAGATTTTTCATTGTATATATTTATTTTTGATTACTAACATTCAAATCAGTTACAAAATAACTACTTTTTCTTCAAACCACGAAACATTTAAGCAAGAATTTATCATTTAGAACCGAAAATACCCTTTTTCCGCAGCCAATCTTCACTTTTCAAGTATCATCCCCACTTCCTCACACGCTCCCAAGCCTCACCCTTTGAAAAATAACGCATATTTTTTGTGTACTTCCCATTTTTTTCGTACCTTTGCACCGTTTTTGAGCGAAGAAGGCCGCACACCAACATCACCCAAAGTCCTGTTGACAAGCCACACCTTCATCAAACAGAAACAAAAAAACATAATTTATTAACAAACAAAACTTATATTATTGATCTTATGAATCAATACGAAACCGTTTTCATTTTAACTCCCGTTTTGTCTGATGCTCAGATGAAGGAAGCGGCTGATAAGTTTGTCAACTACCTCAAGGACAAAGGCGCTGAAATCATCAGCACTGAGAACTGGGGCCTGAAGACACTCGCTTATCCAATTCAGAAGAAGACTTCTGGTTTCTACCAGATGGTAGAGTTCAAAGCCGAGCCAACAGTGATTGCT
Organism: Bacteroidales bacterium; assembly: GCA_030528885.1. Taxonomy (GTDB): domain Bacteria; phylum Bacteroidota; class Bacteroidia; order Bacteroidales; family Bacteroidaceae; genus Minthosoma. The sequence continues at coordinate 13,079 of JAUMXY010000051.1, read as the reverse complement.
AAATTAGAGTTGCAGATGCGCCGCGACGAGCGTGTGCTCCGCTACCTCACAGTTAAGAACGAGAAGCACGCTGCAGCATACGCTGAGAAGCGTCGTAACCAAAAGAAGGAGGCTTAATCATGGCAGCACCATCAGAAATCAGATACTTAACTCCTACAACAGTTGACGTTAAGAAAAAGAAGTATTGCCGTTTCAAGAAGAGCGGTATCAAGTACATCGACTACAAAGATCCTGAATTCCTCAAGAAGTTCCTCAACGAGCAGGGCAAGATTCTCCCACGCCGCATCACAGGTACTTCACTCAAGTATCAGCGTCGTGTAGCACAGGCAGTGAAGCGTGCTCGTCACCTTGCACTCCTTCCATTCGTAACAGACTTGTTGAAATAAAAAATAGGAGGAAAGACAGTATGAAAATCATTCTCAAGAAAGACGTTCTCGGCTTAGGCTACAAGGACGAAGTTCTCACAGTGAAGGACGGTTATGGCCGCAACTATCTTCTTCCTCAGGGTTTTGCAGTACTCGCTACAGCAAAAGCCCTCAAGCAGCTCAACGAGGAACTGAAGCAGCGCGCACATAAGATTGCAAAAATCAAGGCAGATGCTGAAGCACAGGCACAGAAGTTCGAGGGTGTATCTCTCGTCATCAAGGCAAAAGTTTCTGAAGGCAAGAACATCTACGGTTCTGTAGGCGCAAAGGAAATCGCAGCAGCACTTGCAGAGAAAGGTCTCGAAATCGACAGCAAGCTCATCGCTATCAAGGGCGTTAAGGCACTTGGCAGCTACGAGGCTGTAGCTCGCTTCCACCGCGAAGTTTCTGTTGTCATCCCATTTGAGGTTGTCAACGAGAACGGCGAAGCAGCTCCAGCAGCAGCTCCTGCAAAGGCAGAAGAGCCAGCTCCAGCAGTTGAAGAGCCTGCAGCAGAATAATCGTATTACATACGAAATATAAAAAGAAGGCTGATTCCCATCATAGGAGTCAGCCTTCTTTCGTTTGCAGCCCATTCCCCAAGGGCAAGAAGAGGAGCGTAGTCTTCACCAAACATTTCTGAGCCTCACAACAAATCAATGAAAATTCTTTGAACAGATTTGGATATACCAGAGAAGCTGCATCTACACTAACCGCAGAGGGGCATATTCTCCTACGAGATTGCCGTGCATTCTTTCCCTTATATACGAGGACGGAACAGGTACAAAAACAGATACGGATATGTAACATTTGTAACAAGAATACTGTTACATATATAACACAACGCAAGTTCGAGGTAAGGATTATTGCGTAATCCTTACCTCGAACCCACGTTACAATTAAAGTCCCGGAGTTGTTCTGATAACAATTTCCACACTGAATATTTTAATTGAAGCGAAGAGGTGCTATCAAGAACATTACAAACGAGACACACAAGAAAAGACCATGCCTTAATATACCGTACCCCTCGGGTCCGCCATGGTGGACCCGAGGGGTACGGTGCATCGGACCCGAGGGGTACGATTTGGAAAACTATAAGCATTATTTTTAATTTTCACAAAAAATAGGGGAGAAAAGCTTCTCCCCTACACATAAAAACCGAAATGGTTCGTTATGCTCATGCGTCCATGTCATTGCGGAACGTGTCCGAGCCATTGCAAGAAGTCCACTTCTACGATGCGCAGCTCGCTCTTCACCTTATCGCCATCCTTGGCCTTGAACAAATCCAGTTCGTTGGCGACAGGGGCTGCCAGCTCTTTGATATTGCCAAACTCATCATTATCAGCGGCAGTGCCTTTCAGACGGATGGTCACTGTCTTCGCCTGATGCGATGGGTGGTCAAGTGACAAATGAACATAGCCTAAGGAAACAGGTGTCTTCCCTTCCCACACTAACAGACTGTCTGCATAGACTTGCAGAGGATACTCTCGCTTGCGCCAGCCGGTGAGCTTGATGACCAGTTCATCCACACGAGCAGGTTTCTCCAGTTCGTAGCGAATCCAAGCCGTCGAGCCTCTTCCGTCATTCTTCCATTCTGTATCTTCGCTGTCATCTATTGAATGATGCGCCGTTTCCTGATTGCAGCCTGCAACCACCTTCTTCACTTTCAATGTCTTCTTAATATCCTGATACGATGGGGCAGACGGTGTTCCCCCTCTGGTCAGCAGTCCTTTCATCTTGGGCTGCTCCTTGCCTTTCACGTCGAGGGTGACAGATGCCTTGCCCAGTCCTTCTGCCTCGACACGGACAACAGCCTTCCCTTCTTTTCCCGTAGAACGCACCAACACGCGGTTGACGCCACACTCCAGCGGAAGGGACAGCGAGCGGATGCAGTTTGTTCCCTGTTCATCCTTGCCAATGCCGCCAATCCACTCTACAGGCCCGTCGATAGAGAACTGTAGCATTTGATGTGCCAAAGGATGACGACGCCCCTTGGCATCCACTGCCTCCACCTGCAACAGCGCCATGTCTGCCCCGTCAGCTGCCAGCACATGGTTCTGCACATTCGTCACCTTCAGCGCCACAGGCTCATCCACTGTCTCAACAGCATAGCTTGACAATGGTTTGCCATCTTCGCTGTAAGAGACAGCCTTTAATGTGCCAGGCACATACGCCACGTCCTTAAACGTATGCAGGAAATGGTAATCCACTTTTCCCTCTCCTACCTCAACATCATTGACATACAGCTTGACGACAGGCGCATCTGACACGACATACACAGGCTTGCGGACTCCTGCCTCGTAGTTCCAGTGCCCTACGATATATGTCTGGGAAACCTCTGGCGTGACCCATCCGTTCCACATCACCTGATGAGCATAAAAAGCGTCCTTGGGCAAGCGCATCGCATCAACCACGCCGCTGGTGCGGTAATTGCTCTCTCCGCGGCAGTGCGTGTTTGTATCTGAAAAGATAATCTTCACTCCTCCGTTCGACACTCGCTCACCTGTGCCAGGGCGCTCTCGCCAGTAGTCATACCATCGGCGCACCATCTCCACTGCAAACAGGTCATTGTTCTGATTGTAGGCAGAAGCGTCATCGCCCTTGTACAGAGGTCCGTCGCCATGCTTATGATAAGGGTATGACCAGTTGTCCCAATAACGGCGAAGCGCTTCATCGCGGCAATACTCCATTGCCCAGACGGGCTTGGTGGCACTCTTGTTGATGTAGAGCATCTCGCCGCCATACTCGGCAACTGTGTTATGGTTGAGCATCTCGCGGCTCCCGGCAGCACGCCCGCCATGAGGGTCAAACTCGTCACGGACGGCTTTCATCTCCTTCATGTGCTCCTCGCTCACACCCTTGTTGCCCGACTCATAGAAAAGAATGGAAGGATTGTTGCGATTGTAAACCACGGCGTCACGCATCAGCTCCACACGCTGCTCCCAATGCCGCCCCGTCACGTCCTTCTCCGCGTCGCCGGCAGGCATCGCCTGAATCAGCCCCACCCTGTCGCACGACTCCACATCCTGCTTCCAAGGGCACACGTGCATCCAGCGGACCAGATTTCCTCCCGACTCCACCATCAGGCTGTTGCTGTAGTCGGACAGCCACGCCGGCACGCTCATTCCCACGCCCGGCCACTCGTTGCTGGTGCGCTGCGCATAGCCGTGCATCATGATGGGACGGTCGTTCAGGATGGTCTGCCCACGCACAAACTCCGTCTTGCGGAATCCCGTCGTCGTCACCTGCTCGTCCACAACCTTTGCGGATGCCGACAACAGACGGGTATGCACATCGTAGAGATACCCATATCCCCACGACCAGAAATGCAAATCCTCCACACGCTTCTCAGCCGACACCGTCACCTTCTCGCCCTTGCCCACCACGACAGGGGCTGAACAGAACTTGGCAACCGATGAGCCGTCACGGTCAACGACCTCCACCTCATAAGTGAAAGTCTGCTCCTCGCCCGTCTCGTTACACACCTCCGACTCTGCATGGATGGTCGCAGAGCGCCCCTTGATGTCGTAGTCCGTAGCGTAGATGTAAACACCCGTTGTGCCGAACGAAGAATAAAGGGGAAGTGTCTGATAAAGCTTTTCCACCACATGCAGCCGCACATTCTTGGGCAGACCTCCATAATTGGCATTGAAGTTCTTGTTGTTCCACTGAAAGGAGGCAGGCGCCAGCGTGTTGTTAGGCAAGCTGTTCCCATCCTTCACAACCTCCCCTTCCGTAGAGGCACCTCTTTCCCGATATGACCAATCATTATCGGTGAGCACCTCCAGCCGATTTTCCTTGCCATACTTCAGATAGGGAGTCAAGTCAAACCCGAATGCCATCACACCATTCTCATGCAGCCCCAAGTGATGACCATTGAGCCACACTTCAGCCGCCTGACGCGCTCCTTCAAACTCTATGAAGACCTTCTTGTTTCTCCATGATTTAGGCGCCTTGAAAGTCTTCACATACCGCACAGTATCATCAGGCAGCTCTGCTATAGGCACACGGTAAGCATATTCCTCGTTCCATGCGCGCGGCAAGGTCACTGTTTCACCGCGCATCTGCCAGTCGGCATTGAAATTGATGGCTCTCTGCGCAGAGGATGTGAAGGCACAGGCAAAGAGACATAACGACAATATTGCTTTCATTATGTTTAATAACGGTTTATATTTCAATTCAGTAAATTCTCTTGCAATACATCAGAAAAGGGCGATGGCAATCACCCATCACCCTCTCTGTACGCACGCTCAATCAGCAAGGTCTAACTTTGGGAAGATTAAAAACTTCCTGAAGTTCCTTAACAGCGGCGTCTGTCATGCCATCTGGCTCACTTCCCATGCTGCGAGCACACATGTAGATGTTGGCAGCCTTGCAGAGCACATCAGTTTGGTCAAATGCATCCATGATGTCCTGTCCGACAGCAACGGTACCATGCTTCTCCCACAGCACAACATCGTGCTTCTTAATCTTTTCGAGGGTTGCCTCCGCCAGCTCTACCGACGAGGGCAATCCGTAAGGAACGATGCCGATGCCGAGAGGAGCAAAGGCAAGAGTCTCTGGTATCATGCTCCAAAGAACGCGAGTCATCTCGTCTCCACGCAAGAAACGCTGGATGTGGCTCATGGCTACCAGCTCGATAGGGTGTGTGTGGAGGGTTGCCTTATAGCAGGAACCCGTCTCGAGCAGATAGTTCTGCAACGCCAAATGGGTAGGAAGTTCCGAAGTGGGAACAACAGGCTCATCGGCTATGATTTCATAACTTGCGCAGTCATCGCAGATGCGCACAATAGAGCCATTCTGCATAGGCTGCTTAGCAAGGTCGCGCATACGCTTGCCTGTGCCTTTGCAGTAGAAAAACTTTCCTTTCAGACAGGGCAGCACCATGCCTATCTGCTGCACAGGAGCTATGGCAGGCAAAGCTTTCATCTCTTCGTCAATACACTCCGTAACGTTCACTGTGATGTTGCCGCCATTGCGTTCAGCCCATCCCTTCTGCCACAGATAGCCTGTCACCTCCGCTATCTGATCTATCACGGCCTTCAGTTCCGGCCGAGTTTCTAATACACTTTTCATTGATTTCTGATATTTGTGAGGAATAAGGCTAAGCCAGTCTCTTTCACAACGCCATCCCTTCTGGCTTCTCCTTATTCTTCTTTAATGCTAAATCCTAAATTAAGAATCTCCGTAACGTTCCCTCGCTATCTGCTCAAGCGACTTTCCACGAGTGTTAGGGCAGCCGATAACGCCCACTATCAGGGAAATAACCAACAGAGCAATCATGCAATAAGCAGCGATGGTGAAGCCCTCTCCCTGTTCGCCATAGATGTAAGTGAACACCAGTCCCCACACTGCTGAAAGGCTGCGCACGATAAAGAACATCAGCCCCTGCGCTCCAGCACGGAATCGAGCAGGAAACAGCTCAGAGCCCCACAAGGCATAGAATATCTGCACGGAGAGACCGCCTTCGATACCCCACAGGATGGAGAAAGCCCACAAGCCAGCGGGACCATTCACACCTATACCCACAATGATAACCCATGCACTGATAGCAACGAGCAAGCCCAGCACATACACCAGCTTGTGGCTCACACGGTCTATCAGAGCAGACAGCCCCAGGGTCGTCACAACAATAATTGCCCACTGAATACAGTTCATCCAGTTAGCCTGCTCGTTGTCAACCCCTCCTGCCGTCTCGTAGATGTGAGGCTGAAAGAAGCCCATCACCGATGCCACGAGGTTCCATGTCAAGTAGATAGCAACCAGATAGCACACCGTCTTGACCGCAGTCTTGTTTGAAAACAGTACGCTGAAAGCATGCATCAGTCCCGTATCCTCGCCTTTCTCCTTTGCCGCTTCGCGAGTAGCCTTCCACTCATTGCTCTCCTCCAGCTTGCGCTGCATATTCCAAGCAATAAAAGCCACAACGAAAAGCGAGAAGAACACAACGCGGGAACTGAACACGTTCAGCGCATCACCTGCCAAATCGGCGCCTCCAACAGCGTGGGCAAGCGACTCCACCCAACCAAAAAGATAGCCGCCAGGAGCGAAGAACATACCTAAAAGCAAGATAATCATCGGGCCCACTCCCCAAGACATTTGAGAGATACAGATATTGCGGCCACGCTTGTCGTTTTCAGAACTCTCCGAAATATAGGTCCATGAAGCTGGTACGCCAATGCCCACAGATATACCCGTCACCAAGAATCCCGCCAACAGCATAGGGAAATTCATAGAGCACATGATGAGCAACACGCCAGCCATATAGACGATGAGATTATAGGTATAAATAAACTTACGTCCATACTTGTCGGCGAGGAATCCGCCAATAATAGCGCCCAGCGCAGCACCTAAGCAATTAGCACTGATAAAGTTCAGCCATCCCAAATGCACTTCAGACAATCCCAAGTACTTCTGCCACAGCGTAAGTCCGCTTGCACCGGCAACGATTGCGCCGGCATCCAGATAATTGGTGAGCGACACCGCGATGGTGCGCTTCAAACTGCCACCTTGATTTGCCATAACTCTATCTCTTGCTTGTTACTTCTGATTCGTATTTCTCTATCTCTGCAATGAATTCTGCTCCAACAGGAACGCTGTTGCGCACACAGAACTCATCATACACAGCCTGCCACGGCATTGCCTTCTGTTCCTCAAGAATGGCAAGGACCTTGTAGCCTTCCCCAGCCAATTCAAGTTTCGAGATGAGTTGGCGAGGCTCCAGAAGCGCACGGAGCATGCACTTCTGCGCTGAGCGAGAACCGATAACATAGGCTCCGATACGATTGATGCTGCCGTCAAAGAAGTCCAGCCCGTAATGCACGCGGTCAAGCGCATCAGCTCTCACAATTTCGAAGAAGAGTTCCTGAGTCGGGTCATCCATAATGGTCACATGGTCAGAGTCCCAACGCACCGGACGGCTCACGTGCAGCATCAGCTCCTTCACAAACGGCAGCACCGCGCTCACCTTGTCAGCTGGCGATTCTGTCGGATGATAATGCCCTGTGTCGATAGTCAGAATCTTGTCGTTCTGTGCCGCATAGGCCGTGTAGAAGTCATGACTTCCTACCGTAAAGCTCTCCAGACCGATGCCAAACACCTTGCCCTCAATGCAGTCCTTCATCATGGGCTGCTCCTTCTCGAAAATCTCGTCCAACGACTGCTTCAGGAGGTTGCGATACAGGGCATGATTGACACTTACGTCCTTGCATCCATCATGCACCCAAAGGTTCATGATACAAGGGTCTCCCTGCGCCTCACCCATGGCATTGGCAATGTCGCGGCAGCGCTTCGTGTGCTCTATCCAGAAATTGCGGATACCGTCGTCAGGGTTGGCCAGCGAGAGGCTGCCGCTCTTAGGATGAGAGAAAGAAGAAGAGTTAAAGTCAAGCAATGTCCCATGCTCTTTAGCCCAGTCAATCCAAGACTGGAAATACTCCACCGTCACCTCATCACGGTCAACAACCTTGCCTCCAAAATCGCCATAAATCTCATGCAAGTTCAGGCGATGGTTTCCTGGTATCAGGCTCTTCGCCTTGAGTATGTCCGACCGCAGCTCATCTATGTTGCGAGCCGCACCAGGAAAGTCTCCCGTACTCTGAATGCCTCCGCTCATGGCGCCTGCCTGCACCTCAAATCCGCGCACATCATCGGCTTGCCAACAATGCATAGACAAATGGAAGTCCTGAAGCTGCGCCAGCACAGTTTCTGTATCTACACCTATTTCCGCATAACGAGCTTTTGCCACCTCGTATGCCTGCTGTACCAAATTCTCTTTCATTTCAAATATATTTAATTAGTAATTAGTTAACAACTGCCAAATACCGCTGATACGCATCGTTCCACACTTCAGCATCCTGCGGCAAATACGTCTGCAGCTCGACAGAATCCGCTATCATCTTGCGCATAGCAAACCTGTCCTCAACCACTCCCGTCGCCTTAGCCTGCAGCATGATATTACCGATAGCCGTCCCTTCCACAGGACCTGCCACAACAGGCATGCCGATACTGTTCGACGTGAATTGCATCAGATAAGCATTGCGCGAACCGCCACCTATCACGTGCAACTTCTCAATAGCGAACGGAGCCATCTCCTTCAGATACCCAAGAACCTGACGGTAACGCATCGCCAGACTCTCAAAGATACATCTCGTCATTTCCTTATAGCCATTCGGCACAGGCTGCCCAGTCCTTTGGCAATAGGCGCCAATCGCCTCCACCATGCTGGATGGATTCGCAAAGTCAGGAGCATCAGGGAAGATAAAGCACTTGAAAGCAGGCGCCTCCATGCTCTCCCTAATCAGTTGCCCTATATCCTCAGGAGCATCAGTCCATTCCTGCCGGCAACGCTCAAACAGCCACATGCCACATATATTCTTCAAGAAACGAGTCGTACCCTCAATGCCACCCTCATTCGTAAAGTTAAAGTCAAAACTCTTGTCGCTAATGATAGCGTCCTCCACCTCGATGCCCAGCAGCGACCAAGTGCCGCAACTCAGATAAGCAAACCGCTCATTCCGGGCTGGGACAGAAGCGACCGCTGCCCCCGTGTCATGACCGGCAACAGCCACCACAGGCACAGCGCCAAGCCCCGTCATCCGCTGCACCTCCTCGGTCAGCACACCCACCTTGTCGCCAGGATTCACATATCTGCCAAACATACTCTCCTTCAGCCCCATCACGCCTATCAGCTCATCATCAATCCGCTTGGTTCGAGGGTCAAGAAACTGACTGGTCGACAAGATGGTGTATTCACACACCGCCTCCCCCGTCAGCATATACATCAGCGCATCAGGCACAAACAGAATCTTGTCCGCCGCCTCAAGCGCTGAGCAGCCCTGCTTCTTCAGAGCAAACAGCTGGAAGAGAGAGTTAAACTGCATGAACTGGATACCCGTCTTTTCATAAACCCTTTCCTTCGGAACCAGCTTGAAGTACTCCTCCATCGCCCCATCCGTATGCGGGTCTCTGTAACAATACGGGTTGCGAAGCACACCGCCGTCCTTGCCGATGCAGACAAAGTCCACCCCCCACGTATCTATGCCGATAGAAGCAATGTCAATCTTCTCGCCAGCCACCACTTTCAAGCCACGGATAATCTCGCGATATAGCGCAAAGATATCCCAGTAGCAATGTCCGCCAGTCTCAATAATATAATTAGGGAAACGAGTCAGCTCGCGCTGCACCAGACGGCCATCAACAATCGAGCCCAACACTGTACGCCCGCTCGTAGCCCCCAGGTCTACAGCAAAAAAATTAGTTTCAGTCATTCAGTTAGTTATATAAAGCACATTAGATTAAGTAGCCACAAAGTTACACCTTTCAAAAAACAAAACAAAAAAAAACAATCATTTCACTGCATTATCATCGCTTTTTTCATACTACTATATGAAATTTGTCGTAACTTTGTATCGAAATTAAAAACAGAGAGTAATTACAAACTAGATAAACATCCAATATTATGAAGCTAACCAACCAGATAGAAGGCTTTGAAGGCTACATGTGGAAACGCGAAATCAACGTGCGCGACTTCATACAGCACAACTACACCCCCTACACGGGAGACGAGTCATTCCTTGCAGGCCCAACAGCCAAGACTTTGACACTTTGGAATGAACTTTCCGAAATGTTCAAGGTTGAACGCGAAAAAGGCGTGTATGATGCTGAGCAGAAGCTGCCACAGTCGATTGAGACATACGGAGCGGGCTACATTGACAAGGAGAACGAAGTCATCGTAGGCCTGCAAACCGACGCACCGCTCAAGCGCGGCATCTTCCCAAAAGGCGGCATCCGAATGGTAGAAAGCGCCCTGAAAGCCTATGGTTACGAGTTAGATCCTGCAACAAAAGAAATCTACACAAAATACCGCAAGACGCACAACGAAGGCGTATTCTCTGCCTACAACAAAGACATACGCAACGCGCGCCATGCCCACATCATCACAGGTCTGCCTGACGCCTACGGACGCGGACGCATCATCGGCGACTACCGACGCATCGCCCTCTACGGCGTTGACAACCTCATCGAAGAGAGAAAGCGTTTCCTCGACCGGCTCGACATACAGGAGATGACCGAAGAGTGCATCCAGCAGCGCGAAGAGACCTCCGAGCAGATTGCAGCGCTCAAGAGCTTCATCAACATGTGCGCCAACTACGGATTTGACGTTACACGTCCAGCGCAGAACGCTCGTGAAGCCGTGCAGTTCGTTTACTTCGGCTATCTGGGCGCCGTGAAAGACCAAGACGGAGCAGCCATGTCAATCGGACGCGTCAGCACCTTCCTCGACATCTTCATCGAGAAAGACATCAAAGACGGAAAACTCACCGAGGAAGAAGCACAGGAACTCATCGACCAGCTCATCATCAAGCTCCGCATCGTCCGCTTCCTCCGCACCCCCGAATACAACGACCTCTTCTCCGGCGACCCCGTATGGGTGACAGAGTCCATCGGAGGCATGGGCGTGGACGGACGCCCCATGGTCACCAAGACCTCCTATCGCTTCCTCCACACTCTCGAGAACCTCGGTCCAGCGCCAGAGCCTAACCTCACCGTGCTCTGGGCACAGAACCTCCCCGAAAACTGGAAACGCTACTGCGCCAAGATGTCCATCAAGACATCAGCCCTGCAATACGAAAACGATGACCTCATGCGCCCCGACTACGGCGACGACTACGGCATCGCATGCTGCGTAAGCCCAATGAAGATTGGCAAGCAGATGCAGTTCTTCGGCGCACGCGCCAACCTCGCCAAGTGTCTCCTCTACGCCATCAACGGCGGACGCGACGAAATCACAGGCGAGCAAATAGGTCCCGACTTCGCGCCCATTACCAAGGAATACCTCGACTACGACGAACTTATGTACAAGTTTGAAAACATGATGCGCTGGCTCGCCAAGACCTACGTCAACGCACTCAAAATCATACACTACATGCACGACAAGTATGACTACGAGGCATACCAGATGGCACTCATCGACGGTGACGTCATCCGCACACGTGCAACAGGCATCGCAGGCCTCTCCATCGTCACAGACTCGCTCGCAGCAGTCAAGTACGGCCGCGTGCGCATCATCCGCGACGAGCGTGGCATTGCAGTCGGGTTCAAGCAAGAAGGCACACCACGCCTGCCATTCGGAAACAACGATGACAAGACAGACAGGATAGCCCTCATGGTGACAGAAAAGTTCATGGAATACCTGCGCCAGCACGAAACCTACCGCCATGCCATCCCAACCCAGTCCCTCCTCACCATCACGTCCAACGTCGTGTACGGAAAGAACACCGGCGCCACACCCGACGGAAGAGAGAAGGGAGTGCCATTCGCACCAGGAGCAAACCCCATGAACGGGCGCGACATCAAGGGAGCCGTGGCAGCGCTCGCGTCAGTAGCCAAACTGCCATTCCAGCACAGCAACGACGGCATCTCCTACACCTTCGCCATCTCTCCTGCCACACTCGGCAAGCAGAGCGACACACAGATTGACAACCTCGTCAACCTCATGGACGGATACTTCACACCCGACGGCGGACACCACCTCAACGTCAACGTCTTCGACCGCGAACTGCTCATCGATGCCATGGAGCACCCTGAGAAATACCCGCAGCTCACCATCCGCGTCAGCGGCTATGCGGTTAACTTCGTCAAGCTCACACGCGAACAGCAGCTCGACGTGCTCTCACGCACCATCAACCAATCATTGTAAACAACTCTCAATTACAAATTCTCAATTGTCAATTATCAATTACCAATTATCGATTGCCAATTCTCAAACACCCAAAGGACGCCTTCACAGCATCGAGTCCTTTGGCACGGTTGACGGCCCTGGAATAAGGTTTGTAGCCTTTTTCCAGGGCTGTCCCATGAGGTGCGCCTACTGCCACAACCCCGACACATGGGATCCCCTGCGACCCGTACAATACGAGATGACCCCCGAAGAGCTCCTCGCCGAAGTCAAGCGCTACAAAAATTTCATCCGCAAGGGAGGAGTCACCTGCACCGGCGGCGAACCGCTCCTGCAAGCCCCCTTCCTCATCGAATTTCTCAAGCGCTGCCAGCAAGAAGGATTCCACACAGCCATCGACACCAGCGGAGCCATCTTCAACGACACAGTCAAGCAAGCGCTGCAACACACCGACCTCGTCCTGCTCGACATCAAAGCCATCGACGACACCCTCCACAAGCAGCTCACCGGCCACACGCGAACAGCCAACCAGCAGCTGCTCGACTACTTGCAGCAAATCCAGAAACCCACATGGATTCGCCACGTTGTTGTACCCAACAGCACCGACAACGACGCACACCTCACCGCCTTGGCACAGCACATCGCCCAATACACCATGGTGAAGAGAGTAGAGCTGCTGCCCTACCACACCATGGGCGCCTTCAAATACCAAGAACTCGGCATCCCCAATCCCCTCAACGGCATTCCGCCCCTCAGCGCCGAGCGCAAGCAGAACGCCATACAAATCTTCAAGAACATACTCCCCTGCCCCATTGTCTGACCCACAGGCACCGCAGTCCCCCACAACCACCTCCCAAGTCCAACCAGCACTTGCGGAGCGCTTTTTCACAACCTTTCCGAAAGCATCTCAGGATGCTCCACAGCCCTCCCAGTACCTCCTAAGAGGTACTCGAGTACCGCCTAGGAGGTATTGCAGTACCTCTTCGGAGGTACTG
>JAUMXY010000018.1 GCA_030528885.1 Bacteroidales bacterium | reverse complement strand
TACCGCCTAGGAGGTATTCGAGTACCTCTTCGGAGGTACTGGGAGAGATTTTGGCGTAAATTCACCGATTCACAACTCTTAGTTTTTGAAGGCATTCCATCTAACCCATACCCATACGTTTCGTGCAAGCATCCAAGGCAGTTCGCTTGGCGCTAGGGGCAACACGCGAATAGCCCGTTTCAGACGGCGCACGAATCTGCTGCGCTTGTTCTCTTGAGCGAACTTGCCTGTTGATAAATCTTCTGCTGTCACTAAACCTGTGTATAGTACATCTTGCCAAAGCGCTTTTCCTAACTGCCGATTGGGAGCACAAAGCAAATGGCACGCATCTACTCCAATATCTTCTAACACAGCCATGACTGCTGCAAGGAAATTTCCTAATCCTAACGCTTTGAGTTGTTTGACTACAGTTTTTCTCACATCGTCATCCAGTTCAGTCGTTGCAAGCAGCCAGCTGTAATCTATGAGTTGCTTGAGTCCGCATCCTTCAAATGCCCAATGATGGAAGAGATGGACAAGGATATAAACGAGGTTGAACTTCATCGTAGGGACGCACACTTTCTCTGATTGTCCTGACAGCTGCACCATGGTGTCCCATTGAGCGGCCTCTTCCGCTTCAAAGAAATGTTGCAAACGCCGGTTGTGCAACGGGTTGTACAAGGTTGCAGGAGTATGATGCACCTCTACGTCCACATCGTCCATGACAAAGGAAACATGATGAGAGCCATCGCCCACCGATGCCTCCTTGAACTTGCTGCCAACAAATGTTTCCACGTGCTGCTTTCCTCCTGCCATCCATATATCTATGTCGCCAAAATCTCGCCTCAACGGATGTGGATAACACATGCCCATACCTTGCCCCTTGAGCAAGCAGACTTTAGCTCCTTCCCGTTTGAAAGCATCATGCACTTTCACACACAAGCCATTCAACTTCCTATTGCGCTGCTCTACATAATCAGCAATGGCAGCCCAATCCATCAGGCACTCAAGTGGAGGCCGCTGGTCTGACGGCAAGCGTTCTACCCCTGAGAACAGATAGGCGGCGATGCCTTGCCTTACAGCTGCAAAGAACAAAGCGGTCCACTCTTCTGATGCCGGAACGCAAGAAAAGCAATTGGATTTTCCTGCAACAATGCGCAACAGCTGCTTAATCATATCTCCTTCATCCACAGTCTTTCAGGTAAAAAACAAAGGATGCAAGAGAATAAACTCCCACATCCTTCTTGTCCGTATTTCATGCTCCGAAATTTGGCTACATTTACCAAAGTCCTGCATTATTATCGCTGCTAGAGGAAGTTCCCCAAATGCCACCTCCCCCGTCAGAAGCTGGCGCCGGCGTACTCATCCTCATCTTAGATTGAGATGAACCAGATGTAGAGTTAGCCAATATAAAGCTATTTACTTTGATATTGCGATCCTTGATTTCGGGTTTTACATATACTTTTCTCATAAGACCTTATATTTATAAAACGTTTGACACTAACGAATTACATTATCTAAGCCATAGCATTCTGGAAACGCACCTTGACCGGCACAACATGAATGATAGACACTGATTAGATATAAACCAGCACAAAGGTATGACTTTTATCATTAACAACCAAGAGGAAAGCGCATTTTATTGTATTTTAAATGAAAAATAGCGCGAGTTCTACCTATTAACGCTACTTAGCACCTTCAAATAATCGCTGCAAGAACTGTTTCCACTACACAGAATCAAATATTTCCCTTTTTCCATTCGAAAAAGACAAGGAGCCAGTCAAATGCCAAGCCTTACACTTCAAAAGCGGCATGAGCTAAAACGATTGAGAGGCACAATAGAGAGATGGGGGAAGTTGCTGCACGGAACTTTCGCTGCCACGGAAGGCTTCTTCGCCACTTTTCACATCTATTTTAAGACAACAGAAAAACTTTTTCATTACAAGAGCATATTTATTGCAAGAGCATCGCTGTGAAAATATGTATTTTTCGTGGAGTTTCAGGAAAAAAGGCGTATCTTTGCAACAGGGATGAAAAGGTGAGGAAAAAACACATCAGACAGATCATCCCTATAGTATATGTTTTTAATCACACAAGGCAATAATATGATGAAAAAGTACGTTATAACATGTGTGGCTTGCTTAACCGGAATGCTGAACGTTCAGGCACAAAAGATTGCGTTTGAAAAAAGTACAGTTGATGCTGGCGCAACCCTTTGGAAGCGCCCTGTGACTGCAACCTTCAGGTTCACTAACAAAGAAAAGACTCCGCTGCGAGTGACTGACGTGGATGCGGGATGCGGATGCTTAAAGCCCGAATGGCCTCAGAAAGCCGTACAGAAAGGAGGATGGGGAGAGATACGGGTCACTTACGACGCGATGCTTCTGGGACACTTTGACCGTTACATAGACGTGTACACAAACGCCAGTTCAAAACCTGTCCGCATACGCATGCAGGCAATGGTCAACAGCAGCGAGACGCAAGACCCGAGGGAACTGTTCCCCTACAGCATCGACAACATCTTGCTGAATACGAACAACGTCGAGTTTTCAGATGTGCACACAGGTGATTCGGCTACAGCAGAAATAGAGATTTTCAACAACGGCACAGACGTGTACACTCCTGCACTGATGCATCTGCCACCATACATCACAGCTGCTTACAAGCCCGAGATGCTGGCAAGAGGCAAGCGAGGCAAGATTGAGCTAACACTGCACAGCGACAAGCTCCCCGACTTAGGATTGAACCAGACAAGCATCTATCTGGCACGATACATCGGCGACAAGGTGGGGACAAACAACGAGATTGCGATTTCGGCGGTACTGCTGCCTGATTTGCAATATGCTGAGGGCTTCTCCAAGAAACCTGCATTCAACATCTCTTCCACAGAGCTGAACCTAGGTAGGCTTGGGACAAAAAAGAAGCTGTCTGGCACGGTCGAACTCAGCAACACAGGAAGCGGAGTGCTAAAACTGAACAAAATACAAGCTTTCAACCAAGCCATTACAGTCGCTCTGAAAAAGACAGAACTGCAACCAGGCGAAAAGGTCAAGATGAAAGTGTCTGTCGATGCACGTTTCCTCAACCTGTCGAAAGCTCAGCCAAGGGTGCTCATCATCACGAACGACCCGAAAAAAACCAAAGAAGTGGTGAACATCAAGTTTGAAAAATAACCATACATACGGTTACGACAAAGTACTATATCAATAGACAAAAAATATGGAACATCCTGAAAACAGTGCGGAATATGCAGGCTTACAGGTCAATGCGGGCGTAGAACAACCTTCAATGGTCAACCCGTACCTGAAGCAAATGAGGAAAAAGAGGCAAAAGCTGTTCACGCCAGCCGAATACGTGGAAGGCATTCTGAAAGGAAACGTAAGCATGCTGAGCCAGGCTGTAACACTGATTGAGAGTGTGCTCCCTGAACACCAAGCCATTGCCCAAGAGGTCATTGAGAAATGTCTCCCCTATTCAGGCAACTCTGTCAGGATAGGCATCAGCGGAGTTCCTGGAGCAGGAAAGTCCACCAGCATTGACGCCTTCGGAGTGCACCTGCTGGAAAATTACGGGGGGAAATTAGCTGTACTGGCCATAGACCCTTCTTCAGAAAGAAGCAAAGGCAGCATTCTGGGCGACAAGACACGAATGGAGAAACTGTCCGTCCACCCCAAGTCTTTCATTCGTCCCAGCCCGTCGGCAGGCAGCTTGGGCGGAGTGGCACGAAAGACTCGTGAAAGCATCATCTTATGCGAAGCGGCTGGATATGACAACATCTTTGTCGAGACCGTGGGTGTAGGGCAAAGCGAAACGGCATGCCACTCAATGGTCGATTTCTTCCTTCTGATTCAATTGGCCGGCACAGGCGATGAGCTGCAAGGCATCAAGCGAGGAATCATGGAGATTGCGGACGGCATCGTCATTAACAAGGCCGATGGCAACAACGTAGACAAGGCGCAGCTGGCAGCCACACACTTTCGGAACGCGCTCCATCTCTTCCCTGTTCCTGACAGCGGCATTGTGCCAGAAGTGATGTGCTATTCAGGGTTTTACGAGTTGAACATTGACGAGGTATTAAAGATGGTGTTCCGATACATTGACAAGGTGAAAGAAAGCGGCTATTTCCAATACAGGAGAAACGAGCAGTCAAAGTATTGGATGTATGAAAGCATCAACGAGCATCTGAAAAGCAGTTTCTATTACAACCCTTCTGTGAAAGACATGATAGGGAAAATGGAAAACGAGGTTTTAGGCGGCCAAATTACCTCTTTTGTTGCTGCCAAGAAATTGTTGGACACTTATTATGATACACTTAAATAAAGCTTTTGCATTGACCTTGCTGCTGACCGCCTCCCAAGCATGGGCACAGGATGGCAAGACAGGATATCAATTTCTGAACATTCCTGTCAGCACCCATTCTGCCGCTTTAGGAGGAGCCAACATCAGCATCGTAGAAGATGACGCAAGCATGATGTGGACCAATGCGGCTATGCTAACCAACGTGTCGGACAACAGCCTCATTTTAGGCTACAACTCATACATCCGCTCAAGCAATGTTTTTTCAGCAGGATATGTTAAATCCATTGGCGAGAGAGGTGTATGGGCATTAGGAGCGCAAATGCTCGACTATGGCACGATGGACGAAACTGATGCTGCAGGTAATGTGCTGGGAACATTTTCTGCCAAAGACTTGAATTTCCAGACTTCATACTCATACCTGCTGAACAACCGCTGGAGCGGTGCCATCACTGCCAAAGTCATCATGAGCAACTATGCTGAATATTCCAGCACTGCCATAGGAGCCGACCTTTCCTTGAATTACTTTGACGAGGAGCATGGCTTCTCGCTTTCTGCCGTTGGAAGAAATCTTGGCGGACAAATCAAGTCGCTTTATGACGACGGGAGCAAGGAGGCGCTGCCTTTCAATTTGGCAATCGGCCTCAGCAAAGACTTCGCAAACGCTCCCTTAAGGGTTTCTCTGACATTGGATGACATGACTCATTGGGACAACGTGAAGTTTATGGAACATCTGGTGCTCGGCATGGACATACTCCCCTCACGCAACACGTGGATTGCTCTAGGATACAATTTCAGGAGAGCCAAAGAGATGGAGATACAGAAAAGCAGCCATTGGGCAGGCTTCAGCATCGGTGCAGGACTCAATGTGAAGAAGTTCAAGGTGGGTGTTGCTTACGGGAAATACCATGTAGCAGCATCATCCATCCTGCTCAATGCAGGCATCGGTTTCTAACATTACCCTTAAAGACATAGGTTCCTATAAAACAATAAAAACAAGTGATGGAAAAGAAAATCATTATAGCGATAGACGGACATTCCAGTTGCGGGAAAAGCACCATGGCTAAGCAATTAGCAAAACAAATCGGTTACGTCTATGTAGACACTGGAGCGATGTACCGCGCCGTAACACTTTTTGCGATGCAGAACGGAATGTACCCAGACGAGGGCATCAGGGAAGAAGAATTGAAAACAGCTGTAAGCAATGGAGAAATCCAAATCAGCTTTAAGTTCAATGCCGAAACGGGGCGACCTGACACATACCTCAACGGGGTGAGAGTTGAAGAAGAAATAAGGAACATGGCCGTCAGCAGTCGGGTCAGCCCAATTGCGGCTCTTCCTTTCGTACGGTCGCTGTTGACAGAGCAGCAACAGGCCATGGGAGAGAAGAAAGGTATCGTAATGGATGGAAGAGACATAGGAACAGCAGTATTCCCAAATGCAGAACTGAAAATATTCGTAACAGCCAGCGCAAAGGTCCGTGCACAGAGACGATATGACGAACTGATGAACAAGGCAAAAACGGAAGAGGAGAAGGCCGCTCTGAACTATGAGGAAATACTGAAAAATGTAGAAGAGAGAGACTACATCGACTCTCATCGCGAAACAGCCCCTCTCCGAAAAGCCGAGGATGCTATCATCTTGGACAACTCTGAAATGACCATAGAAGAACAAAATTCATGGCTGCTTGAAAAGTACCAAGAAAAAATTAAAGAATAGCGCACTATAGCAATAGATACCCATACATAAACACCCTTTCACGATGCTTATCGAAATAGACGATGGTTCAGGTTTCTGCTTTGGAGTGACAACAGCCATCAAAAAGGCAGAAGAAGAACTTGCCAAAAGCGAGTTCCTCTGCTGTTTGGGCGACATTGTGCACAATGGACAAGAGGTAGAGAGACTGAAGAACATGGGACTTATTACAGTTGGCCATGCTGATCTAGAAACGCTGCACGACACCAAAATGCTGCTTCGTGCGCATGGCGAACCCCCACAAACTTACATCAAAGCGAAAGAACAGAATATCAGTCTCATCGATGCGACATGCCCTGTTGTGCTAAACTTGCAGAAGCGCATCAGAAAGGCCTACGAAGAAGGGGGGCAGATTGTCATCTATGGGAAGAACGGCCACGCAGAAGTGATTGGACTTGTTGGACAAACCGATGGTACCGCCATCGTCATAGAGAATCTAGAAGATGCCAAGAAGCTAGACTTTGGTCACGACATCCAATTGTTCTCCCAAACAACAAAGTCTCTGGAGGGTTTCCGAGAAATTGTCAAGTATATAGAAGAGAATATGCAGGAGGGGGCACGCTTCAGCTACTTCGACACCATCTGCCGACGTGTAGCCAACCGTATCCCCAACATCAGGAACTTCGCTGCACAGCACGATGTCATCCTCTTCGTCTGCGGGAAAAAGAGTTCTAACGGGAAAGTGCTCTACAACGAGTGTTTGTCCGTTAATCCCAAGACTTACATGATAGACGGTCCTTCCGAGATTGATTTCCAATGGTTCAAGAACATCGAGTCTATCGGCATCTGCGGAGCAACAAGCACCCCAAAGTGGCTGATGGAAGACTGTAAAAAGAAGATTGAACATGAACAAGCTTGACTACGAACTCATCGAACTGCCTAAGATTACCGACCCGCGCGGTAACCTGACGGTTGCAGAACAAATGAAGAATGTGCCGTTCGACATCAAACGAGCATATTGGACTTACGATGTGCCTGGCGGAGAGAGCCGAGGCGGCCATGCCCACAAGCACTTATACCAACTAGTCGTGGCCATGAGCGGCAGCTTCACTGTCACCCTCGACAATGGCTATGAGCGCGAGACCATCTTGCTCAATCATCCATGGCAAGGCCTGCTGATTAAGCCTAACACCTGGCGTACATTGGACGATTTCTCCAGCGGGGCAGTATGCTTGGTTTTGGCAAGTGAGCTATTTGATTTGGGCGATTACATATATGAGTATGAAGACTTCATCGACTATGTTCGAAATCGTTAGATACACACCTGACAAGCAAGCCGAATGGGACGCATTCGTTGAAGTCAGCAAGAATGGCACATTCCTGCTGAAAAGAGGTTACATGGATTACCATGCCGACCGCTTCACCGACTGCTCGCTGATGTTCTACTTCAAGGAAAAGCTATACGCACTGCTACCAGCCAACACAGAGGGCAACACCCTCTACTCCCACCAAGGGCTCACCTACGGAGGACTCATCATGAATGAAACGTGCAGCGCAGCCAACGTACTGAACCTGTTCTTCGAGATGAACAGCTGGCTGAAAGAACAAGGCTTCCAGAAAGTCCTCTATAAGCCAATCCCCTCCATCTACAGCACTCTGCCATCAGAAGAAGACCTTTATGCTCTCTTCAGATGCCAAGCAATCTTGAAAGCATGCGGCATCTCAACAGCTATCGACTACAGCCAACTCAGCAAATGGCATAAAGACCGACATACCGCCTTGAACCGCTCCAAGAGGAATCATGTCACAGTCAGGCAAACCCAACACATCCATGCGTTTTGGCAGATTCTGACCAGTAACCTGCAAACCAGACATGGTGTTCTCCCCGTACACACCCAGCAAGAGATGGAGCTGCTCATGCAGCGCTTTCCCGAGAACATTGTCCTATACGAAGCCATCGACACCGATGAAGAATGTATTGCAGGCATGTTAGCTTACCGCAGCAAGAACGTCCTGCACTCCCAATATCTGGCAGCATCCCTGCAAGGGAAGAAATGCGGAGCCATCGAAGCCATCATGGAAGCAATACTTCAGGAAAAAGGCTACCGATACTTTGATTTCGGCATATCGACCGAAGAAGGCGGACGATACCTAAACGAAGGACTCATCTACCAGAAGGAAGGCTTCGGAGGTAGAGGAATTTGCTATAACACTTATGAATATACCTTATCTTGACCTAAAAAGCATCACCGCCCAGCATGGCGAAGAAATACAGCGAGCTGTAGCAGAGATTGTAGACAGCGGTTGGTATCTGCAAGGAAATGCTGTACAGCTGTTTGAACAGCACTACGCTTCCTACATCGGCGCAGAACACTGTGTTGGCGTAGCGAACGGACTGGACGCGCTGACCTTGACACTGAGAGCCTACAAGGAATTAGGGAAGCTGAATGAAGGCGATGAAGTGTTGGTGCCAGCAAACACCTTCCTAGCCACCGTCCTTTCCATCACCGAAAATAATCTGAAACCCATCTTCATAGATGTTGACGAAGACACGCTTGACATCCACACAGAATCAATAGAACAAGCCATCACTGCCAACACCAAGGCCATCCTTCTGGTCCATCTCTATGGACGATGCACCTACAACAGCCGCATACAAGACTTATGCAACAAGAACCACCTGCTGCTGATTGAGGATAATGCGCAGGCACATGGATGCCGATATGGAGAGCGCCGCACAGGCTCTCTCGGGCATGCTGCCTGCCATAGCTTCTACCCAGGGAAAAACCTCGGAGCGTTAGGCGATGGAGGCGCGGTTACTACCAACGACGAAGCATTGGCTCAAACCATACGCACCATTGCCAATTACGGATTCTCCGAGAAATATGTGGCTGCCTACAAAGGCCGCAACAGTCGCCTAGACGAGATACAGGCAGCAGTGCTCGATGTGAAGCTCAACCATCTCGACAACGACAACAACCGCCGAATCAATATCGCGCGTACATATTATAAAGGAATAAGGAATGAGGCCATCCGCCTGCCCAAGATGATGGAAACAGGCACCAACGTCTACCACATCTTCCCCGTCTTCACTCCGCAACGCGATGCGCTGAAACAGCATTTGCAAGACCACGGCATACAGACCCTCATCCACTACCCCATCCCACCCCACCGGCAAGCCTGCTACAAGGAGTGGAGCCACCTCTCGCTGCCCGTTACCGAGCGATTGGCCCAGGAGGAACTGAGTTTGCCGCTCCATCCAGCCATGAGCAATGAAGAAGCAGCGTATGTGGTCGACATCGTAAACTCATTCAACCCATAAAAACCCAAGCAATCTCAATATATTTCATTAACAACAATGCCCCAACCCCACACGGCATTCCTTCCCTTGCGGGACAGGTCAGGAGGGTGAACATTATGGCAGAAATCAAATGCATAGGAATTATCACTTCAGGCAATGACGCTCCGGGCATGAACAGCGCTATCAGAGCAGTCACACGCTCTGCCATCTATAACGGCATGAAAGTGAAAGCCGTCTATAGAGGATACAAAGGCCTGATTGATGGAGAAATCGTAGAGTTTGAGACCCAGAGTGTCAGCAACATCATACAACAAGGCGGAACAATCCTGAAATCATCCCCATCCAAAGAATTCATGAGCGCCGATGGCAGGAAACAAGCCTATGAAAACATTGTCAAAGCAGGCATCGACGCCCTCGTCGTCATTGGGGGCGACGGCACCATACACGGGGCAAGAGTGTTTGCCCAGGAATTTGACTTCCCCTGCATAGCTATACCTGCCACCATCGACAACAACCTGTGCGGCACCGACACCACCATCGGATATGACACAGCGCTGAACACCATCATGCAGACAGTCGACAAGATACGCGATACGGCCACCAGCCACGAACGCCTTTTCTTCGTTGAAGTAATGGGCGATGGAGCAGGCTTCCTCGCTCTCAACAGCGGCATTGCAGCAGGAGCGGAAGAGGCCATTGTCCCCACCATCGAAATAGAAGACGAGCAGCTCCATAACTTCATACAAAACGGATTCCGCAAGACCAAAAGCAGCTCTATCGTACTGGTTGCTGCCAACGAGCAGACAGGGGGGGCAATGCATTATGCTGAATTAGTAAAGAATCAGTACCCTGATTTAGACGTGCGCGTGTCCATCCTCGGACACTTACAGCGCGGCGGAAACCCCTCGGCTCACGACCGCATCATTGCCAGCCGCATGGGAGCCGCCAGCATCCAAGCCCTGATCAAGGGGCTGCGCAACGTGATGGTAGGCATTGACAACGACGAAATCGTCTATGTCCCCTTCTCACGCGCCATCAAGGAAAACCGAGCCATAGACCGAAATCTGCTCGACATCCTGCACAACATCTCCATATAAATGCAATAGAGATGAATGATAAAAAAACATTCTGCTTCCGTCTCACGACGTCGGCAGAACGGAAATGCCCTCTTGAGGCATTTACTTACTAATCTTTAATTACGAAACCTCTGACTGTCCGCCGACAGCAGGGGTTTTTCTTTTACAAGAAAGTTAGAAGCATAAAAAAGGAGGCACTATTCCCTCGTCAGAAACAGCAATACTTCAGAGCACCTGAGAACAAGACATGAAAAATGGCGTGGCCATCCTTATGCACTTAACCTCAGGGGCGAGTCTGGAATCGGAACCCCTAACACTGTATAAGAAAAACACCACGCCAAAGCGCAAGCATAGCTATACAGTGCTAGAAAGGGGTTGTATTCCATACATCCCAACGCCAATTACATCGACTATTCCAAAATGAGTTTTCCAGACTTCTTCGGTTAAGTGCGAAATAATAAGCTTATGCATCCATTCGGAACCAAATCCGAAATATGCTGCAAAAATAATGTTTTTTCATCAACCAAACAACTTTTCCTCAAAAAAACATAACACCTCAGACAAGGAAAGCCCGGCAAGCAGAAAGAAGCTGCACTCACTCCCACAACAAATAGAAAAAGGAGGAATTTGCAGACAGCAAACATACCGTACCCGAGGGGTCCCCTATGCCGTACCCCTCGGGTACGGTGCGGCGGACCCCTCGGGTCCACTTTAGGTGAATATCCAAAAAGGCATTGGACATAGGTCTGTATTCAAGGAAAATCATGCATCAAAAACAAAAAACAGTTGAGGCTTCAGATGAATATCCGAAGCCTCAACTGTGTTGGGATACATGGACTCGAACCATGAATAACAGGACCAGAATCTGTTGTGTTGCCAATTACACCATATCCCAATTTTCTTTCAGCAACTCACGAATGAGAACCCCTCTTTCGGAATTGCGATGCAAAGGTAGTGCTTTTTCGGAAACTGACAAAAGGATTTAATGTTTTTTTTTGCCATTTGGCGATTTTTCTTTTTTGAGGGCCATAAAGCCAGAGGAAATCCTTAAATTTGTAGTCAAGAAAACTGGTCATAATGGAAAAACTCATATTTATCAGCAACGATGATGGCTTCGAAGCCGCCGGCATCAACCAGCTTGCAGAAATGGCAAGAGATTTTGGCGATGTGTTCATCGTTGCGCCAGACAGTGGACGAAGCGGCGCAAGCATGAGCATCAGCAGCCACTCTCCTGTCAGAAATACATTTATCAAGCATGAAGAGGGAACGGACACGAGGGGAAGCCTGACGGTCTGGTCGTGTACTGGCACTCCGAACGACTGCACAAAGATGGCATTCGAGAAACTGCTGCCACGCCGCCCAGACTTAGTGTTAGGCGGCATCAATCATGGCGACAACTGCGCTGTGAATGCTCATTATTCGGGCACGATGTCTATTGCCTTAGAGGGCTGCATCAAGCAAGTACCCTCCATTGCCTTCTCCAGCGGAAAGACTGCCAAGGATGCAGATTTCAGCTACATGAAGCGAGAGGTGAGAAAACTCATCAAAATAGCCTTGGAGCAAGGATTCCCCCTAGGCGTATGTCTCAATGTCAATGCCCCCGACACTGAAGAATCCAAGGGAATGAGGATTTGCAAGATGGGACTTGGAGAATGGCACGAAGAGTGGCAGGAACGCGACCACCCATGGGGCGGGAAATATTACTGGATTGCAGGCTACTATGCTCCCTATGACAAGAACGACGAAGAGAGTGACACCTGGGCTTATGAAAACGGCTACGTGGCAGTTACTCCTTTGCAGCTTGACATGACGGCCTATTCGTTCCTGGAGCAATTGGAGAAGAGCATTCAATAAAGAAACAAGAACCACCTTTCATACGGCATTTCTACCATGAAGTACTACCTCATTGCAGGAGAAGCATCGGGCGACTTGCACGCTTCCAATCTGATGGCGGCGCTCAAGCAAGAAGACAAGAATGCTGAATTCCGATTCTACGGCGGCGACAAGATGGCTGCCGTAGGGGGAACGCTGGTCAAGCACTACAGAGAGCTGGCATACATGGGGTTCATTCCTGTACTGCTGCACCTTCCTGCAATATTAAAGAATATGAGCCTCTGCAAAAAGGACATCGCGCAATGGCGTCCAGATGTGGTCATTCTGGTTGACTACCCCGGCTTCAACCTTGACATTGCCAAATACGTCCATGCCAAAGGCATCTGTAAAGTATTCTATTACATCAGCCCAAAAATCTGGGCATGGAAAGAGTACAGAATCAAGAGCATCAGGAGAGACGTTGATGAATTGTTCTCCATCCTGCCCTTTGAAGTCAAATGGTTTGCTGAAAGAGGATACCCCATCCACTATGTAGGCAACCCCTGCGTTGATGCTATCGCAAAATCAGCCCCAGCCCACAGCATTCCACAGCAGCAAATAGCCATCTTGGCAGGCAGCAGACGGCAAGAGATAAAAGACAATCTGCAGATGATGCTCAAAGCAGCCTCAACTTTCAAAGACTACAAGCTCGTCATCGCTGGCGCCCCCAACATCGACATAGCCTACTACAGGAAGTACATACCGCAAGATATCCCTGTCAGCATCAGATTTGGAGAGACATACAGCATTCTGAAAGAATCGGCTGCAGCACTCGTCACATCGGGAACGGCCACACTCGAAACCGCCATCCTGCGAGTGCCCCAAGTGGTGTGCTACTATATCCCTGCTGGAAAATTCATCTCATGGCTGAGAAAGAAGATACTAAAAGTTAAATACATCTCCCTGGTCAACCTGATTGCAGACAAAGAGATAGTACAGGAACTTGTTGCTGACCGAATGACCCTCGGCAACATCATCGCAAGCCTAAGAGACATCCTGCCTGGCGGAAAAGGCAGAGAGACAATGCTAACCGAATATGAAAGGATGAATCAGATACTCGGAGGCGAAGGCGCAAGCCAGAAAGCAGCCCAAGAGATGGTCAGCATCTTGAAAAAGAACAACATCTAATTAGAGAAAGATATGGGATACAAGCCAACATACACAAAAGAAGAGATTGCAGAGATAGTCAATTGGTTTTCTGCACACAAGTTCGAGCAAGACATCGACATGGGCAGCGGCATCCACATCCGCGAGCTGGACACCACGCTGAAGCAGCTCATCCATGTGGCGCAAACGAAATATGAAAACAGAGTCTTTTCTGGACAAATACACATGCTCTTCAAAATCAAGGAAGAGCTCATCAAGCAAGGAAAAGTGCTGGGCGAGAAATAATCCCGCCCAGCACTTTTCCTTTATATTCAAAAACAGGCTCTCAATCCTTGGCAGATGCCTTTTCCAATTCTGCCGACACCCGCTTCGTCAGTTCCACATAATCCTGCACTGACAACTGCTCGGGTCTTTTAGTAAACATCGGGTCTGCCAGCATCGGCGAATCCTTCCCAAGAATCTGCTTCATGCCATTGCGCATCATCTTTCTCCGCATGGTAAACACCGTCTTCACAATGCGGCGGAACAGCTTTTCATCACACCCCAACTCTGTCGTCTTGTTACGGGTAATGCGCACCACAGCACTCTTCACCTTTGGAGGCGGATTAAACACATGCTCATCCACCGTGAACAGGTACTCCACGTCATACCAAGCCTGAATCAGCACACTCAGCACCCCATAGGTCTTGCTGCCAGGAGCAGCCGCCATCCGTTCCGCCACCTCTTTCTGAATCATGCCCGTACAGCAAGGTATCAAATCCCTGTTCTCTACCATCTTAAAGAAAATCTGAGACGAGATGTTATACGGATAGTTCCCGGTCAGCACAAACTGCCTCCCGCCAAAAACGGCATGAAGATCCATCTGCAGGAAGTCACCTTCAATGATATTGTCGCCCAGCGCAGGGAAATGCTCACGCAGGTATGGCACAGAATCGAAGTCAATCTCCACAACCTTAAACTCTCTCCCCTTCTCCAATATATATTGCGTCAAGACCCCCATTCCCGGCCCAACCTCCAGCACAGGAATATCAGGACAAGCATCCACAGTGTCTGCTATGCGGCGAGCCACATGCAAATCCGTAAGGAAGTGCTGCCCCAAGAATTTCTTTGGTTTTACGTTGTTCACAAAAAAAAATATGAAATTGAATAATGAATTATGAATTATTTCGTAACTTTGTAGTGCAAAGGCGGCAACAGCATCAAACAGCAAAGCATTCTCCGCACAAGACAGACCGCATCGGCCCAATCCAGATGCAAAGATACAACTTTTTTAATGACCTGCAATAAAACTCTGAAAAAGGCTATAAACATCGCCCTTCCTTTTGTCTTAGGCGGCGGCATTCTATGGTGGATGTATCGCAACACAGACTTTCAGGAAATAGAGAACACAGTCCTTTACAAGATGGACTGGGGATGGATGCTTTTTTCATTAGTGTTTGGAGTGACTGCCCAGTTATTCCGCGGCATCAGATGGCGGCAGACGCTTGAGCCGATAGGAGAAAAACCACGTTTGGCAGACTGCATCCACGCCGTCTTCATCTCCTACGCCTCCAGCCTCGTCATACCGCGCAGCGGCGAGTTCGCCCGATGCGCCATCCTGGCAAAATACGACAACACATCTTTCACCAAGGCACTGGGAACCGTCGTAACAGAGAGAGCCATAGACTCGCTGTTCATCCTGCTCATCACAGCCATCGTCTTCTGTTCTCAGCTGTCCATCTTCAACACCTTTTTCGACCACACCGGCACCAACTTAGAGAACATCCTGATGGGCTTCACCACAACAGGCTACATCGTCACAGGCATTTGCCTCGTCATCACCTTAGCCTTTCTGTGGCTTATTCTGAAGAAGTTCACCTTCATGACCAAGCTGAAAGCCGTCTTCTCCAACATCAAGGAAGGCATCCTCTCCCTGAGAGGCGTACAGAACAAATGGCTCTTCAGCTTCTACACCCTTGCCATCTGGGCAAGCTACTTCCTCCACTACTGGATAACCTTCAAATGCTTTGACTTCACAGCAGAGCTGGGCTTCACGGCCGCCATCGTCAGCTTCATCGTAGGCAGCATCTCCGTCATCGTCCCTACACCCAATGGCGCCGGCCCCTGGCACTTCGCCGTCAAGACCATCCTCGTCCTCTACGGAGTAGCCAGCGTCAACGCAGAGGCATTTGCCCTGATTGTCCACACCATCCAGACCGCACTGGTGCCCGTGTTAGGCATCTTCTCGCTCATCATGCTGAGCACAAGAACATCGACATCAAAACCATAATAACCCTATAAAATACAGAAAAGACATGAATCCAATCGAAGAACTATCCCCAAAAGGCGTATGGAAAAACTTCTATGCGCTCACACAGATACCGCATCCGTCAGGACAAACCGAACAAATAGCAGCCTACCTCGTTGAATTTGCCAAGGCAAATGGAGCAGAAGCCCACATCGACGAGGCAGGAAACGTCATCATGACCAAAGGAGCCACTCCAGGCTACGAAGACAGAGAGACAACAGTCCTGCAGGCACACATGGACATGGTGCCACAGAAGACCAAAGACAGTCCTCACAACTTCGCCACCGACCCGCTTGACGTGTACATCGACAACGACTGGGTGAAAGCCCGCAACACCACCCTCGGCGCCGACAACGGCATAGGCGTGGCAGCAGCCATGGCCATCATCGAAGACAGCACCATCGAGCACGGCCCCATCGAAGTGCTCATCACCCGCGACGAAGAGACTGGCCTTGAAGGAGCATTCGGATTGAAGGCTGGCGAACTGTCAGGCAAATACCTGCTCAACCTCGATTCCGAAGAAGAAGGAGAAATCACCATCGGTTGCGCAGGAGGCGTCGACATCCTCTGCAACATGACCTATCAGGAAATCAACGTAGAGCCCAGCAACATGCTCTGCTACAACATCTCCATCAAAGGCCTGCTGGGCGGACATTCAGGCATCGAAATCTGCAAAGGACGCGCCAATGCCAACAAGCTCATGGCCCGCACCCTCTTCGCTGCCATCAACACCCAGCTGGCATGGCTCTGCAGCTGGCATGGCGGCAACATGCGCAACGCCATCCCAAGAGAAAGCGAAGCAACCGTGCTCGTGCCCGCAGTAATGAAAGACCAGTTCCTTGCCCTCATAGACAAATGCCGAAACATCTTCACCGATGAGTACAAGGACATCGAGACCAGCAAGTTCCAGCTCACAGCCACTCCTGTCGAGACCATACCAGCCAAAGCCATACCACAAGACATACAGGCAAACATCATCAACGCAGTGATGGCAGCGCATGACGGCGTGCTCCGCTACACCCCATCCCTGCCCGACCTTGTCGAGACCTCGTGCAACCTCGCCATCATCGACATCGCCGACGGAAAAGCAGAAGTCATCGCCCTTGCCCGTTCATCGCAAGACAGCATGAAGCAATACATCAGCAACAAATACATCTCCTGCTTCTCCATGGCAGGTATGGAAGTCAAGCTCGAAGGCGCATACAGCGGCTGGCAGCCCAACCCCAAGAGCCCACTCGTAGCCATGATGGCAGACATCTACGAAAAGCAATTCGGCAAGCGCCCCACCGTCGGAGCATGCCACGCAGGACTCGAATGCGGCATCATCGGCGTCAACTATCCCGACATGGACATGGCAAGCTATGGCCCCACCATCGTCAGTCCCCACACACCCAACGAAGGCTGCCTCATCCCTACCGTGCAGACCTTCTACGACTTCACACTCGAGATACTCAAGAACATACCAAAGAAACAATAACCCTATGGCACTCAACAAGAACAAAGACCTCAAGATGTTCTACAGCATCAGCGAAGTGGCAAGCATGTTCAAAGTCACCGAAACCCTGCTGCGCTACTGGGAAAAAGAATTCTCCAACATCAAGCCACAAAAGGCAGGCAGAGGCATCCGACAATACACCAAAGCTGACATAGAACAAGTGAGATTGGTCTATCACCTCGTGAAAGAGCGAGGCATGACCCTGCAAGGAGCGCGCGACATGATCAAACGAAACAAAAACGGCGAAGTCAACCGTGACATCGAAGTCATCGAGCGGCTCAAGTCTATCAGAAAGGAACTGCAAGCCATCGGGCGCGATCTCAACGGACTCGTATAATCGCAAGATACCATACAAAATCGGAAGTGAGTTTTATCAATCCATGCAAACCCACTTCCGATTTCATGCAGTTATATAGTTGCACCGCACACCGCAACACCGTAAAAAACTTACTCATTCACCAGCACCTTTCCATCCTCCGTCATTCCCTCTGCACTGATGTACATCTCCTGACAGGTCGAGTTGTTGTAGAACTCCACCTTTGCCTTTCCCTGTGCATCCGTCTTCACGTCGGGATTCCAGTAGATGGTGCGGCGGAAGTCCGCCATGGGCGGGATGACGCTGTAGTCTTCCATCTGGAACGTGGAGGGCTTGTTGAAGCCCTGGAAGTAGGTGCGGCGAAGCCCCTTCTGGCTTTCGGTCGTATAAACGAAGCGGTTATAGACATAAACGAAAATAGGCGAATTCGTCTGGCTCATTTGTTCCATCGTGACGGAATTCTTACCATTCAGTACGATATAGATGGACTTCACCTCGTCAAGCCAGGTTAGATCCGCTGGATACACTGGGTCTCGTTCACCATTGTTGTATATGTACTGAACTCCTCTTCCCTTGTAGAGCTGCGGATTCTCGCCTGTCCAATCATAATGCGTATTTAATTTACTGTAAACGAAATTTGACAAAGATGGCAGAGGTTCACCCATATCAAGAATCTTGTCCGCTTCCCTTGCCGCATTGTAATACAATGAGGCATAAATCTTGCCGAACTCCTCGTTCTTGTACATATAGTCATCGTTGGTGAAGTAGCGTCTCTTCGCCTTCACCGTCACGTTCTGCAGCACATGGTCTCTCTTCGTGATAGGGATGAACACATCGTCCTCATCCTCGGGCTCTTCCATAGACATGAGGAACAGATTAGGCAGCAGGCGTTTTCGCGCGCTCGCCTCCAATGGAGTGATGTAGCGAGGCGTGGGCGAGAACTGACGGTCAATGCCCACATAGTAGGTCTTGCGCTTGTCCTTGCCCTTCTTGTTCTTCTTGCGTGTGAATATCTGCATATCCCAGTCGCCATCAACGAATGGCATCGCAAAGGCATAGTTGCCCACGGAGTCTGTCACGGTCTCGCCTTTTAGACTCTGGCCCTCTCTGTTGTACAGGTAAACTTCAAGACGGACATTGTTCACAGGATTGCGCTTGCGGTAAACATTCAGCTTGCCGAACACATAGAACTTGTCTTCGATGGGCTGTATTTTCTCGAACTCCCTCTGCCCCGTCATGAGTTCCCAATCGTAGCGTCGCCATCCCTGGGTGAGCATGAGCAAGTCGGCGCTTTGCCGATGTTCCTTGTCGTCTGACTCAAAATAATATTCCGGATTGTGGATATAGCCCCGCACTTCCGAGCTGAGCAGCATCCATGTCTTCATGTTGCCCTGCTTGCCGTTGTTCATCGTGGCACAATCGATAGCTGAAAAAGAAATATTAGAGTTGGGCTGTGCATAAAGCTCGACTTCCACCTTTCCGCATGGAGTCAGTCTTGGCGTTCTTGTCGTAATCATGATGCTGTCGCTGGACTTGGGCACAGGACAACGGAAGAAGAGGCGTTCTGCCCAAATGCGTCCGCAACTGTCGAACACGGTGATTTGGCTCACACCTTCGGGAAGGGAATCTCTGTTCAGTTCTATCTCGATGAGCGGAACTGCACGCATGGTGTCGCATCGGAAAATGTTGCCGTTGTTCATGAGCACATAGCCTAACGGAGAACCACACAGACTATCGGTCAACTGCAGTGTGACCTGCACCGTGTCGCTCACGGCATCGAGCATCAGGGCACAACCTTCTTTCTGCGCTTCGGGAAGAGGAAAGAACTGAACCTGTTTCCGTTCTTTCTTTTCCATGTTGCGCATCTGGAAGGTGAGCTTTCCAGAATCTGGCACGATTTCAAAAACACCCCTGCCGAGACTGTCGGTCTGCACAGAGATGAGAATATCGCCAAGGCTATTGGTCACAAACCCCTCACCCTGATAGGCACGCCCGTTGTCGTCAACGGCAAGCATCGCTACACGGTTTTTCTTTCCTATGATGAGATTGCCGCCCTCGGGGTAGAACTGCACGCTAACGGACTTGTTGATGTGACTGTCGTTAATGCCGCCAGCTATCACCTTACGGTAAAGTAAGCTATCTTCTGCAGCACGATGACTGGGCAGACTCTGCCGGTAACGGACAGGAGGAATGGTCAAGTTGCTGTAGTCACCTTCAACAGCAGGTTTCTTGAAGACGGGAAACACACGGGAGTAGCAGGCATTCACGCCCCAGTTGGTCATGTATCGTGTGTAGGCCCGTACCTCGTAATATCCTGCACCCAAGATGGTGTCGAGCTTCATTTCGCCATGAGCCTGTCCGAGCGAGTCAATGGGGTACTTCTGCGTTTGCAGCACGTCGCCACTGGGATTGAGCAGTTCGACGTAGAGCACTTTGCTGAGGTCGGTGCCCTTGCCATTGTCGGTGCGTGTGACGTATGCCTTGAACCACATCGTCTCGTTCTCGAAGTAGCCGGTATTGTCAAAGTGGAGATAGACCTTCTCCTGCGGAACGACCCTGTTGAAGTTCATCGCTTTCTGAACATGGGGAAGGATGGCAGGTACGGGAGCAGAAGGAACATCGGACAGCGTTTCTGTCATGCTCTGCCCTGCTATGGCTGCTTCTTCCCGTGTACGCAGAATGGTGTTCTTGTGTTCATCCATGTCAATCGTGTTGCCTGCATCATCAATGGCATCAATCAGATTGCTCCGTACTGAAACGCCCTTCTTCGGTCGGTTGTCCAACTTGGTTTCCAGCAGCAACATGGTGACATCGAGTTCCTCGCTCCGCCCTTTGAACAGGAAGCTCTTCACTTCGGGCACTCCATTGCTATAATCGTAAATCAGCTGCATTCTGGTGGCAGCAGGAACGCCCTGTGTCCTTCGTTCTCTGTCAAAACGTTTGACATTGATGCCTATTCCCTGCACTATGCCATCAAAGCGGTAGAGGCGATATGTTTCAGCATCGACATACATCTTGCCCGAAAGGATTCCGTCCAGTCCTTCTTTTGGCTGCAAATCAAGGATGTACATCTGTTTACCGTCGTCGGCTACAACGGTCTGCGTGGAGACGGAATAATTCTGTTGCAGGTATTGGACAGTGCATGGATGGGGAAATGGGGTCAGATAGTCTTTCCCCAAGGGATTGTTCAGCATCATGGGGCTTGTCATCATGAGAACATGAAGATTGCTGCGCTGCAACTGGGATGGGTATCGCCATCCCTCTGGGGTATAGGTCCAGCAAAAACCCGACAGGACTTTCATGTCGCGGACATTGATTGTGGAATTGGCTTCCATGATGTCTTCCACTAATTCTGCGCCGAGCTTGGTCTTCACGGTTATTCTGTTGAAATACAACTTTTTCCGCTGTTCATTGCTGCTTTGTAATAACTGCTCATAAACATTCATCAGGATGGAATAGTCTGACACCACGGTCACTTCGTTGACAGCCTGTGGCAATGTCTCCATCTGGATGAGCTTGGGGAGTTGGGATGCTTCTATCTTGCGGGGCTGATAGCCTACGAAAGAAAATCTCAGGGTGTCTCCTGCGTTCAGCCTGATGGCGAAATCGCCTTCCATGTTGGTCACAGTACCTCTGTTTTCGCCAACGGACACATTGACGTAGGGCATGGCTTCACCTGTCTCTGCATCTACAACTCGGCCACGGTACATACCTGGCTGGGCTGAGGATGGAACGATGCTCAGAAGAATGAATGCTATTGAAAGAAGGATTTTAGGCATAAATGAAATGTCATGCGGTGTATGGTTTTGCGGTATTGTGGTTGGAAGGCAGGGAATCAAAATATCTCAACTTTCTGAAGAAGTTAATTAGTCAGAAGTTAAGTAGTTAAGCCAATACTTGGGGGCGGCAGGGCATGTCTGAAAAAGCTAATGGCTTAACTTCTGTCCGAAGGACGAGCGTAGCGATAACTACTTAACTACAAATCAAATCCCTCTAACTCCTTCTAACTTCCTTTAACTCCTTTCAAAATAACTCCCAACTTTTCTCATATACGTGTAGCTTCCTTGACATCGGGTATTTCTCGGAGGCTGTTGATGATTTCATCTACCTCTTTTGTGTCGTGGACGAACATCTGAATGGTGCATTCGAAGATTCCGTCGTCACATTCGACTTCGAGCTTTCGTATGTTGACTCCGTGGAGATGGGAGATGACTTCTGTCATCTTGTGGAGCAACCCGAGCTTGTCGAATCCTTTCACATAGATGGAGACGGGGAACAGCATGGTGCGGTTCATCTCCCACTTGGCACCCAGCACTCGGTTGCCTCGATTGGCTTTGAGTCGCTCGGCTGTGGGGCACTGGAGCTTGTGGATGACGATGTGGCGGTCGTCGTCGATGTAGCCCATGACGGTGTCGCCTGGTATGGGCTTGCAGTAGTCGCACAGGATGTATTTGTTCTGTACGCTGTCTTCGGTCAGGGAGAGGAGTTTTTTCTTGTCGAAGTCTGGCCCTACGGTTTCTTTGGCCTTCTTGTGCTGTTTCTTTGTCTTTTTGCCGAATGAGAAGAGTTTTTTCCAGCCTATGACTTCTGCTTTTTCCTTTAGGGCGTCGATGTCTTCGCGTCCAAGGAGGATTTTGCCTTCGGCTATGGCGACGTAGAGGGCATCGGACTTGGCTACACCATGGACGCTGCACAGCTTGTCGATGGCGAGGGTGTCTTTGACGATGTCGTTCTTCTGGAAAAATTCATCGAGGATTTCTTCGCCTTTTTTGCGTGCCTCGCGCTCTTCTTTGCGCAGGATGGAGAGTATCTTGGTGGTAGCTTTTGCCGTGGTGGCGATGTTGAGCCATTCGCGTGTGGGGCGTACCGACTTGGATGTCAGGATTTCCACCTGGTCGCCGCTATTGAGCTTGTGGTTGATGGGCACCAGCTTGTGGTTGACTTTTGCGCCTATGCAGTGGCTTCCGACAAAGGTGTGGATGCTGAAGGCGAAGTCGAGGGTGGTGCTTCCGGCTGGCATGGTGCGCAGCTCGCCTTTGGGGGTGAAGACAAAGATTTCGGATGCGAAGAGGTTGAGCTTGATGGTGTCGAGGAAGTCCATGGCATCAGGCTGTGGGTCGTCAAGGATTTCCTTGATGGTTGCCAGCCACTTGTCCAGTTCCATCTCTGATGCGTTTTCTGTCTTTTCGCCGTCTTTGTATTTCCAATGGGCGGCAAAGCCTTTTTCTGCTATATCGTCCATGCGGCGCGAGCGTATCTGCACTTCTATCCACTCGCCCTGCTTGGACATGAGGGTGACGTGGAGCGCCTGGTAGCCGTTGGCTTTGGGATGGCTGACCCAATCGCGGGTGCGGTCGGGGTGGGATGTGTAGATTTTGCTGAGCTTGACGTAGATGTTGAAGCAGTCGTTGAGCTCGGTGTCTATCTCTTCTGGCTCGAAGATGATGCGCACAGCCAGTATGTCGTAGATTTCCTCGAAGGGGATGTGCTTGGTCTGCATCTTTCGCCAGATGGAATAGGGAGACTTGACACGCTGCTTGATTTCGTAGCTGATGCCAAGGCTGTCGAGCTCGGCACGGATGGGCGCCGCAAAGTCGTCGAACAGGATGTCGCGCTCCTCTTGGGTTGCTGCCAGTTTCTGCGAGATGGCCTGATACTCTTCTGGATGCTCGAACTTGAAGCTGAGGTCTTCCAGCTCGGTCTTGATGGTATTGAGTCCCAATCGGTTGGCGAGCGGAGCATAAAGATAGAGTGTTTCACCGGCAATCTTATACTGCTTGTTGACGGCTTGGCTGCCGAGGGTGCGCATGTTGTGCAGGCGGTCGGCTATCTTGATGAGGATGACGCGTATGTCGTCGCTCATGGTGAGCAGCAGCTTCTTGAAGTTCTCTGCTTGGGCTGATGCGTGCTCGCCAAAGATTCCACCTGAGATTTTAGTCAATCCATCGACTATCTGGGCGATTTT
Source organism: Bacteroidales bacterium (assembly GCA_030528885.1). Taxonomy (GTDB): domain Bacteria; phylum Bacteroidota; class Bacteroidia; order Bacteroidales; family Bacteroidaceae; genus Minthosoma. The sequence continues at coordinate 30,871 of JAUMXY010000018.1, read as the reverse complement.
GGGACCGAACATGTTTTCAATGTCTTCAACGGTGTATTCGGTGTCTTCGACCACATCGTGCAGGAGGGCTGAACAGATGGAGGTGGAGCCTAAGCCTATCTCGCAGCAGACAATCTTGGCTACTGCAATGGGGTGCATGATGTAGGGTTCGCCTGACAAACGGCGCACTCCCTTGTGGGCGTGCTTGGCAAAATTGAAGGCTTTGGTGATGATGTCTACTCTCTTGCGGTGCTTGGTGGAAAGATAGGCGTCCAGCAAACTCTGAAACTCGTCGTTCACCATTTTTTCTTCTTGCTCTACATTTATCTGAGTCGTATTCATAAGCATCAGCTGTTAACAGGTTTGAACATGGGGGAAGGTGTACCGCCTGTGGGATTAGCGTACCCGCAGTCGCTGCTTGGGTCGAATGGAGTCGCTGCGCATTCCGTTGAGCCTCTTGATTTTAGCCACGGTTGTGCCGTTTCGTTTGGCTATGCCGGAGAGGGTGTCTCCGCTGCGGACGGTGACGTAGCGTGCGGAGGTGCTTTTAGCGCTTGAGGCGGCAGTTGACACGTCGGGGGTGACGGCGCGGCGCACGTTGGAGGTCAGCATGCCGTTGGCTGGATTGAGACCATAGATGCTGTCACCTTTCTGGATGAAGTCTTCAATAGCGGCAGTTGGCAAACGAAGCGCATGACCGATGGGGACGATGTCGCGGCGGTATTGCGGATTGATGGCGCGAAGCCCGTCGAGGGTGACGTTGCACATGGAGGCTATCTGCGCGAAGCTGACTTCTTTCTGCACGACGACGGTATCGGTCTCGTCGGGAAGGGTTGCCTCGTGGGGCACGATGCCGTGGTCGCAATAGTAGTTCATGATGTAGGTTGCCGCGATGAAGCCCGGGACGTAGCCGCGGGTTTCGCGGGGCAGGTTGCCATAGACTTTCCAGAAATCGACGGAGTCTTTCTCTGTTGTGCGGAGGATGGCTTTCTGGATGGTGCCTTCGCCGCAATTGTAGGCTGCAATGGCAAGGCTCCAGTCGCCAAACATATCGTAGAGGTCGCGGAGGTAGCGTGCTGCTGCATCGCTGGACTTGACGGGGTCACGGCGTTCGTCAACGAGCGTGTTTACTTCGAGCCCATAGCGTTTTCCTGTTGTAATCATGAACTGCCACAGTCCGGCTGCACCAGCTTTGGAGGTGGCAGTTGGGCGCAATGCTGACTCGATGACTGGCAGGTATTTGAGTTCGAGGGGAAGGCCGTAGCGCTCAAGGGCTTCTTCGAAGATGGGGTTATAGAAGTTGGAGGAGCCGAGCATGATGGCTACTGCCTCTTTCATCTTGTTGCAGTAGGTGTCGATGAACTCACGGGTGACGTTGTTGAGGGGCATCTCGATGGTGGTGGGGATGCGGGAAAGGCGACTGACAAGGAGGGAGTCATCGTAAGACAAAGCGGACAGTTCTCCTTGGCCTGCTGTCAGGTTGGAGGCGTTGGTGTAGTCTTTCATCAGCTGCTCTTGGCTGATAAGCATGCTTTCTGGCATATCGACCGCATCGGCTGGCTGCACGTCTTGTGCGTGGGCGAACGATACGGTGAGCAGGGATAAGCATACCAGTATGTTTTTCTTATTCATCATGTGTATTCTATATTTATTGTCAGAAGCTCAGGCTGCACTGCAATCCGTATGAATTGGAGTTGATGCCTTGGGCTCGCATGACGGAATGTTTATCGTTGATAACAGCTGGATTGACTTGGAAGGAAAGGTCCTCGCTGATGTCGAAGCTGGACATCTCGGCATCGACATATGCGTCGATGATGGAAAGAGCGTAAACGCCTATCATGCAGAACATGCTGAGGTCGCGATAACGGCGGTAGTAATTCTTCTTGCGCTTGAAGAGGTCTTTGAGGCGGTCTCTGTTGGCGTTGATGTCGTAGTGGTCGGGAAGGAAGTTTTCGTAGCTCTTGGTATTTTCGTCGTTGTCCATGATGTCGATGTAAGCCTGTGAGTAATCGCGATACATGGTGTTGTTCCAGGTCATGGCATACACGCAGCCTATGAAACCTCCATAGACGATGGGGAGCTTCCAGTACTTCCGATTGTAGATTTGTCCTCCGCCCGGTATAATCATGGCTAACCACATGGCTTTTTTAGGGTCAGGGATGAAGCGGCCTTTTTCTTTGGGGGCGCTGAGGCGCAACAAGGAGTCGGCGGTGAGGGAGAAGCTGGCTGCCGTGGTATCTAATTTCTGCAAGATGGCTGCTACGGCATCAAGGCTGTCGGCTGAGACGACGGACGAAGCGGCATGCCGGAATAAGCTGTCGACTGCCTGAGCATCAGCGGTGTGTGTGTCTACAGCCAAGGTGTCGGGTGTCGGGGATGGGACGCACTCATCTAATCCCAGTGCGCTGGCTGGAATGACGGATAGCATCATCAACAGAAGGATGCTCAAAACTCGGGCTGTATGACTGCTAAGCATCTAATTAAAGTTCTTTTTGCATTAAGGAGATGATGGAGCGCAAATCGTCTGCATCGTTGAAGGAGAAGGTGACTTTACCACCGCGGGGGGAGCAAGTGAGTTTCACACCACGCTTGAGGAGCTGGGCCAATTCGTTGCGCAAACCATCCATTTCTGCCGTTAATGGGGCAGAACCGGAACGGGGCTTGGACGAAACGGCTCCCTCGGGGCGGTCTTCGTTGATTTGCTTGATGATTTCTTCTACTTGACGAACGGAATAGCCTTTGTTCTGTATCTCATTGAAGAGTTTGACCTGGGCCTTGGGGTCGTCGAGCGCAAGCAGGGCACGGGCATGGCCGGTGTCTATCTGATGGTTCTGGATAGCGACCTGCACAGGGGCGGGCAGCTTGAGCAGACGGAGATAGTTGGCTACAGTGGCGCGTTTCTTGCCTACACGCTCGCTCAGTTTCTCTTGGGTGAGCTTATACTCATCTATCAGGTGCTGATAGGCTAAGGCTATCTCGATGGAATTGAGGTCCTGGCGCTGGATGTTCTCTATCAATGCCATTTCCATGACGTTCTCATCGCTTGCCGTGCGGATATAGGCGGGAAGGCTTTTGAGACCTGCTCGCTGGGAGGCACGCCAACGACGCTCTCCTGCGATAATCTGATAGTGTCCATTTTCCAGTTCGCGCAAGGTGATGGGCTGGATGATGCCTATCTCCGCTATGGAATCGGCAAGCTCCTGAAGGGCGGTCTCGTCGAATTCGTGACGCGGCTGGTTGGGGTTGCGCTCTATCAAGGATATGTCTATTTCGTTGATGGTGGAAGAGCCTTCGGTACGGACATTCTCTGTTGAGATGAGAGCATCAAGACCGCGTCCTAAAGCTGAACCGAATTTTTTTCTTACTGCCATATCTTTTATATTCGTTTGTGCTTTCTGTTATTGTTTTACTTCGCGGGCGGCGATTTCCTTGGCTAAGGAGATGTAATTCTTCGCGCCATTGGAAGTGGCATCGTAGAGTATGCAAGGTATGCCGTGGCTGGGGGCCTCTGAGAGTTTGACATTGCGCTGTATCACAGTCTTGAAGACAAGCTCCTGGAAGTGGCGCTTCACTTCTTCGTAAATTTGGTTGGCCAAACGAAGGCGTGAGTCGAACATGGTCAGCAGGAAGCCCTCTATCTCTAAGCGTGAGTTGAGTTTGGACTTGATAATCTTGATTGTATTCAACAGCTTGCTGATTCCTTCAAGCGCAAAGTATTCACACTGAACGGGTATGATAACTGAGTCTGCCGCTGTGAGCGAGTTGACGGTGATGATTCCCAAGGAAGGGGAACAGTCGATGAGTATATAATCATACTCGGTACGGAGGGGTTCAAGGATACGCTTGAGTACCAATTCACGCTTGGAGACATTCAGCATCTCTATCTCGGCGCCTACTAAGTCTATATGACTTGGTATTACGTCAAGCCCATCAATGTCTGTCGTATATATCGCCTCATGGGGATCTGCCGAATTGACGATACAATCATAAATGGAAGTGTCAACCTGCTGGATGTCGACTCCTAAACCAGAAGAAGCATTCGCCTGCGGATCGGCATCGACTACAAGAACTTTCTTGTCGAGCGCGGCGAGGCTAGCGGCCAGGTTGATTGCTGTTGTGGTCTTCCCCACTCCTCCTTTCTGATTTGCCAATGCTATAATTTTTCCCATACCTAATCCTATTGTCATTGCTTGAGAGAATTTGCAAACGCTGCTACATAAGAAGCGCATTCATCTATCAAACAATCGTTTGAAAACTTCATTCAATTCTTTTTTAGAAAATAACAGACCAGACGCTGGATAACTCATAGTTTGAAACGAAAAACGATGTTTACACCTCTATACAGCATCTGCGCTAAATCCTTTGCAAAGATAAGCATTTTATGTGGAACATACATTACAAAAAACGTGGAACATTTCATGTTTTTGTTTTTTTATTCAACATGGGAATATCTGTACGCACACAGGGGAAGGATATTATAAACAAAAAAAGGAAGACCGAAGTCTTCCTTTGTGGGCGTTGACGGATTCGAACCGCCGACCCTCTGCTTGTAAGGCAGATGCTCTGAACCAGCTGAGCTAAACGCCCTTTGTTAGTCGGGATGACACGACTCGAACGTGCGACCCCTTGGTCCCAAACCAAGTATACTACCAACTGTACTACATCCCGCTACTCTCTTGAAAAAGCCTCTTCGCTGGTCGGGATGACACGACTCGAACGTGCGACCCCTTGGTCCCAAACCAAGTATACTACCAACTGTACTACATCCCGTCTATTCAATCCTAAAGGCTCTTTCTTCAAAAGCACTGCAAAGGTACGACTTTTTTTCCGAACCAACAAAACAAAAAGCATCTTTTTTTGCCAATACAATAAAAAAAGAACAAAAAAGAGGGTCACCCATAAGGGCGACCCTCATAAACTCTATATAATTAGATTACTTGAGTTCGATTACAGCACGACGGTTGAGGTTGTATGGAGCAACGTCATTAACGCCACCAACACCCTTAACTTCAATCTTAGAACGCTCAACGCCGAGGTTTACGAGTTCGTCAGCAACAGCCTGTGCACGAGCCTCAGAAAGCTTCTGGTTGTAAGCAGAAGAACCTGTCTTGCTGTCAGCAGAACCTGTTACAACAACCTTAGCACCAGAGTTCTTTGCAGCAGTTGCGATAGACTCGATGTTGATGAGATCCTTCTTTGAGTTGAGCTTAGAAGAGTTGATGTCGAAGAATACAGAAGCAGCGCTGCTTGTAACGATCTTCTCTGTAACTGTCTGAGGAGCCTTAGGCTGCTTTGCGAGGAGGTCACGGAGACGTGCGTTCTCGTCCTGCTCAGCCTTGAGCTGTGAACGAAGAGCTGCGAGCTTAGAGCATGCCTCAGCAGAGAGAGCCTCATAATCCTCGAGAGAAACTGCCTTAGACCAGCCTGTCTTGCCAAGGTTGAATGTCAAACCGAGGTCAACAGCTGCGATTCCGTTTGAAGCGAAAGCCTTTCCGTCTGCCTCATATGGCATATAACCGTTTGTCGTGAACATATAAGCTGCATCAAGATAGATGCTTACACGCTTAGAGAGCTTCCAAGTTGACTCTATACCACCACCAAGAACTGGAGCGTAGTTACCTGAATCAAAGTTGCGAACAACTCCCATACGTGGGAAGAGGATAAGGTTCCAAACACGTGATTCATTGTAGCCACAGAAAATGTTGCTCATGTTGAACTCTGTATCGAATGCAAGGAGAGCATAACCACCCTTATGGAAAGAAGGAGCTTGCCATACATGGTCTGTGTTACGGAAAGCGTGCGCAAAAGCACCATTTTCCCAATTCAGTTTCAGACGAGTACCGATGCCTGGAGTGAACCACTTACCTACAGCGAGGTCAACACCATAAGTACGGCCACTATGCCAATCTTCCGTAAAGAAAGAACCACCTTTATAGACATTTGAAATGTTCATGTCAACACCGACCTGAACATACCAGTTAGCCCAAAAAGAATTTGTAGCTACGCTGTACTTGTTAGTTGTTGGTGTTGCGAACTCGTCACACTGTGCATTAGCTGCGACAGTACCAAGGCCTACAAAGGCCAACGCCATCATTAACTTTTTCATAAATACACTTTTAAATAAAACAATAATTAAATATTTATTTTAAAAATTTCTTTATCTTATGATATGGTAGAATTTCCGCAACGACACCTACAAAAGCTGTTCCGTTTCAGACTTTTCACACCAAATCTGATACAAAGTTATATATTTTACTTTATTCAGACACAAGAAAAATCAAAAAAAACGTTATATATCTATTATTTTATGCTTTTTTTTAGCATTTTTTATACTTTCCACTTATCAAAATCGTTCTTTAGCACTTGAAATCAGAAAAAGTTCTCAAAGTATGAGTCTTCCACAATCGTATAAATCAATTTTCCGTCAGGAGTCCTTGCCGGCATCTTTGTCGCAAACAAATCCCTTAAAAGATGTTCCATTTCTATGGTTGTAAGGACCTGCCCATAAACAATTGCCGATTTTTCCGCCAAAGTTAGCGCTAAAGCCTCTTGAGCATCTTTCCGAACGTCACTCATCTCGCTTTGAACAGACGACAACATGTCGTGAAGCAGCTTTTCGACATCTACACCCTCTATATCAGACGGAATACCATTGACCGAATAAGAGCCGCCGCCGAGATTAGACAAATCAAATCCTAACCCGCAGATATCGTCCAGCAAACTTTCAAGCATCACACATTCAGACGGTTCAAATTGGACGACGCTAGGGAACAGCTCTTTCTGAGATGGGCGATCGTGAGATTTTAAACAGCGCATATTTTGTTCGAACAACACACGAACGTGAGCCCGATGCTGATTGACAAGCATTATTCCCGCGCCATTTGGCAATACTATATACTTACCCTTATATTGAAATTTCGGCACTGTGGCATCAAAAGAGCCCGAAGGCATTCCGCCATCTGCAAACCGCTCATTCCAGATAGACTGTTGCAGATTTAGTTCTTCGGGAACATCTTTCACTTGAAGTTCCAACCCGCCAGAGACCACATCCGCCAGACCCTGGAAGGCTGAGGACTTCTCTGGTTTGTCTGACATGGACGCCGTATACTTATCATACAATTTCTCCCAACCGCTTGACGGGGTGTACCTTGTACGCGAAGTGCTTTCAAACGGATTATAGGTTGGCGCTCCCAACTTGGGTTGTCGCGGAATGGAGTTAACCGCCCCCATCACTGGTATGTCGGGTTTCCCTTCTATATCAAAATCTATCAACGGAACATTACAGAACTGTCCTATCGTCTCCTTCACAGCAGCAGAAAGCACTTGCCATATTGGCTGTTCGTTATCAAACTTAATCTCTGTTTTTGTAGGATGTACATTTACATCGATAGAGGACGCATCAACAGAGAAGTAAAGGAAATAAGAAACATGTTCGCCAGCTGGTATCATATTCTCATAGGCCTTCATAACGGCGCTATGAAAATACGGATGCCGCATGTAACGACCATTCACAAAAAAATACTGATGAGCACCTTTCTTCTTGGAAGACTCTGGCTTTGCAACATATCCAGAAAGGCGAACCAAAGACGTCTCCACTTCTACAGGAAGTAAATCCGCATTCATCTTTTTGCCAAAAACATCTATGATTCGCTGGCGAACTGTTGCTTGGGGCAATCGGAACATCTCTGCCCCATTATTATATAATGTGAAAGAAACGTCTGGGTGCACCAATACGATTCGTTGGAAATCGGCTACGACGTTTGTCAGCTCCGTCTGATTCGACTTTAGAAACTTCCGCCTTGCAGGGACATTAAAAAACAGGTTGTTCACAGAGAAATTAGAGCCAGCAGGACAAGCCACGGGTTCCTGCTTCTCAATTTTCGACCCTGCAATCTGAATCATGGTCCCCAGTTCATCATCAGGACGTCGAGTTTTCAGCTCTACCTGAGCTACTGCAGCAATACTTGCCAATGCCTCCCCCCTGAACCCCATCGTCGTAAGATTAAAGAGGTCTGACGCTTGCCTTATCTTGGAAGTGGCATGGCGTTCAAAAGCCAACCTTGCATCCGTTTCAGACATGCCTTTTCCGTCATCTATAACCTGCACACAGGATTTTCCTCCATCAGCAACCAACACTTGAATGTTTTTCGCACCTGCATCAATCGAATTTTCCACCATTTCTTTTATGATGGAAGAAGGGCGCTGAACCACCTCTCCTGCAGCAATCTGATTGGCAACAGAATCGGGTAAAAGATGAATAATATCGTCCAAAACGGCTATGATTATATATGATTAAATAAAAACTATCCTGCAACTATCCAACGCATTAAAAGCACCAGCAACACGATGATTATGAGCAACACACCATACGAAACAGGTTTCTTCCCGCTTTCTTTCCTTTGTCTCACATGCTTTGTCGCTTGTACAAACTTCCCCCGTAAATCTTCAGGGGTAAACTCCTTGGGAGGAAGCAGCCCCAAATCACGTTTCGCCCTCTCATCAATTTCCTTCAGCTTTTCTTTTCTTGGATCGTAATACATGTAATTATGGTGAAAACCACGTGGCTTTCTGACAGAAAACATTCCCATATAAATTTTGTTATTAACCGTTTAACATATTGCTTCACAAATCAGCAAGACGCTGTTTGGGAACCACGCGCCTTTCCGTCTTTTTCAGTTCTTGTTCCTTCTTCTTTGACTTCCAATCAAATATATCATCTTTATTCTGGGGACGGATATAGTCGAACCAAGCAAAGCCGGCAAGATAACGCCTCTCCGCAGGTATCGCGATAGGGGGATACATTACACCAGAACTCTCCTTCATCCAAATCTTATTCACTCTTTTATCTTTCATAAAAAGATGAAGCTCCGGTGTCTCTGTGTAATTCATACCTATCCGTGTCCCATCGGATTCATCCATAAAATAACAAACATAAACATTCCCTTTAGCTTCGTTACGTTCTAGGACTCCATCCTTAAAATAGCAAAACATTTCTTTTGAAGACACTTGATTATAAGAAACAGAATCCACCTGTTCGATGGTCATAGCCTGATTAACGACATGGATCCAATCAATTGTACTATCATTATTATAGACGCGAATTTCCTCGCCAAAGACCTGCTGAACATCATTCCACAAGATTGGCTGTCCAAACATATAGGTACACGAATCTCGCTCATGAGTCACCAGAGAATCACATACCCCCTGAATGTCTGTTCTAAACATCCTGACTTTATGATATGCGAAAAGATCCCGATAAACAGAATCTGTCTGCGCATTGTAAGTAATCATTTTTAATGTATCTGCATGTACATACAAGGTATCAGACTCTGCAAACTCATGGAAAACAGCACTATCCGTTGCCAAAGCCACGCCATGCTCGTCTTCATACCGACAATAATGCCCTGTAAGCATGCAGTGATTCTCAACATCCAGTAGCACCACGCTGCCAAAAGCTTCGCTTACACCTTTTTCTTCATCATAATAAAGGCTATCCCCCACGATATCACGCATTTCCTTATAAATATGGGAACGATCCATCAGACACGCCTGCCCTGTCTGGGTGTTGTACTCACCACGCAACGCATACACAAAAGTACTATCCGAGGAGATAATGTTTGTCTCAGAAACAATCCTGGCAATCTTTGTATCCGAATAATATAATAACTCATTCGTTTTCAGATTAAACTTAGGATTGTCCAGCACCACATTATCCTTAAATATGGCTTCATTCAACGCTGGAGTGTATTGTCCATAGTCTGAATCCAGCACATTATCGCCATCAACCAGCACACCATGCTGAGGGTAGAAGCCAATGCCTTCCAACCGGTCATAATCGATGACAGATGTGGTAAGAACAGTATTCCCATGCGTCAGAACAGCATTCCCCACAGCATGGGCTTGCATCATTGGACCATCATACAACAACGTATCACTTGTCAGCGACAACGTATCCCCTTGCGTCATCTTCACATTCCCATACGCATTGAAAGTATTCTCTTCCTTGTAAAACCTTGCGCTGTCGCAATCCAAGAACATACCATCATGGTACAATCGTACATTCCCGACAAGCACATCAGCTTTGGCATCCAATCGGTTCTTGTACAGTAGGTCGCTATGAATGAGCTTCACATTTTCGCTCGACCTTGCACGAAGCGAATCTTGAGGGGCAGCGGCAGAAAGCGGACAAGAGAGAGCCAAGCACACGATGCTCGAAACCAACCACATCACCGCATTGAACACGAAACGCTTTCTGCTATTAAGAGCTACATATCTCATGGTTTACCCTACAAGTTTCCCCTTGATGTTCAACAAGACTTATCACTTAATCCATCCAGGATACTTGAATTCGCAATTCTTCCATTCCTCGTTAATATGGATGTAAGTCGTTTTCTGCTTTTCTCGTATCCAATTCTCGATTTTCTCCTCACGCAATTTGCTAATCACAACATCTTGCAGTTCCTGATAGTCATCCACCATTGTTGCCCGATGTCCGTTAGTACGGCTCTTCAGCTTTACAATTGCAACCACTTCCCTTCCCTTACTGTCAACCATGATAAAAGGCTTGGATATTTCACCAACCTTCAAACCTGCAACAGCACGAGCCACTTCTGCCGGCAAATCCTTCATCTCAAATTTAGAGATTCTCTGATCCTTATCATACAACAGACCATAATTATTGCGCGTATCCTTATCATACGATACAAAGGAAACGCACTCGTCAAATGTGTAAAGTCCTCGCGCTATTTCTGCAGAGATAGAATCCAAATCATTGATGCTCTGCTGCAAAGCCTCTGTTGTCACCCTTGGCTTCAGCAGAATATGGCGGCAATTGACCATATCTCCACGCTTTTCTATCAGCTGGATGATATGGAAGCCAAATTCCGTTTCTACAATCTTTGAAACCGCCTTAGGGTCGGTCAGATTGAATGCCACATTGGCAAATTCAGGCACATAAGAAGCACGCCCTGCAAATCCTAGTTCACCACCCGCCTGGGCTGACAACTTGTCTTCAGAATACATCAGTGCAAGCGTTGAGAATTGAGCGCTTCCGCTATTAATTCTCTCCGTATAGTCGCGGAGCGTATTTTTCACCCTGTCGATTTCTTCTTGAGGTATCTTTGGCTCTCGGGTAATAATCTGGCACTCCACCTTTGTTGGCACAAAAGGAATGCTATCTTCTGGCAGTCCCTTGAAATAGCGCCGCACCTGTGCCGGAGTTACCTTGATGTCCCTTACAAGACCCAACTGGACATCCTCCACAATCATTCTATTCTTGTAGCTTTCGAACATCTGCTCCCTTATCTGGGCGATGTTTTTTCCCATATACTCTTCCAACTTTTCTCTCGACCCCACATCCATAATCATCCCTTGTATGTCGGCATCCACCTGCTGAAACACCTCAGAATCCCCCACTTCAACGGAATCAATAGCCGCCTGAGTCAAGAAAAGTTTCTGAACTGCCAGCTGCTCTGGAATAACACAATAAGGGTCACCATCCCAACGCTGCCCTTGACGAAGAGCCTCCATTCTCACATTCTCGACATCAGAACGCAAGATTGCTTCATCGCCAACCACCCATACAACTTCATCTATAACGTTACTATTGTTTTGAGCGGAAGCCGAAAAGGCAAACGCCACAGAAATGCTCAATAAAAATCCACGTACATTCATGTTTAATGCTTATTTACCGTTTTTACCACATCATCAAAAACCTCGACCGAGTATCTCTTACGCAGTTCCTCCACCCAAGCTTTCTCCAATGCATTCTGATAATCCGTAGTCACTTGTCCTCGAACATCCACATAGCTACGTGGCTTCTTCACCTTTTTACCATAAACATCAGCTACAGGAAACGCCTCCTTTGGCTTCGTCTCCGTATTTTGTTTAAAAACCATGTTATCGACGAACGCATTGTCTCCTTGCTTGAACAAGCCTCTTTCAATACGCACCAGTTTCACAGAGTCATTATTCAAAGCCTCGACTACCGCTGTCGCATAATCCTCTTCCTTTTTCACCTTCTTCAGTATCTTCTTTGCCTGAGCCAAGGTAGCCTCATCTTTTGCATGAATAACAATTCCAGCAAAACGAGGAGCATCCCATGCATAATCTTTCTTGTGACTCTTAAAATACGCTTCCAACCCAGCAACATCATCTATCACCTTGTCCCAAACATCCTTCTTTGCCACCTCATACATGAGCGTTCCATCATAATACTCCTGAGAAAGGTTCTTCAATTCAGCATCCTTTTCAATCACATCCTGATGCAGTTCATCTATCACCTCTGCTCGCGCCATTCCCTTTTTTGCAGCCAACGAATCCAGATAGGCATTTGCTGCCATCTCTTGAATGCCACGCTGTTCAAGGAACTTTATAATATTCTCGCGATGGAATTCATAAGGTTCAAAAGGATGACGTTCCGTCATGTAAATGATGTGGTACCCTACCGTAGATTTGATTGGAGCAGACATCTCGCCAGCAGCCAAGGCAAATGCGGCATTCTCAAAATCGGGAATCATCATGCCCCTGCCGAACTGTCCCAATGCACCCCCACGTCGAGCAGAGCCCGTATCTTCGCTTTTTTCCGTTGCCATAGCAGCGAAACGCTCTGCAAGCTGTTCTTTCGGCACAGCCTTCAGCGCGCCATAAATGCTGTCAATGCGAGCCTTTGCAGCCGCCTGCTGTTCAGCAGTGGCATCTTGCCTCATCATCACAAGAATATGGCTTGCGGTCAACAAGTCTTCGCCTCCGAAACGAGCAGCTGTGTTGTCATAAGTCCGACGAGCTTCACGCTCAATATAAGCTGTATCCACAATGGTTGGCAACACCATTTGTTCCTTGTAACTATTCAGTTCTTTACGTATGGCTGCTATCGTATCTATCTGCTGGCGTTCAGCCTCAGCAACCTTCAGTTTGAAATCCACATACAGAGGCACATACTCTTCCACTGTTTTCTTATCCAGCACGCCATCCGAGTTGTTTTTGTTAAAGGAATATTCAAATTCACTCCTTGTGATATTCTTACCATTGATTTTCATAACAATAGGATCATCTGTCTGCGCCACAGCAGACATGCCTATCGCCAAAGAAGCTATAAATAAAGCTATCGTTTTCATTTACTTCTATTTCTTCGTTTAAAATTTAGCTACAAAGATACAAAAAACTAACGAAAAAGAGCCTCACGCACACATGGTAATCGTCCCCATAATACTTTTTTAACAATTATTCCCGTCATTTTGTCAAGTTGGGCGAAGAAACGGCCATCGCATCACACAGCAACAGACAGCGCCTTATATTCATCAAATAAAAACCGTACCCCTCGGGTCCACTCAAGTGGACCCGAGGGGTACGGTATGTCGTAGTCGAGGGGTACGGTCTATTGGCAAGCTTCCGGCCATGGTGCTACCGCCTTCAAACCTCCACCCTCTTCTTGTCTGCTTTTATCACTGAGGACGGCTGTAATTCGGAGCCTCGCTAGTAATAATCACCTCGTGAGGATGGCTCTCCAGCACACCGGCATTTGTGATACGAGTGAACTTGGCATCATGCAATTCTGCAATGTCCGCAGCACCACAATAGCCCATTCCCGAACGGAGACCGCCAACAAGCTGATAAATGACCTCCTGAACAGTTCCCTTATAAGGCACGCGTCCAGCAATGCCCTCTGGAACCAACTTCTTTGTCTCAACCACGCCGCTCTGGAAATAGCGGTCTTTAGAACCGTTCTCCATTGCCTCGAGCGAACCCATTCCGCGGTAGCTCTTGAACTTACGTCCATTGAAAAGGATTGTTTCGCCCGGAGCCTCTTCTGTACCAGCTACAAGAGAGCCTATCATCACAGAATTGCCACCTGCTGCAAGCGCCTTCACGATATCGCCAGAATAGCGAAGACCGCCGTCTGCAATCAGGGGCACTCCCGTACCGGCAAGAGCCTGAGCCACATCATAAACAGCACTAAGCTGAGGAACGCCAACTCCAGCCACCACGCGAGTGGTACAGATTGAGCCAGGGCCGATACCTACCTTAACAGCATCCGCGCCAGCTTCAACCAAAGCCTTCGCAGCCTCCCCTGTTGCTATATTTCCAACAACGATGTCAACATTTGGGAACGCCTGTTTTGCCTCTCTCACCTTCTCTATCACGCCCTTAGAATGCCCATGAGCCGTATCAATGATGATGGCGTCAACACCAGCTTTGACCAAAGCCTCCATACGCTGGAAAGTATCGGCTGTCACTCCAACACCTGCAGCCACACGCAAACGCCCCTTTGAGTCCTTGCATGCCATCGGCTTATCCTTTGCCTTCGTAATATCCTTGTAAGTGATAAGTCCTATCAGCTTATTGTCATTGTCCACCACAGGAAGTTTTTCTATCTTATGCTCAAGCAGGATGCGTGACGCACTTTCCAAGTCAGCTTGCTGATGAGTCACCACAAGCCCCTCCTTTGTCATCACATCATCAATCTTCTTGTCCATATCCGTCTGGAAACGCAAGTCGCGATTAGTCACGATGCCCACCAACGTATTGACATCATCTACCACAGGAATGCCGCCAATATGATATTCAGCCATAAGGTTCAGGGCATCTTGCACCGTAGAACCGCGCTTGATAGTCACAGGGTCATAAATCATTCCATTTTCCGCACGCTTAACAATAGCAACCTGGCGCGCTTGCTCTTCTATCGACATATTCTTATGAATAACGCCAATACCACCTTCTCGCGCTATGGCGATTGCCATAGGAGCCTCGGTGACCGTGTCCATAGCAGCAGTCACAAATGGAACCTTCAGTTCAATGTTTCTGGAAAATTTTGTACTGAGCGAAACCTCGCGCGGAAGAACCTTGGAATATGCTGGAATCAGCAGCACATCGTCAAATGTCAGTCCTTCCATCACAACCTTATCTGCAATAAATGATGACATAGTGAATCTAATTTTATTGCATGCAAAGGTACGAATTTAAAATGAAGAATGAAGAATGAAGAATGAAGAAAATGCATTTATTAACATAAAAAAAGGAGAACGGAGCAACAACAGCCCCATTCTCCACCTTTTCAATTCGCCAATTCGCTGATAAACTTGATACGAACCAGCCTTATGTCCTCCTCGTAAATATCTCCATCCAAATTGTCAAGAGCTGTTTCCAAGTCGTCCGTCTCGCTCTTGCGGAAATACTCGTATACCTCATCCACGACATCCTCATCCATCTCTATCTCCTCAAAATAATAATCAATGTTGAGTTTCGTGCCGCTATATACGATTGCTTCCATCTCATCGAGCAGCTCATCAAAATCAAGGCCATTCGCTTTTGCGATGTCCTCCAGGCTGACCTTTCGGTCTATCGCCTGTATGATTTTAACTTTCACTTTCGACTTGTTTGCGACTGTTCTCACCCGCATATCCGTCGGCCGAACAATATCATTGTCTTCACAATGTCTCTTTATCAACTTGCAGAATTCCTCGCCATACCGCTTTGCTTTTCCAGCGCCAACACCTGGGATGTTGAGCAGCTCTTCCTCGCTAATAGGATAAAGCGTCGACATAGACTCAAGCGAAGCATCTTGGAACACCACATACGGAGGCACATTATGCTTCTTTGCGACCTTCTTCCTCAAGTCATGCAGCATTGCATACAGCACCTCGTCAGCCACACCTGTACCGCCTTGTTCCACATTATCATCAAAGTCATCATCAAAATCATTATCCTCCACTACCATGAAAGATACAGGCTTCTTGACAAACTTCTTGCCAGCCTTTGTCAGTTTCAAGACACCATAAGTCTCCACCTCTTTCTCCATATAACCCTCCAGTGCTGCCTGAGCGAATATAGCATTCCACATTGTAATCTCCACATCAGCTCCCGCACCAAATTGCTCGAGCTTTTCATGATTATGGCTCAGCACAATCTCTGATTCCACCCCGCGCAAGATATCTATAATGTATTCTTTCTTGAAGTTCTCCTTCACGGCAAGAATCACCTGCAAGGCTAACAGCAAGTTGTCCTTCTGTTCCACTTTTGTCTTCGGATGCAAGCAGTTGTCACAATTCCCGCAATTAGCAAGCTCATACTCCTCGCCGAAATAGTGCAAAAGTATCTTTCGCCTACAAACAGAAGACTCACAATAAGAAGCAGTTTCCTCCAAGAGATGGCTGCCGATGTCTTTCTCTGCAGGAGTCTTGTCCTTCATGAATTTTTCAAGCTTCTCCAAGTCTTTGTGGCAATAGAATGTAATGCATTTTCCCTCTCCGCCATCTCTGCCTGCACGGCCAGTTTCTTGATAATAGCCCTCCAGGCTCTTGGGTATATCGTAATGGATGACGTAGCGCACATCCGGCTTGTCTATTCCCATGCCGAATGCGATGGTTGCGACGATTACATCCACACGTTCCATGATGAAATCATCCTGAGTGTCGCTACGGTCCTTTGAATCCATGCCGGCATGGTACGCCGCAGCCTTGATATTGTTTGCGCGCAACACCTCTGCCAAGTCCTCTACCTTCTTGCGGCTCAAGCAATAAATAATACCGCTTTTACCTTGATGCTGCCGTATGAACTTAATAATATCTTTGTCAACCTCAGCCGTCTTCTGCCTAACCTCATAATACAAGTTAGACCTATTAAAAGACGACTTATAGTCTATAGCATCGACGATTCCCAAATTCTTCTTAATATCATTTCTCACCTTATCCGTAGCTGTAGCCGTCAAGGCAATTACAGGGGCATCATAAATCCGCTCTGCAGCCTTACGTATTTCCTCGTCTGTTGGCAATTCTGGAAGAGCTGCCACAGCTGGAACATCCGCCACCTTCTTCCTCAGCTCGTCATAATTCTTACGGGCAGAAGGCATCGCACCGAGAAGCGATTCCACAAATTTAGCATCAAGACGCGCACACTTGTCGGACTTCTCTTTAATCAAGTCTTTCAGTTCTGACAAGAAAGAAAGAATGCTCGCTATTCCAGTAACACACTGCGACAAAGCATTCACCTTGTCTTCATCCAAGCGGTCGGGGAATTGCTTATATTCCTTATTTAGTTCCTCTAGCTCAAGCCGTTTGGCACGATACGACTCCGCCAACTGCCTTACCACAGAGACCTTGGTGCGAGGTATAAACAGTTCAACAATCGGTGCCATGGCAATCCAATTGATTACAGGGCGAATCTTGCGGTATTCGGGACGGAAGTCATGCCCCCACTCCGAAATGCAATGCGCTTCATCAATAGCAAAAAACGAGATGTTCACCTGACGCAAGAAGTCAACATTTTCTTCCTTCGTCAGAGATTCGGGAGCTACATAAAGCATCTTTGTTTTCCCCGACATGATATCCGCTTTCACATGATCGATATTGGCCTTGCTCAGCGAGGAGTTGATGAAGTGCGCCACCCCATCCTCTTCACTAATATGCTTAATGGCATCGACCTGATTCTTCATCAGTGCAATGAGCGGCGAAATGACGATGGCAGTACCCTCCATCAGCAAAGCCGGCAACTGGTAGCAGAGCGACTTGCCTCCTCCCGTAGGCATCAGCACAAACGTATCCTTACGACCAAGAAGATTCCGGATGATGGACTCTTGATCTCCCTTAAATGTGTCAAATCCGAAATAATACTTAAGGGCTTGCGGAAGTGTTGAAGGTTTTTCCATTTAGCGTCAGATACTATCGAGTTAACGTCTTATTTTTGGCAATCAACAACAAAGTTATAAATCTGTTTTATATTTTCAAACAATTTAGAGAGAAAAGTACAATAAAACCATTAAAAATAACAATTTCACCTATCCTCTGTGCTCTCTTTTAGCACCGATACATTAGCATTCTCCACGCGAGTTCTTGCATAGTCAAGGTTGACCGTATACGTCTTGACCCCAGTCGAAGGCACCTCAAACATGGCATCCATCATGATAGTCTCTATCAGAGAACGCAAGCCTCTTGCTCCAAGCCCAAACTCAACAGCCTTGTCAACGACATAATCAAGCACCTCGTCATCAAAAGACAGCTTCACGCCATCCATCTCAAACATCTTAACATACTGCTTGACGATGGAATTCTTGGGTTCCGTCAAGATAGAACGCAATGCATTCCGGTCAAGCGGCTCCAAGTGCGTAAGAATCGGCAGACGACCAATAATCTCCGGAATAAGTCCAAAAGACTTCAAGTCCATAGGAGCAATATATTGCATCATGTTCGCCTTATCAAGCTTAGCCACATTTCTTGATGCATCAAAACCTACCACATGCGTATTCAACCGCTGAGCGATACGCTTCTCTATGCCATCGAAGGCACCACCGCAGATAAAGAGAATGTTTCTCGTATCCACCTGAATAAACTTCTGCTCTGGATGCTTGCGCCCCCCTTGCGGCGGAACATTGACCACGCTGCCCTCAAGCAACTTCAGCAGTCCCTGCTGCACGCCTTCTCCGCTAACATCTCTGGTAATGCTGGGATTATCGCTCTTCCTGGCAATTTTATCTATCTCATCAATAAACACGATACCTTTCTCTGCCAGCTTAACATCACCATCTGCCGCCTGCAGCAATCTCACGAGCAAGCTTTCCACATCTTCTCCCACATAACCGGCCTCGGTCAGCACCGTCGCATCAACAATAGCAAACGGAACAAGCAGCATCTTAGCTATGGTTCTTGCCAGCAGCGTCTTGCCCGTACCAGTGCTTCCAACCATAATGATGTTAGACTTTTCCAGTTCCACATCATCCTCTGCCACCTTATAGTTCAATCGCTTATAATGGTTGTACACGGCCACAGAGAGCGCGATTTTCGCCGCATCTTGACCAATCACATACTTGTCCAGATACTCCTTTATCTCCTTGGGCTTAGGCAGGTCTTTCAAGACGACGTCTCCGCCCTTGCTCACTTGCGATTCGCGGATAATGGAACTCGCCTGCTCCACACACTCGTCACAGATAAATCCTTCTGCTCCATAAATGAGCATATTCACCTGATCTTCCCTACGCCCACAAAAGGAACATTTATTCATTTTTGCCACGTCACAATTATATTTAATCGTTCACCTAATCTATCATGCTTTTCTTGCAAGCACCTCGTCAATCATGCCATATTCCTTGGCCTCCTCCGCTGTCATCCAGTAGTCGCGGTCGCTATCCGCCCATACCTTGTCAAACGGCTGGTGGCTATGGTCACTGATGATTGTGTAAAGTTCCTTCTTCAGCTTTTGAATCTCACGAGCTGTAATTTCAATATCACTAGCCTGTCCTTGCGCACCGCCCATCGGCTGGTGAATCATGATGCGGCTGTGAGGCAACGCACTGCGCTTACCCTCCTTGCCAGCCACCAGCAGCACAGCTGCCATGCTCGCAGCCATGCCCGTACAGATTGTCTGCACGTCACTATTGATAAACTGCATCGTATCATAGATGCCCAATCCCGCATACACGCTACCGCCTGGCGAATTGATGTAGATGCTGATATCCTTTCCGCTGTCCACACTGTCCAGATAGAGCATCTGAGCCTGCAACACATTAGCTGTATAGTCATTCACCTCCGTGCCAAGGAAAATGATTCTATCCATCATCAAGCGAGAAAAGACATCGAGCTGCGTAACATTCAGTTGTCGTTCTTCCAAAATGTAAGGGTTCAGATACCCTGCCTGAGCCTTCATCACATCGTCAAGCACCATGCTGTTCACTCCCAGATGCTTGGTCGCATACTTCTGAAAATCGTTTATCATACAAGTTCTATTGTTTCAATAACTATATGTAATTCACAAAATAAGTTTTCCTCATTGAGAACTTTAGCCCAATGCCCCTCATGCTTTCCGCACATGACACTGCAGCTATTCTATGCAAAGTTATAAAAAAAGTGGTAAGAACAAAAATTCCACCACTTTTTTTTATAACTTTTATTATCCTTTTTTCTTATTCAAACATCTTGTTGAATTCCTCAGCGCTAACAGAGCTTTCCTTCAAAGTAACCTTCTCCTTGATTGCAGCACCAAGCTTCACTTCGATGCAACGGTCAATCAGGTTGTCAACTGTCTCGCGCTTCTTCAGCATTTCCTTCACTGAATTCTCAAGATACTCCTCTGGGATGTTCAGCATGCCATACTGAGCGAACTGCATACGAGTAACCTCTTTTGCCATGTTCTTCACATCCTCGTCATCCACCTTCACCTCGTTCATTTCTACGAGCTTCTCCTTAATCAGGTGCCAAGTCAGCTCCTCGATGCTCTTCTCAAACTGAGCATCCACCTTCTCCTGATCGCCCACATTAGCCAAGAGAATCTTCTTCAGCTTCTCTTCTGGGAACTCCAGCTTGCCAACCTTGTCTGTCACATACTTGCGAACATCCAGGATGAACTTATAATCGCTGTCCTTCTTGAACTGGTCAGCGATGAGCGCCTTCACGCGAGCACGGAACTCTTCTTCTGTCTTCACTTCACCGCCAGGGAATACTGTATCGAACAGCTCCTGATTGAATGGGCCAGGAACGAAACGAGTGATTTCTGTAATCTGGAAGTTGAACTCACCCTTATGGTTGAGCGCATCCTCCTTCTCCACCTTCAGGAGAGAAGTCAGCTCAGCCTCATTGTTGTTGTATGCAACAGAAGGATTGAAAGTGATGATGTCATTCACCTTCACGCCATCAAACAGCTTCTTCTGGTCTTCATCCTTGAAGTACTTAGGCAACATAACAACGTTCTCGGCAGAAACAGGATTCTCAACATCAAGCTCAGTGATAGTACCCTTCACCATGTCGTTATCCTCGTATGAATCCACCTTCTCGTAGTTGCCGCCACGCTGACGGTACATGTCTACCTGGCTCTCTACCATTTGGTCAGACACCTCAACATTATAGTAGTCAATCTTATCCTTCTTTGACAATGCCACCTCAAACTCTGGCGCAATAGCAAGCTCAAACTTAAAGGTGAAGCTCTCGCCCTCCTTCAGGTCCACCTGATTGTTCTCTTCTGTTGGAAGAGGTTCGCCAAGCATATTGATTTTATTCTCACGAATATATCCGAAAAGGCTCTCTTGCAGCACCTTGTTCACTTCCTCAGCAAGGATTGAAACGCCAAACTGCTTCTTAATCAGTCCTGTTGGCACCATGCCCGGGCGAAAGCCTGGCATATTCATTTTCTTCTTAGCGTCCTTGATAGCCTTCTCATACTTCTCCGTATAGTCGGCAGGCTCAACTACGGCAGTCATCACCGCATTCACCTTGTCAATGTTTTCTACTGAAATATTCATATTTTTAAGATTATAATTATAGATTTTCAAACCCCAATTAGGCAACCAGACACCGCTTGTCTATCACCAATATTCAAAATCGGGCACAAAGGTACGAAAAAAATAAGAATTAGGAGTCTGGATTTATGAATTATTTCCCCATTCAACATATTTATTGCTATATTTGCATACTGATTGATAGTTGGAATAGAAGTACAAGAAAACAAAACACAGATGAAAGCAGTTAATCCCCAAGACACCAACCGAGCATACGCCTTCGAAATGTGGATGAAAGCTCCCATGCCGATGGTCACCATTTTCAAGACGTTCAATGTTTCACGCCTTGTCAAAATCAGCCACAAAACAGGCATGAAATTCAACATGCTGATGTGCTACTGTATTGGCAAAGCGGCAAGCGGCATCAAGGAGTTTTATCTGCTACCCGCCGGCGACAAACTCATACAATATGACACCATAGCAGTAAACACCATTGTTGCCAATC
This sequence comes from Bacteroidales bacterium, assembly GCA_030528885.1. Lineage (GTDB taxonomy): Bacteria > Bacteroidota > Bacteroidia > Bacteroidales > Bacteroidaceae > Minthosoma. The sequence goes on along the minus strand of JAUMXY010000018.1, from coordinate 9,191 downwards.
GAGAGGGAGAAGTAAGTTCTTGCGACATTCCATTCGTGAATGACCTATCTCTTTTCAACCGACATTATCAGAAACTTACAAAGCAAGTAGCAGAAAGCTGTACAAACCACGACATCACAGAAAGCATGGTGATTGGCACATCAGCCTTGGTACAATATGACATCGATGGCGCTGTCGGCATGTATAGCGGCATCTTCAACAACCCATTTCTGATTTGGGGCAAATACAAGCGCAATTGGTTCAAAAAGACGCTATCCATTTCATTCCAGTTCCACCACACTCAAATGGACGGAGCTCATGCAGCACTGTTTCTAGACAGATTACAAAAAGAGATAAACATATTGCAAGAAAAGCATTGGCTGTTAACAGCCAATGCTTTCATTAAGCACCAACCACCTTCAAAATAAATCTTTTATCTACATTTCCCCCACATAAACACCGCCTACATAATATTTAGAACATCGCGTTTGGAATATCTCATACACGGTGTTTAAACTATCATGTAGGCGGTGAAGGCGTAAGAAAGCCGTAAACTTTCATTATGCACTATACAAAAAAGCCGCATGGCTAACAGGCATGCGGCAATATGCGAATAATGGAACAATGATTTTCTTACTTCAAGAAGCTGAACATTCCCAATTCGTTGGCAAAGACGAGCATAATACAGAGAGGAGCAAGATATCGTATGATGAAACGATACACAGGATACAGCGGGCTCTTGATGGTGCCGTTGTTCGTCATCTCGGCACGCAGCACCTTCTCGTCAACCACCCAGCCAAGGAAGATGCACATCAGCATTCCGCCTATTGGCATAATGAACTTGGCAACAAGAAAATCGAAGAGGTCAAAGAAATTCATGCCAAAAATCAGGACATCCTTCCATGCGCCAAATGCCAAAGAGCAGAAGGTCGCCATCACCATGCACACAGCGCTGACCATCACCGCCGCCCAAGGACGGGAGATGCCAAATTTCTTATGAAAATACACAGCCGCCATCTCCAGCATGGAAATGCTGCTGGTCAATGCTGCCATGACAAGCAGCAAATAGAAAGCCAATGAAAAGATGTATGCCAAGAAGGGAACATCGCCAAAAAGCTGCTGGAACACATTGGGCAACGTGATGAAAACAAGCGAAGGTCCTGCATCTGGCTGCAATCCCGGCACAGAGTAAACTGCCGGGAAGATGATAAGTCCGCTCATCAGCGCCACAGTCGTGTCAATGCCCGCCACCCTCAAGCCGTCATTCATCAAATTCACATCCTTGCGGAAATAGCACGCATAGGTGCACAAGCACCCCAATCCCACGCTGAGCGAGAACAGTGCTTGTCCCATCGCGCTGAGGACGACCGAGCTTGTCACCTTCGAGAAGTCTGGCTGAAAAAGGAACTTAAGTCCCAGAGCTGCATTGGGAAGGGACAGGGAATTGACCACAAGCACTATGATAGCGACAAATAGCATCGGCATCATAATCTTCGAAGCCTTCTCAATGCCATTCTGCACCCCAAGCGCCACAATGCCGCAAGTCATCGCCATGATGAGCGCCACCCATATCAAGGGCTGCACCGGGTCGGAAGAAAACGCTGCAAAGTCTGCCGAGAAATCATCTGCCGACTTGTGCATAAAGCCGCCCGTCACCGCCTCATAAGCGTAGTACAATGTCCAGCCAGCCACAACTACATAGTAGCTCAGCACCAGAAAGCCGCCCACAACAGGCACCAGGCCCATCCACTTCCAGCCGCGCTTTCCGCCACACATCTTGTGAAAGGAGTCGCTCACATCGCTGCCGCCATAACGACCGATGGTGAACTCCGTCACCATGATGGGCGTGGCAAGAAACAGCATGAACAGCACATAGATAAGGATAAAAGCAGCACCACCGTTCGTGCCTGCCTCAGTCGGGAATCGCCACACATTGCCCAAGCCCACGGCGCTGCCTGCCGCAGCCAGTATCGCCCCTGCCTTAGATGCAAAAAAATTCTTACCTGCCATACGCTTACTCCTTCATTACATACAACTTATATGCCGCTGTCAGTTTCTGAATCTAATTTTCCAGTCAGAGCCCTGACGCACCATCTTCTGCGAAACAATCTCCTTCGTACTGTCGGCAAACACATACTGATAATGCGCCATGCAGACACTATCGCTCTGCAAATGAACATCAATCACCTCAACAGCCATCACCGCTGCCCGCTCTGCCCGTTTCCACTCCTGATGCTGGCGCACAACATTGCGCATCGAGGCCTCCTGCAGCGAATCCAGCTCCATGCCAAAATCCACATAGCTCAGATATGCGTCATAATCCTCTTCCGCCAATGCCTCCAGCGCTTTCTCCAACGCCTCTTTGGGAGCATCCTCCGGACGCTTCTCGCCCCATTGGCAAGACGCAAAGCATACAGCCAGCAAGCCAACAACAATTGCGCGTAACGTTCTCATCCGGCAAGCTTTTACTTCTGTCTGATATAAATATTGATAGGCGTGCCCTTGAAGTCCCAATGCTCGCGAATCTGGTTCTCAAGGAATCGCTTGTAAGGCTCCTTCACATACTGCGGCAGATTTGCATAGAACACGAAAGATGGAACTCTCGTCTCCGGAATCTGCATCACATACTTAATCTTGATGTACTTGCCCTTCAGCGATGGCGGCGGAGTTGCCTCTATGATAGGAAGCATCACCTCGTTCAGCTTAGCTGTAGAGACCTTCTTCGTGCGCACGTCATACACCTTCTGCGCCTCTTCAAGCACACGGAAGATGCGCTGCTTCGTCACAGCAGAAGCAAAGATAATCGTAAAGTCTGTGAACGGCGCGAAACGATCGCGAATGGCACGCTCAAAATAGCGGATAGCCTCGTTGCTCTTGTCCTCCACCAAGTCCCACTTGTTCACCACCACCACAAGCCCCTTCTGATTCTTCTGAATCAGCTGGAAGATGTTGATGTCCTGACCCTCAATACCGCGAGTGGCATCTACCATCAGCACACACACATCAGAGTTCTCGATGGCACGAATGCTGCGCATAACAGAGTAGTACTCAAGGTCTTCCGTTACCTTATTCTTCTTGCGGATGCCCGCCGTATCAACCAGATAGAAGTTAAAGCCAAACTTCTCATACTTCGTGTAGATAGAATCGCGAGTAGTACCGGCAATATCCGTCACCACGTTTCGGTTATCATCAAGAAACGCATTAATGATAGACGACTTGCCCGCATTCGGACGACCCACCACAGCAATGCGCGGAATGTCCTCCTCTATCACCTCAGTCATCTCCTTCGTAAAGCTCGCCACCACAGCGTCCAGCAAATCGCCAGTCCCGCTGCCAGTCAGGGAACTGATGCAGAAAGGATCGCCAAGACCCAAGCTGTAGAACTCGGCAGCATCATAGCGAAGTTCATTGCTGTCCACCTTGTTAGACACCAAGAACGTCGGGAGCTTGCTGCGACGCAGAATGTTAGCAACCGCCATATCCAGGTCTGTCACGCCCGTCTTCACGTCAACCATAAACAAGATGACGTCACACTCCTCAATCGCGATGAGCACCTGACGGCGTATCTCCTCCTCAAACACATCATCCGAGTTCACCACCCAGCCGCCAGTATCGACCACAGAAAACTCCTTGTTTCCCCATTCGCACTTGCCATACTGACGGTCACGCGTAGTGCCCGCCTCATCACTCACAATCGCATGGCGAGTCTTCGTCAATCTATTAAACAAGGTTGACTTACCCACATTGGGGCGACCCACAATCGCTACTAAATTTGCCATAATCTTTCGGTAATTTTTCAGTAATTCCTTAAGCGTCCATTAAAGAACTGATAGCCATTATCACCTTTTTCGGGTTAATACTCACTGCCCCAGATGGCTCCCCTCATCCTGCGGATAAGGCCGAGGCAGCTTGAAAATCAGATGCAAAGGTACAAATAAGTGAGGACAATACAAAATAAAAAAAACTTTTTTGATTCTTATTGTCAAGCGAAAGCACCTAAGACAAAGTCTCAAAGGCACGAACAAGCGAGAGAAAAAGCAAATCTATCTGTGTTTTTTCAATAAAAGTGCCTTACAAGAAAGCCACGCGCCCCCCTCTTAACGCGTACACTCCCCTCCATGACGGGCAACAAAACAACAATCTTTCACGCCCAACCCAAGGAACGAACAAAAATAAGCCCGCAATTCCTTTCTTATATATAAATGAATGTGTAACTTTGCCATCAAGTACATCCAAATCATCGAAAACAACGTTTGCTTAGCAAGAATCCCTAGGCGGCGTGAGCAATCATTCTTAAGTACGGACAGAGGTTACACATTCCTAGGCTGCCTCGGTGAACGCATAAGAAGGCTCACGCCTTTTTATGTGGACTTCCTTAATGATAGGTTAATGCATAACATCTAACTGCATCATCTTATCATGCCACACATCTCAGATTATTTTGCCAGAATCGCATCAGAAGAAAGGAATGTACACCCGACAGCTATGCTGCTTAAGACCATAGTTTAATATACCGTACCCCTCGGGTCCGCCATAGGGGACCCGAGGGGTACGGTGCATCGGACCCGAGGGGTACGATTTGGACAACAATAAGCATTTTGAGTCACCTGAAAGAAGAGAAGGATTGCATCGCACTCAAACTGAAGCCATTAGAAAAAGACAACAACTTGAGCGAACGAATGTTGCATCTTTGCAGTGGGAAACAGAAGAAAAACACAGTTGAAAGTATTCGTTAACCCTCATTATTCATCTTTGACAAAAGCAGGATTATAACCTAATCCTTGCGTCGGACTCACGTAAAAAAAGGAGTCAGGTTTCTTGTAGAGCCCCGACTCCTTTGCAGGATATAATGAGGGGAATGTCCTCTCTTGTCTATTCAGGATTGTACCCAAACAGGTTCAAGGACCTGGTAGAGTTTCGCCAATCCTTGTCTACTTTTACGAATGTCTCAAGATAGATGCTCTTGCCAAAGAACTTCTCCAGGCTCTTGCGGGCTTCGGTAGCCACCTTCTTCAGTGCCTTGCCGCCATGGCCGATGATGATGCCTTTTTGGCTGTCGCGCTCAACGTAGATAACGGCATTGATGTGGATGTGAGTCTTGTCTTCCTTGAAGCTTTCCACGCCGACCTCTACAGAATAAGGAATTTCCTTGTCGTAGAAGAGAAGTATCTTCTCACGGATAATCTCTGTCACGAAGAACCTTGCGGGCTTGTCGGTCAATTGGTCCTTTTCAAAGTAAGGTGGACATTCGGGCAGAAGCTCTTTGATTCGGTCTAAAACAGGCTGAACATTGAACCGATGCAAGGCGGAGATAGGCACGATTTCTGCTTTCGGCAGCAGTTCATGCCACTGGTCTACCAGAGTGACGAGGTTTTTCTCGTCTGTCAGGTCTATCTTGTTGATTAGCACTAACACAGGGACTTCCATCTGCGCTACCTTCGCTAAGAAGTCTGCGTTCTTATCGACTTTCTCCATGGGGTCGGTCACGTAAAGCAGTACATCGGCGTCGACCAAAGCGCTTTCGGAGAATGCCAGCATGGATTCTTGCAACTTATAGTTTGGCTTCAACACGCCTGGAGTGTCTGAGAATACGATTTGGGCATCTTCATCGTTGATGATGCCCATGATGCGATGACGGGTGGTCTGCGCCTTGAAGGTCGCGATGGAGATTCTCTCGCCTACCAACAGATTCATCAGCGTGGACTTGCCCACATTGGGATTTCCTACTATGTTTACGAAACCGGATTTGTGCATATAAAAGAGTTCGTTAGTTTATGAATTTAATGTTACCTCAACCAGCTCGGCCGTTCTACACTGGCAGAACAGGACACGTTCCTTTAACAACCAAAGAGGGCGCACCGTTTGTGCGATGCGCCCTCTTGTTTTTATGTATGGGAAGGGTCAGCGACTAGAACTGAACACCTCTCTTAGCATACCACTCTTCACGGCTAATCTGTCCTTCTTTGTAGAACTCGGCTGGCGTATCTGCAAACTTGCTGCCGTCATAGCCCCAAATCATGTAGCTTGCGCCCCAAGAGAAACCTGCTCCGAAGGCTGTGAAGATGAGCTTGTCACCCTTCTTCAATTGAGGCTCATACTCCCAAAGGCAAAGTGGCAAAGTGCCTGCTGAAGTGTTCGCCATGTGATCTACGTTTATCATCACATGTTCTTCTTCAACACCGATGCGACGAGCAACTGCGCTCTCGATACGAACATTTGCCTGATGAGGGATGATCCACGCTATATCATCTTTGGTCAGATTGTTGCGCGTAGCCACTTGCTCTACAGCATCTGACATGTTGGTCACTGCATGCTTAAACACTGCGCGTCCTTCCTGATAGACATAATGAAGGCGCTGGTCTACAGACTCATGAGTTGATGGTATTGCTGAACCGCCTGCTGCTTTGTGGAGGTGGTCATAACCTTTTCCGTCAACACGAAGATAGCTGTCCATGAGACCATAATCCTCTTCTGTCGCTTCCATCAGCACGCAAGCTGCGCCATCTGCAAAGATAGGGCAAGTGTTGCGGTCCTCATAATTTGTCACAGATGACATTTGATCACCACCACAAATTATAATGCGTTTGAATCGGCCGCCACGGATATAATTGGCACCTGTTTCCATTGCATAAAGGAAACCTGCACAAGCAGACTGCATATCGAAGCCAAAGGCGTTCTTCATGCCGAATTCACCAATAATAAGCGAAGCAGTGGAAGGGAAATGGTAATCTGGTGTCGTTGTCGCAACAAGCACAGCCTCGATAGACTCAGGGTCTGCACCTGTCTTATCAAGAAGTTGCTTAACAGCCTTCTTCATCATGAATGAAGTGCCTATACCTTCTTGAGGCTTAAGGATGTGGCGAGTCTTTACGCCTATGCGCTCCATAATCCACTCATCGCTTGTATCAACGATAGTAGACATTTCCTCGTTGTCGAGGATATAAGTAGGAACCCATCCACCTACACCTGTTATAACAGCATTTATCTTTCCCATAAGAGAGGATGTTTATTAAATTGCAGCTTCCTTTACAATAGCAACCTTACCACGATAGTAACCGCATGCAGAGCATACAGTGTGGTAAACGTAAAACTCACCGCAGTTTGGACATACTGCGAGTGTTGGAGCTACTGCAACGTCATGAGTTCTTCTCTTTCTTGTACGAGTCTTAGACTGTCTTCTTTTAGGATGTGCCATTTTTTTCTATTTTTTATTGTTTATCTTTTAACTGTTTCAGTACTGCCCAGCGGCTGTCTGCCAGCTCAACGGAATCTTCGCCAAGAGACTTTTCGCCTGCACTACCATTCTCTGAACCTGCATTCTCATCATCCTCTGCTCCACTTCGGGTGGATTGATGGCGGCTGAGTTCGTCCATCATCGCATCGTCACATTTCCCAGGTTCATGACAATGCGTCATCGGCATGCTAAGCGCTATAAATTCATAGATGAACTGTGCAAGGTCTAGGTAACCTTCTGCCTCAGGAACAATAACACAGTCACCTTCATCGGAATAATCATCTCCTAACTTCACGCATAAAACGTCTGTAGTCTCAATCCGCAATTCAAGATCTGACAAACAGCGGTCACAAGGAACAACGACAGTCCCGACGCTATGGATCTGAAAATTAAAGAATGTGCCAGCGCTTAAACACTCTACCGTAGTATGAATATCGCCACGCTGCAAGAGTCCATCAATATCAGCAAAAAAGTCATCACCAATATTAAACTCGAAAGTGGAACCTTCAAGTCGCGAACTCAACAAATCAATCTTATAAGTATTCATTATACCCATTCGGAGTGCAAAGTTACAAATAAATTTTATAAATAAGATTAAAATAACGCAACTTTTTCCACGGCACGAACAAAATCACAAGCAAGAACATATACTTTTACATTTCCACACCCTCTTTGGGCAATTCTATACGAAACGTCGTTCCAACACCTACTTCCGATTCTTTTACATAAATCTTGCCTTTATGATATTCCTCAACTATGCGCTTCGCTAATGAAAGCCCAAGCCCCCACCCTCTCTCTTTCGTCGTAAAGCCAGGCTTGAACACCGAGGTGAAATTAGACTTCGAGATGCCCTTGCCCGAATCTTTCACTTCCACATATACAAACTTATCATCCTCATCAACAAACAAATCAATCAAGCCTGCCCCTCCCATTGCATCTACAGCATTCTTACACAGGTTTTCCGCCACCCATTCAAACAAGCTCGGAACTAATCCTACCACAACCGGGGCGTCGGGGAAATGCGTTGTAATGACGACTTTGCTTGAAGTCCTTTTGTCCATATAAAGCACCACTCTCTCCAAGACGGTCACAACATCTTCAGGATGTAACTCTGGAACAGAACCAATTTTAGAGAAGCGTTCAGCAATACGTTCTAGGCGCTTAACATCCTTCTCCATCTCTGGCAAAAGCACATCATCAGGATATGATTCCCTCAACACTTCACACCAAGCCGTCAGACTCGAGATTGGAGTACCAAGCTGATGCGCCGTCTCTTTAGAAAGACCTACCCACACCTTATTCTGCTCTGCTCTCATGGCCGAGAATAAAGCAAATATGGCAATAAGAACAAAAAGCACAACCACGCCAAGCTGAATAAAAGGATAAATAGCTAATCTCTTCAGCATCAGTGACTCATCATAACAGATACTGATAAAATCATCTGCCGCATACTCTCTTGGCATGTCTATGCGGATAACACGCCCACTCTTCATATATTCTTGAGCTAACGAAGAAAGATACGCTAACGAGTCCTCGTTCTCAGCAAAAGACTTCTGAACATTGCGAGAAGAAAGCACCAAACCTTCCTTATCAACAACAATAACCGGTATCGTATGGTTGCCATTGATAACCTTCAAAACCAAATTCAAATCCGTATTTTCATCCGCACTATTCAACGAACGCATCGCTTCAGCCCATACCCCCATGCGAATCCGTTCCTCTTTCTCCAAATCGCTAATCAAGTAATTTGAAGTGAGCAACGAACCGATTGCTATTACGATAGCAAACAGCACCAACACATATTTAATATTACGTATGCGCTCAAACATCTGCATAATAATTATAACGAACCGCATATACAAATATTGTACAAGCAACTAGCAGCGCAAATCCCTTGCAAATATAGCGACCTGTCCATAAACAAAAAAAAGAAAGTTGCTGCAAAGATAGCAACTTTCCCTCAAACAAAAAAGGAGTC
>JAUMXY010000017.1 GCA_030528885.1 Bacteroidales bacterium | reverse complement strand
ACGCTCAGTATCTTGAGCACATCTATGACTACATCGAAAACACGGCTGTCTATGAAGAGAATCAAGAGGAAGGACACGCTTACTATCTGGCCGACCAGCGCCTGTCGCTGAACGGCAACTGGCGTTTCTTCTTTGCCAACACTCCCGAGGAAGTGCCTCAGGACTTTTTCCAGCCAGGCTTCAAGGACAGCAAGTGGAAGCAGATTACCGTGCCAAGCAACTGGGAGATGGAGGGCTATGGAGACCCGCTGTTCCGCAATGTGCACGCCCCCTTCAGGGCTGACCCGCCGAATGTGCCCAGAGAGTACAATCCCACAGGAGCTTATCGCCGCACGTTCAACCTGCCTGCCAACTGGAAGGGACAGCAGGTGTTCTTGCGCATGGAGAAGACTCAGAGCGCCTCTTTCGTGTGGCTGAACGGCAAGCAAGTGGGCTACAACGAGGGCGGACAGGAGCCTGCCGAATATGACATCACACCCTACTTGAAACCGGGCAAGAACACGCTGGCGGTATGCGTGATGAAATACTGCGACGGCTACTATCTGGAGGGGCAGGACTACTGGCGACTGGCTGGAATCTGCGACGATGTGACCCTCTATGCCACACCCAAGACACGACTCTTCGACTGGTTTGTCACTACTGACCTGGACGAGCAATACAAGGATGCCAACCTGAAGGTGGCTATCGACGTGAAAAGCTACGAGGAGGCAAGCGCAAGCTATGCTGTGAAGGCTGTCCTGACTGACGCCAAGGGCAACAAGGTGAAGGAGATGCAAACCGAGAAGTTCACCATGAACGGCAAGGGAAAGAAGTCGCTGGAACTCTCATCGCTCATCGCAAACCCCGACAAATGGACCTGCGAGACTCCTGTGCTCTACAACCTGACGCTGGAGCTGCTGGACAATTCGGGCAAAAGCATCCAGAGAATAGCCAGCAAGATGGGCTTCAAGGAGACAGAGATTCGCCATCAGGTCTTCTACCTGAACGGAGAACCTATCAAGGTGAATGCCATCAACACCCACATGCAGCACCCCGAGAAGGGACACACGATAGACGAGGCAACCATACGCAAGGACATGGAGATACTGAAGCAGTACAACTTCAATGCCGTCCGCATCTCGCACTATCCGCCTGTGAACAAGTATCTGGAGCTGGCTGACGAATACGGACTCTACATCATAGACGAGACGGGAGACGAGGCTCATGCCACAGAGTACATCTCAAACAACCAAAGTTTCAAGGAGATGTATCTTGAGCGTGTGCGACAGATGGTGCTCCGCGACCGCAACCACCCCTGCATCCTCTTCTGGAGTGCCGGCAACGAAAGCGGTGAAGGTCCGCTCATCGGGGAGGTCATCAAGGAAGGAAAGAAATATGACCCGACACGCTACTATATGTATGGCGGCAACGCATACGCACACCCTGCCGAGGACATCATCGGCCCTCGCTACCCCACACCTTACGAGCTGGAGATGAACACAGCCATGGTGCCCGAGTCACAGGACCCACGTCCTTCATTCATGGACGAGTACCTTTCTGTGGCAGGAAATGCAGGTGGCGGACTTGACGAGTTCTGGGATGCCATACGCCGCCACCCTCGACTGATGGGAGGCGCTCTCTGGGACTTTGTCAACCCTGCCCTCACCGAGCGCATCCGTCCGCTGACCGACAGTTCGCCCTACAAGACTCCTGTGCACCTGATGAGCAATGCCAAGGTGGAGAATGGCGTGCTGCACCTCAGCGGACATGACGAATGGGTGGAAGTGTATCGCAGCCGCAATGTGGAACTGAACGGCAAGGCGCTGACCATCAGCTTCGACGTCAAGCCAGGAAAGCTGAGCGGCACGCACGAGGGAGCGGCTTACATCACGAAGGGCAACACGCAGTTCGGAGTGGTGCAGAAAGGCAGCGACAAACTGCAGTTCTACCTGCACTCGGGCGTCAAGCACACGCTGGACGTGGACCTTCCAGCCAACTGGATGGGCAACTGGCATCATGTCACAGCATCATGGGACAGCAAGGAGATGAAGCTCTACATCGACGGCGAGCTGAAAGGCACGGAGACGACGGCGCCACAAGCAAGCAACAATAATGGCAGACGAGGCAACCAGTCGGGCGAAAGAGGTGTGCTGAGCAACTTCCCCTACCCAATCAACATCGGCCGCTTTGCCGGCAACCATGCGCAAGACCCGCAGACCATCTATACTGCCGATGCCGAGATGGACAATGTGGCCATCTATGACAAGTGCCTGGCTGATGGCGAAGGAAGCCCTGAAGAGGCTGTGCTCTACCTCACCTTTGACGGCAACGGGGATGAAGGCACCTTCTACACCATCGGCGTCAACATGCGCACCTATGGCTGCATCTGGCCTGACCGCACTGTGCAGCCTGAGATGGAGCAGATGAAATGGACCACACAGCCTGTCAGCGTCCGTCTTATCAATGCTGAGACGGGCGAGGCTGAGGTGACCAACCGCCTGCACTTTACCGACCTTACGCAGTATGCCTCACACTGGGCTTTGATGGCTGACGGAGAAGTGCTGGAGGAAGGAGACATACAGTTCACAGCTGGACCGCAGCAGAAGCAGGTGGTCAAGATTCCTTATCGCAAGCCCGCCATCGTGCCTGGCAAGGAATACCGTGTCATGATTACCTCATCGCTGAAGAAGGACGAGCTCTGGGCGAAGGCTGGTCATGACGTGGCATGGGACCAGCTGGAACTCACATCGTGGAACATCCCTGCACCTGCCGTTCAAGCAGCATCTGACAAGGTCAATGCCGAGGAAGACAGCAAGCAAATCAAAATCAGCGGCGAGGGTTTCTGCTATGTCATCAACAAGGAGACGGGCAACCTGGAGCAGATTGAGGTCAATGGCAAGAACATCATCAAAGAGCCGCTGGCCTTCAGCCTGTGGCGCGCTCCGCTTGCCAACGAGTTTGACTCATGGGACGCATTCCGTGTCAACGGAGGATATGCCGAAGGATTTGGCAACCAAGTGGCTACGCTCTGGTACTCGAAAGGAGTGAACCAGCTGCGCATCCAGCCTGCTGAAATCAAGCTGACGAAGAACAGCCACGAGACGACGGTTACAGTCCATCAGCTCGTGCAGGTAGGCGCCTCTTCTTACGGAGCGCTCGACTTGTACATTCAGGGCGTTCAGCTGGCAGGTTTCACCATCGACTACACCTACAGCTTCTACAACGACGGAACGGTCAAGATTCACAACAAGCTGAGCCCTCAAGGCAAGCTGCCGGAGATTCTCCCTCGCATCGGCTTCACCACATCTGTGGCAAATGAGTTTGACCAAATCACCTGGTATGGCCGCGGTCCCGAGGAGAACTACCCTGACCGCAAGACGGGCTATCCAGTGGGTGTCTGGACCAAGTCTGTTGCCGACATGTACGAGCCTTATGTCATGCCTCAGGATCACGCCCTGCGTACAGACATACGTTATGTGCAGCTGCTGGACAAGGCTGGCAACGGTGTGCAAATCTCGATGGACGAATTCTTCAACTTCAATGCTTACCAGTTCACAACCGACAACCTCACCAAGAGCCAGTTCACCTACCAGCTGCAGCCTCAAGCTGACCGCTACACGCTCAACCTTGACTACGAGACGACGGGCGTGGGCTGCACCTGCATCTATGTGCTCGACGAATACAGAGTCAAGCCTGCAGCTCAGGAGAGAGAGATTACCATCAAGCCTGTCGCTGCAGCTGTAACAAAATAGAAGGATAACGTGAGCCGCGCAAGGCTCTCATCCGTGATATTTCTGTGAGAGAATAAAAGTAAATCGTAGTAATCCGCTCAATCTGCTTAATCATCGCGAAACGGTATGTTTATAGACATGCTCCGTTGGAACGATGGAGCAGATTGAGCGGATATGAAATTGATTTTCTCACGGATGCCTCTGATTCCACAGATTTTTTTACGTTGCTGACTGCAACTATTCCCTCTTCCAGAGCCGCGCAAGGCTCTCATCCCTGCCATTCCTTCCATTCTCTCTCTTAATGGGTATGCTAATGATTGAGAATCTTTGAGTTGACTTTCGCTTTCTCAGCGATTTGCATATATTTTTATTTAATCATTTTGGTTGTTTCATCTATTGTTGCTATATTTGCCAAATAAAAAGTTTTTCGTTTTTTACCGATTCCTATTGATGAGCTAAAAGTTATGAAGTATGATAATAGAGTACGGTGTACAATTGTTGCAGGTGGAGCAGGATTTATAGGCTACCATCTTTGCAAAAGGCTGTTGAAAGAAGGTCGTAACATTGTGTGTGTGGATAATCTTTCTACAGGGAGGTTGAATAATATTGCTAAATTTATAGAGGAAGAAAATTTCATGTTCCTGAATCATGATGTAATAAATGCGTTATCAATAGATTGTGATGTAGATGAGATTTATAATCTTGCTTGTCCAGCTTCTCCTGCTCAGTATCAAAAAGACCCCGTGCATACATTTCTTACTTCTGTAGTAGGAACGAAAAACCTGCTTGAATTAGCCAAAGAAAAAAACGCTCGTATACTGCACTTTTCCACAAGTGAAGTGTATGGTAATCCATCGATTTCGCCCCAACGTGAAGATTATTGGGGTAATGTGAATATGTATGGACCACGAAGTTGCTATGATGAGGGGAAACGTGGTGCGGAAACGCTATTTCATGATTATCAGGAACAGTATGGCATTGATACTCGTATAGTCCGTGTTTTTAATACTTATGGACCGAAAATGGCAATAAACGATGGGCGTGTAGTTAGCAATTTTATTGTGCAGGCACTACAAGGGAAACCACTCACTATATATGGGAATGGTAAACAAACACGCTCTTTGCAGTATATAGACGATTTGATAGAAGGAGTTCTCAGGATGATGGCAGATGATGTGCCACACACACCTATTAATCTTGGGAATCCTCACGAAATGAATATTGGAGAAATTGCAGATTTGATATTACGTTTGACAGGTTCTAGCTCGCCTATCGTATATTATCCTCTCCCTCAAGACGATCCACAACAACGATGTCCTGATATATCCAAAGCCACGAAACTGCTGGATGGATGGCAACCACGTATAGGTATTGAAGAAGGTTTGCTAAAAACGATTGAATACTTCAAGAAAGAGATTCTCCTTAATTAAAAGCATGATAAAATGACAAATATCTGGATTACATACCATTGCGACACCCAAATAGAAGAATTTCATTTGCAGGAAGATGATACATATCATCTGTTTAGGGGAAATGATACGAATATAGAAGGAGATAACATTAATTATCTGAATCCTTTCTACTCTGAATTGGTTACCCTCTATTGGGTTTGGAAAAATAATAGACGAAGCGACTTTGTGGGCTTCTGTCATTATCGTCGAAAGTTCACTCATTTAATTCCTATAGAAAGCGGACAATGCCAGGTGCTCGCTATCAATAATAATTGTTATGTGTTTGGACATTTCAAGGCTTATCATAACTATCAAGACTATTATGATGCAATCGATGTAATAAACGATAAGTATGGGGACGATAATAAATATACCAATTATCTCCTGAAGTCAAAAACCTTTGTCCCGTTTTGCTGCTTTGTAATGCGTTGGGAAGATTTTTGTTCTTTATGTGAATGGTTATTTCCTATACTATTTGCTTTGGATAAAAAATGGGGTATGAATATGAAACCTGAAAAATATATAGAAAAGGCTTGTCGTGATTTTCGATATGATAATATCCAATATCAGCAGAGAGCAATGTCCTTTCTTGCAGAACGCTTAATCAGTTGTTACATTGTGGCAGAAATGAAGCCGTTTTATGTACAGACGCTATTAAGATAAAATTTATCATAGAATTAGATTTTTAATCATGCTTAAATGTATCTTTTGAAAAAATAAATTCTAATAAATTTCTGGAACGCGTATGAAACATGCTATAATGATAATGGCACATAAAAATGCCGTTCAACTCAAACGATTGGCTGCATTCTTCGTCAAAAATTGTGATGTATTCATCCACATTGACCAAAAGAGCTTAATAACAAAGGAGGAAATAAGTGATATTCAAAGTCTTCCACAAGTGAAGAGGGTTTTGCAGACTCATTCTGTGCATTGGGGCGGCACAAGTGTGCTTGATTGTGAAATGAATTTGCTGAAAGTGGCTTACGAGGAATCAGATGCAGATTATTTCCATTTGATAAGTGGGCAAGACTATCCTGTACGTCCATTGAGTTATTTTCTGGATTTCTTTGAGAAAAATAGTGGTAAAGTTTTTATACAATATACTCATTTGCCTCATCCAAGATGGGAAAACAATACATTCAGTCGTTTTCAATATTACTATCCATATGATTATGCCAGTGAAAAGGCTCATCCTAGGCATTGGGTATGGGAACAAGTGAAAGCGCAGCAGGAAAAAGGCATAAAGCGCCCTATTCCCGATGAGTTTGATCATTTGTATGGTGGATCTCAATGGTTCTCCATTACAAGAGAGGCTACCCAGATTCTATTAGACTATACAAATACAAAACCTGCTTTCTATAATAAGATGTGGATGACATTTGCCCCAGAAGAGTCGTATATCACCACTGTATTAGTAAATCTGATAGACAAAGAAAAAATAGAGAACTCTAATTATAGATATATACGTTGGAAAAACGAGAATGGGAATAGACCTGCTAACTTGAGTTCTGAACATTTTTTTCATTTGTTAAGTAATGAGTATTTATTTGCGCGCAAAATTGAATATCCTGTTAGCGAACCTCTACTTGAATTAATAGACCAATATTTATTGTGTGACAAAGATGTCATACAAAATCAGAATGGAGGATGGCAATATGACGGTTTCCTCAAATATGGTTTTGATGCATCATTTTCTGATTTTGTGGCACAATTCTGCAGAGAAGTAAATGTATCCAAGGCCTTGGATATGGGATGTGGTTCTGGTTATTATGTATCCAAGTGGCGGAGACTTGATTTGAATTTTGATGGCTATGATAGTAACCCTTATACTCCGTCTCTATCCGAGCGAATACTTCAAGATGGAGAGAAGCTTTGTGGGGTGGCAAATTTAGTTGGTGAACTTGATTTTTTAGGAGTTTGGGATTTAGTTGTCTGTAAAGATGTTCTTCAATATATTCCAGAAAATGAAAGAAGAATGGCTATAAGCAATTTATGCAATTTGTCATCACATTATATCATTTTGAGCCAAACTTCACAGAATGTAGATGGTACAATATGTCATCCATTTGATTGGGAATCAATAAAAGAAATGATGCGTGAAAATGGTTTTGATAAAGATGAATATATGACAGCTCGTATACGAGTAATTTCAACATCGGCGAATATCTGCACAATTTATAGAAAAAAAGGCAAAGATATAATAATTCAAAGTAAATAATCATTATGAATACAAAAGGAACATTATCAAACCCTTACTCACTGGAGGAGTATGAGGCAATGTTAGATGCTGGAACCTGGAAAGGTGGCTATGTTAAAGGACTGGGATATTGTTTGCCAGAAGTACAAATTGTAGCCTCTTCAAATAGTATGGACATATCAGATTCAGAGCATTCTGATTTAGATACATCATGCTGGCCTGATAGTTCTGATCCTTTTTCTGACCCAGGCAATAATAATAATTCAAGTGATGGAGATGGAAATAATACAGGAACAAGTGGAAACAGTAACACAGGAAACGGAAGTAACAGTTCGGGGGGAAGTGGAGGCTCTGCTGGTGGAGGAAATGGAAGTACTGGAAGTGGAGGAGGAAACGGTGGCTCTTCAAATTCGAACCAACAAGTACAGAATGCGGCTTCATGCTCGGAATTTACGGACAAATTCACTAATGAAATGATAATGAAGTTACAGCAATACAATGTTGACTTATACATATTTGAGAATTCCATGATTGTCAATGGAAAAGAGGTGCCAAATTCCCATTACAATCCAAATGCGAATATGATTGCAATGGAGGCATCTGCCATGACCTCCTTTACATCTCGTGTACACGAAGTTGTTCACTTCTTCCAGAAAAATGTACTTAATAATTCCATGCAACATGAAGATTTGGTGAATATAGAATATCAGGCCTATGCTGTATCTAAGTTATTTGCAAGAGCTATAGGCTATGAGCAGGGACGTGATGATGAATGGGACTGGTTAGACTACTATATAAAAAAAGGAGAAAATGGGGAGTTTACGGTTACATCTCAAATTTATAGTGCTCTTGATGCGTATGCCAGAACATGGTTTGAGACGTCGGATGCCGCATTAAAATATAATAATGACAAGTATAATGATGAATTTCCTACTTGGAAAGACAATTATAGCTATAACTGGAGTGAGTTGTTGAATGAACTTGGTATAAGGGTACAGTAGATAGACACCTTCTTATTGTTGAATATAATAAACCACTATTGATTTTATAACATTTTGAAGCGATGATATATATACATCAAATACAAAAAATCTTTTATAGGGTTGGCTTCTTATTCCCAATTTCCTGCCTTTTATTGCTATCCTTTTGCGTTCAAGCCAAAGCCGATTCTGACATTAAGTATAAGTCACAAGCAGATGACAGTTTATGGATTCTTATACTTGATACATGTTATATCATGCAGGAAGGGGACAGCATGATGGTTGTCAGTGAAATGACAAAGGACTCTAAGCATGAAACGATAAGCTACCGAGTATCATTAGCCAATCATCAGTTCCGAACAAGTAAACAGCTGATGCCACCTGTACCTCCAGGAGTGAACGGGCTTGACCAACTACATGAAAAGGAAAAGCAATTCATTATCTATATGAATAAGCATGCTGAATATATCCAATCATGGGTTGACAGCACAATATATCATCTCTTGCCTGTTGGGACAGACTCGATAATCAAAAAATTGTACCCTTATCAATTTCGGGATGTTACTTTTGATATAGACAGAGATGGATATATACTTGCTGCAAAAATCTATGTGAGGCATCCCGTGCAATTCAGGCTTATCGGAGGGGTGCGAGGTTGTAGGGAAATCTTGAGATCCTTCATCGGGATGCGTGTGCCGACAGAGCAACTGCCCACGATAGGTAATGGCTTCGGTTTCGGGATAACTTTTTTCAGGAATGACAAGAAAAAAAGGGGACTTTGGTGAGGCATAGCTTCTTATATCAACTGGCGTAGTTTTACATTCAGGGATGCAGCATCTTCAGCACTCTCTCGCCACACCATGTCGCAAATATTAGGCAGGCTGTGTCGGCAACATTCAGACAGCGGCGCACGAAACAAGGCGCAGGCGGTGTGCATGCGAAGGGGCTGGCGAGCCTCGCAAGGCTCAAATCTGTGATATTTCCTTTATCTCCAAGACTAATTAAATAATTGAGAATGCATCGCAGAGCGACTCTTCATATCGAACTCGCGTAATAAAAAGAACCGTGGCTGAAATCTCAGTCACGGTTCTTTTTGCTTTATCTTTGTTTACTCTTCTTCCTTCTTGCGGCGGCTTCTGCGCTTTGGCTTTTCGTCAGCAGGAGCATCTGCTTTCACACCTGCCAACTCTGGGTCAATCAGGATGCGTCCGCAATACTCGCAAACAATCACCTTCTTGCGCATGCGCACATCGAGCTGGCGCTGTGGCGGAATCTTGGCGAAGCAACCTCCACAGGCATCACGCTGCACGTACACGATGCCAAGACCGTTGCGGCAGTTCTTGCGGATACGCTTGAAGCTCTGCAAGAGACGTGGCTCAATCATTGTTTCCAGATTCTTAGCCTTCTCGCGAAGCTTCTCTTCATCAGCCTTTGTCTCGGCAATGATTTCGTCAAGCTCGTTCTTCTTCACCTCAAGGTCTTGCAGGCGTCCATCCAGGTCATCCTTGCTCTTTGCCAGGTACTCGTTCTTTGACTGCTCCATGTTCTGAGCCTCGCGGATGCGCTTGTTGCAAAGCTCCACCTCAAGGTTCTGGAACTCGATTTCCTTGTTCAGGAGGTCATACTCGCGGTTGTTGCGGACATTGTCCATCTGCTCCTTGTAGGTAGCGAGCTGAGAGTTGGCAAGCTCAATCTTGCCTTTGAACTCAGAAATCTTTGAACGCAAGTCTGCAATCTCCGACTCAGTCTTGCCTATGCGAGTCTTGAGACCCTCGATGGTGTCCTCAAGGTCCTCCACTTCGAGCGGAAGCTCGCCGCGGAGTGTACGGATACGGTCAATCTCTGTCAAGATAGTCTGAAGCTGGTAGAGGTGTTTCAAGCGGTCCTCTACAGGCATCTCTGAAGGATTTTCTTTTTTCTTTGCCATTGTTTTTGTTATAAATAGATAATTGGATTTGTCTTCAATTCAGTTGAGAGAATGGGCAATCCCGGGGCTTTCTCGGCAATGATGCCGCGGAGTATCTCCAGCGTGAACTGCTCGCTCTCATAGTGCCCCATCTCCAGCAAGAGCACATACGGCTCATAGCCGAAGAAGCGGTGGTAGCCTATCTCGCCCGTCAGGAACGCATCAGCTCCTGCCGCTACGGCCTTGGGAATGAGGAATGCTCCCGACCCGCCGCACAGCGCCACGCGGCTGATGGTCTGCTTGCTGGCTGCGTTGGAACGAAGCGACTTGATGGAGAATGTCTCCTTCACTTTTTCCATAAACTCATTCTGCGACATGGGGGTCTTCAGGGTGCCAATGATGCCTTCGCCTGCCGTCAGCTCTTCCTCGCCACGCACATACTGCATCTTGGGCGACAGCCATTCCACATCTTGCAATCCGAGTTTCTCTGCCATCTTGAAGTTCACGCCGCCGTGAGCCGAGTCTAAGTTCGTATGCGCCGCATAGATGGCAACATCCTGCTTGATGGCTTTCATCACTGCGCGCTCTACGTAGTCGCGGCCCGCTATCGACTTCAGCGGACGGAACAAGAGCGGATGATGGCTCACAATGAGGTTGCAGCCTTTCCGTACAGCCTCATCCACAACGTCTTCAGTGACGTCAAGACACAACAATGCCCCTGTAGCATCTGCATCCTCTGCTAATCCAATCTGCAATCCCGCATTATCGTAGCCGTCTTGCAGGGCCAAAGGAGCGAACTCTTCAAGGGCACCTAAGATTTCCTTTACTTTCATGTCGTTTGAAATGCGCTGATAAATAGAGCCTTTTGAACAGGTCTTGCCGCATTTCGCCTGCAAAGATACGACATTTTTTTGACAGCGAATGTTAAATAAATGTTAAATAAGAGCATTTCCTCTCCCTTTTGCTTGGAAGTTTCAAGAAAACAGCATACTTTTGCAGTGTATTATTTAAGTAGTACACTAATACAACAAACATCGTAAAGACACAAGGCGGACCCGAGGGGTGCGGCAAGGTGGACCCGAGGGGTACGGTGCATCGGACCCGAGGGGTGCGATTTCGGACAGCAAAAGAAAACAGTACCAATAGCACTACATACAATAATAATAAATAAAGTAACATTATGCTTGAAATCAAAAACATCACTTATGGCTACAATGCCATGCACAATGTGCTGGAGAACTTCTCGCTGAGCTACAGCGAGCCAGGCATCTATGGGCTGTTAGGCAAGAACGGCACAGGCAAGAGCACCCTGCTCTACCTCATCATGGGACTTCTGCGTCCCAAGTATGGAACCATCACCTTCGACGGCAACGAGACGCTGCAACGTCAGCCAGAGACGCTGAGGGAGATGTTCATCGTGCCAGAAGAATATGACCTGCCTCACATCATGCTGCCTGACTACCTGAAGGTCATCAAGCCCTTCTACCCCAACTTTGACGAGCAGATGCTGGTGCAGCTGCTGGAGGTCTTCGACATGCAGGGCGTCAACGGAGCCAGGCCCGACAGGAACGGCATTCCTCAAATCGCCCTCGGCTCGCTGTCGATGGGACAGAAGAAGAAAATATACCTGTGCATTGCGCTGGCAGCCCGCACCAAGCTGCTGGTCATGGACGAACCAACCAACGGGCTGGACATCCTCAGCAAAAGCCAGTTCCGCAAGGTGGTGGCGCTGGGCATGAGGGATGATCAGATTATCATCATCTCCACTCATCAGGTGAAAGACATTGAGACCCTGCTCGACCACATCACCATCATCGAGCCTAACACCGTGCTGCTGAACGAGAGAGTCAACATGGAGGAGTACACCAATCTGGAGGAACTCTTCATACAAACCATCAACAAACAAAAATAGGAGGATACACACATGAACTTCAATAAAGAAAGATTCATTCACTTTGCGCAATACGACCTGACCATCAACAAGGCTTTCTATCGCAACTTCTCGCTCTTCACCTGCATCACCCTCATCAGCCTCACAGTGCTGTTTTTTATGGGCCGTTATTTCGTTTGGCAAGGCCTTGTGGTGCAAGGAGCAGACGGCGGCAACTTCCTCACCACCGACCCATCAGATGTGCTGCACTATCAAAACATGAGTCTGGCAGCCAACTTCATTTTCGTCTTCCTGGAAATCATGATGTCCATCTTTGCCGGCTGCTGGGCACACAACCTGCGCACCAAGCAAGGGCGCATCAACGAGCTGACCCTCCCTGCCACCAACCTTGAAAAGTTCGTCTGGCACGTAGGCCTGATGATTATAGGCGGAGGCTTGCTCTGCCTGCTCTCGCTGCTGCTGGCCGATGGCGTCAACGCCTTGCTCACGATGGCTGTATATGGCTACGAAAACGGCATTCCTTCACTCGCTGTGGCAGTGGGCAAGACCGGTGACATGTCATCCTTTGCCGACCAGCTGAATTTAGCCGTACATGTTAATTCTACAGGAGGAATCACCACCAACGTAAACGAATATGAAATAACCATCAGCATTCTCAAGGCATTGGGTTTAGCCAACTTCACTTCCATCTTCCTAAACACTATGATTTTCATGTTCGGCAACGCGTTGAAATACAAGTACAACATAATTCTCACCTATGTGATTTTGCAGGCCATTGGCACTGTCGTCGGAATTGCAGGCGCCATCATCTTCGCCCTGCAGCTAAGCTGGCTTGATGCTTACTGGCCACAGTATTTCGGCGATATGGCATTCTTGGAGCACGTGCCGACATGGATTTACATCTGGAGCGCCATCAATATCCTCTTGAGCGCATTCTTCGCATGGAAGAGCTATCAGCTTTACAAAAAGGCACAAATCACCAGCTCTTTTAATAAATAATGTGAAATTCGCCTCTCTATCATTACAAAAATGTAAAAGCTATGCATTTCAAAGATAATAAAGCTATATATTTGCAAATCGCTGATTTCATCTGCGAAGACATCCTGCAAGGAAAGCTGCTTGAGGATGAGAAGATTCCGAGCGTGAGAGAATATGCAGCCGTTGTCGAAGTAAACGCTAACACCTGCGCAAGGGCATACGACTGGCTGCAAGGGCAAGGAGTCATCTACACAAAGCGAGGGCTGGGATACTTCGTCTGCAGCGGAGCAAAAATCGCCATTCAGGACATGAAAAGGCAAGAGTTTCTGACAGAGATTCTTCCTGATGTAGTACGGCAGATGAACAACCTGAACATCAGCATTGAAGAGTTAAACAGAGAGATTGTTAAACATCAGAAAGGAGAACAAGAACTATGAGAACAAAAAGCATCCTTATCGCATTAGGCATCTGCTGCTGCGCTTCGTACATGACTTCATGCATTGAACAGACAACAAGCCCGGCAAGCACCCTGCACCCGCTCGTCGACAGGGACGACTTCCGAGATAGCCGCACTTGGGGCAAGGTGGTCACAAAAAACCTCGACCTCTCCACATTCACCAAAATCAATCTCCTTGGCAATGCCGACATCAAGTTCATTCAAGGTGATGAGCTGAAAGTCGAAGCCTACGGCAACGAGAAAGCCATCGAAGAAAATGACATAACGGTGAAGGACGGAGTGCTCACCATCAATCGCAAAAAGAGCGCCACAGGCATCGTCCCCAGCATCCAGCTCATCATCGAGGCACCAATCCTTGAATGTGTCAACGTTTCTGGCTCAGGCGACATCGACATCGAGAAGACCTCAGAGTTCGAGAGCGACCTCAGCATCAGCGTATCAGGCACAGGTGACATAGAGCTTGACCACATCGCCTGCCATGCGCTCAACATCAACATCACAGGAGCCGGCGACATTGATGCCAAGAAGATTAAATGTGCTACAGCCGACATTCAGGTGAGCGGCATAGGCGACGTGAAATCTGACATCAAAGCAGAGAACATCAACGTACAAATCAGCAGCGCTGGCGA
Organism: Bacteroidales bacterium; assembly: GCA_030528885.1. Taxonomy (GTDB): domain Bacteria; phylum Bacteroidota; class Bacteroidia; order Bacteroidales; family Bacteroidaceae; genus Minthosoma. Next base: position 40,093 of record JAUMXY010000017.1, on the reverse strand, counting down.
TGTTGAGCTCGACGTAAAGTGCCAGACGCTCAACGTGCAAGCCAATGGAACAGGCGAAGTGGAGCTGAAAGGCAAGTGCACGACCCTTACCAAGCAGTCTGGCGGCATGGCAAGAATCGACACACGCAACCTCGCCATCGAAGAGGAAGTACATCTCCGCTGAGAGACGGACTCATCCAATCAGTAATTAAAGATTAGATTAAACAAAGATGTGTACACAGAAACGCTCTTGCGCAGTGATGCGTGAGAGCGTTTTTTCTTTGTTCATCCCGCAGAGAAATCACATCCAAGAAAACATTAGCATCCAATAAGCAACAATCCTCTATAACAGTTCAGGCCACGCTTCAACAAAAGCGTGGCCTGTTTGTTATAGAGTTTTATTCACAAATCCTACAGCAAAATCTTACTGTTTTGCATTATAAATACTCTTTATTTCATCCGCTGTAAGCCTACGTGTATCCAAAGGAAAATGCTCTCTGACTGTTCACTCCAAATCCAAGACTAAGATGAAATCAAAACTAAAAGAATTGACTAATCGTAGTAAGGGTGGGGCTATGAGAAGAGAAAGCAGAAACTAAAGGAATACATACGAGGATGGGTAGGTTACTTTCACTTGGCAGAAATGAAATGGCTGTGTATAGAAACAGACGAATGGAATCCAAAATAGGAACCGCCGTATACCGAATGGCACGTATGGTGGAGTGTGAGCTCCGAAAACGAAAGTAGGAAGAAAACTACTCGTTTTCCTCCTACTCGATCTTCAAGTTGAAACTTTTACCTAATCTTTACATTTTGGAATGTCAAATAAGCCTGATGACTATAAGACCAAATTGTCACATTGGCCATTTCTGTAGCAGAAGCATCCACGTCCTTAATGATGACACTTCCTTTGGTAAATACATTTCCGGGTATTGTTGCACTAACTCTTTGATAACTGGCATCATTGCCAAGAGTCAATGAAGCTGTATTTGAACCGAAATTATACTGATTTCCTTGATCATCATAAATATAAGATCTGCCACTGGCATAGCCATCCAAACTAAGTGAAACAGCTTTATTTGTAAGGTTCATTACTCGATACGAAATTGTTACCGTATTACTAGAGCTACGCTTACAATCTAATAATGTAAACTCTAGATTATCACTACAAGAAGTAACAATTCCTGTTGTTCGAGCTTCTTCCTCGTTCTTATGTGAACGGCCTTCAATAGCAACATTCTTAAATATTAAATAGCTCTGTTCACTATATGACCAAATTGTAATATTAGAAAATGCAGCTGCTAAATCTGAAACATTTGTAATCTTTACAGAACCTTTTATTTTAACACCAGCAGGTATTGTTGCACTAACTCTTTGATAACTGGCATCATTGCCAAGAGTCAATGAAGCTGTATTTGAACCGAAATTATACTGATTTCCTTGATCATCATAAATGTAAGATCTGCCACTGGCATAGCCATCCAAACTAAGACTAATAGCACTATTGCCTATATTCTCTACCATGTAACTTAGAGTTGCGGTGGTTCCAGACATTTTGCAACTTGTAATTGTAAAAACCAGGTCATCGTTACAGCTAATAATCTCTGCATCGCTACCGCCACTTGTTTGATTTTCCTCTACTGTCATAGTGACAGGCACAGTATAATCTTCCAAATCAGAGCGAATGATAAGAGTGAAGCTGTAATCTCCAGCAGCGAGACCAGTTCGGTTTACGTTAATTGTGATAGTTTCAATGGTACTAGCGTCATTTGGGTTGAATTCTGGGATTACGCCCTCACTTTTGCTAACAGATGCCCAACTGAAATCATCGTTCCCGTAGAGTTTATAAACAGTACTTCCGTTATGTGACATAATAGACAGGGTGCCGCTGTCGTTTGTACCCAACGCTAAAGCGCTTGGTGTAACTTCAAGATAACGCTCTGCTCCCTTTTCTATATTGATGGTTACCTTAAGAGATTCTCCTTCAGCATTTACTAGGATTGTTGTGCTATGTTGCCCTACATCTAATTTACTACGATCAACATCTACTTTAACTGCACTGCTTTTGCTCATAGCTGTTGTTCCTGCTGTAGGAGTAACTTTAATCCAATCAGCATCAATGCCTGTTATGTTCCAATTTACGTTGCCAGCGTTTCCGACATTTTTTATATCAAAAGTGAGTGAACTGTATTCTGTTCCGAAGTTCAATACATTGTCACTCAATGAGATTTTAGATGTCTTGTTTTCTGCTTCTGCAGTAATCTTCAATGGCATGGATTCTTTGTCTGCATTAACAATGATGGTTGCTTCCTTGTATTCGGTAATACGGTCGCGGTTCAGTGTCACAGTAACTGCATTGCTTTTTCCTGCTGCTAAGGTTCCTGTTGTGGGGGTTATGCCCAACCAATCAATCTTGTCCAATCCACTGATGTTCCAGCTAAATGCTTTGTTTCCATTGTTTTTGATGCTGAATGACAATGAAGAATTTTGACTTCCAAAATTCAGTGAGCTGACGTTCAAAGATAGCTTTCCGTCCTGTACAATAGGGGTCAACTGTATGTCGCCTGAGGCATCGCGTCCAGTCACTACAGTCACAGTCTTGTTGTTGGTAGTATAACCATTCTTACGTGCTTGGATTTCGTATTGTTTGGAATCTAGGTCACGAAATTCGAAATAACCATCGCTACCAGTGGTACGTGATGCTCCGCTCGGTGTTATCGTTACGGTTACTCCCTGCAATACTTCGCCCGAGTTTGCATCGGTCACTTTACCCATAATGTTTCCTGTAAGAACTTCCTCGTCCTTAGCACATGCACTCAGCATCAAAACACCAAAGAGCGCACAAAGAATTTTAACAAATGTTGTTTTCATTTACTTTACAAATTAAATTGTTAACTAAATAAATTAATAATTACCGAATCTTTATGACTTGAGCTTGAACATTCTTAAACTCATCATAGGCATTACCTATTGGTTTATAACCTGTCGGGTCGCAAACAAGGTATTTCAGCCCTTCTACCATCACATAATCGCCTGGTAAGTCCTCGCTAAATCGTACCGCTGTCGCCAAATGGTTGGGATAGTATAGGAGAACGACATCTTGTTTCGTCAAAGTTCTAATCAAATAGGAAAACAAAATAGATCGGTCTTCGCAATCACTATAGGGATAGAATAAGGTTTCGTCTGCAAAGAAAGGGCGATCCCCTCCCCATATTTGGTCGTCATAGCCATAAACAAAAGCTGTCTGCACAAAATTGAGAATCATGTTCACGGCATCTTCTTCACTATGACCTGCAAGCACAGGGCGGAATGCCTCAACGATACATTCTGCGGTCTTCTTGTCCATCGAAGCCAACGAATACTCTTGCCAATCCATACGAGGATAGCTATGATAGAACTCCATTAGCTGTTTATTTCCCGTCAACTCCACGCGCATCTGAGGGTATTTCTTAGATGTCAGCACCTTAGATTCACCTTCAGAACGACCTAAATCCATCGGAGATGAAATACGAAGAGTTAATACGGAAGACTCCTTGCTGAAACTGCGCTCCATCAAATAGCAAGCACTTTGAACATCCTGTTCTACTACATAAAACTTCTTATCTCCGATTGAGAAATAGGAATGTTCATAGATTTGAGCATCAAAAGGCAATGCCAGCAAAAGACGACTACCACTGCGAACAAATCGGAAATCCACTCCCGATTGCGCCAAAATATAGCCCGTCAGGAGCACTTCTTCGTTAGAATCTTTAGCCGTCTGCGTTACCACATGGGCAACTTCCTTCACAAACTGGTAATACATCCAGTCACAAAAGCGATGTTTCTCTCTTGCTTGCTGACAATCATACACCAAAGGGTCAAATTCTTTCGTCGCAATACTTTCCCAAGCTGCAGCAATAGCTGTTTGGGAATTATCTGCAACAGAAAGTTTGACCTTGCTGCTACTCCGCAACGCAAATTCCTTCCCATAAAACGATTCCAAACGTATCTTTTTTTGAAATCGGTCATCTTGAGGCTCTTCAATAACGACGGGGGTGGGTGCTGGTGGCACAGTCTTCGGTTTAACAATGTCCAATATCGGCATTTCCTTGGGTACATCAGGCAGCGGCTTAGCATCATCAATCGTCGGCTTTGGCACAAACGGCTTCGGCTGAGGAGGAGGTGCCTCTTTTTCTTGGGGCTTCATCAGGCTCCACGCTTTTTTCAGATATTCGGCAAATTCGCGATTGCATTGTTCGCGATAGCGATTGAATTCTGTCTGACGATTCGTCCTATATTGAACAAATTTCTGCCTTTGCTGCTTGGCATAAGCATCGAACTCTTCACGGCTTTGTGCTCGAACATCTTGAACGACAAAGCCTGTAAAAAGCAATGCGGCAAGCATCATTTTTTTATGACTAGATTTCATACCCTTTTTATTATTATATTATATAATAAGGTATAGGAGCATTTTTACTCAAAAATTATAACTAAGCGTCACTCCGTTAAAGTCTTTAGAAGCCATTGGAGTTACTTTGAAATTACGAGGTTTTACTACAACTCGCCTTGCTCCAGGTGCAACGATTGCATCAATTAAATTATAGACCCAAATAGCAGCAGCTGCACCTATACAACAGTTACGGGCTGTTTCATAGTTGTCCATCTTTGTCTTATATTGCTTGGCAAAGTTGGGTTGACTACGCATCTTTGATTCATAACTTGCACGCTCATTCTCAGTAAAGACAATACCGCCAATAGCAGCCACTTCGGCGGCAAGGATAGCAATTCCCTTAGCTGTGCTTCCTTTATACATTTGCGCCCAACCAGGAACTAAAGCACGAGCTGAGAAGCCATACTTGGTGGTCAGATTAAATTCATCAAAAACGGCACGTTTTCCCACATTTGACACAGCATAGAGTGTATAGAGTTTAAACACGCGTATTCCACCCTCTTCGTATATTTCATAATATTCATCTACCCGCTCGCCATAAACAGAAACAGGTTTTTCTTCCGATTTTGCATGGAACACATAGGTTTCTTTATCTGTATATCCATATTGATTCCCGTTTTGTGTTGTAGTGGATGTTTCTGTCACTTCTTCGGAAATTTCAATATTGAATTCTTTTGCTATATAACGTGATAATTCCGCACGAGCCAACATACGTGATGAAGCCAATTCTTGCCCATTATCTACCATTATCACCTTGAATGAATAGGTATTATTCAATGGTTGCGGAGTGCTTCTTAACCAAGTGGGCTTTATTTTGTCCGATTGGGTCTTTGCACGTACAGCATTAGGTGCTGCCACTATTACTAATAGCAGCAGCACACATAATTTGCATAAAAATCTTTGCATAAACAATTCATTTATTGTTCAGTAACGCCCTTATAATCTCCCATAGCTTCTTGCATTTCTTGTTTGAACTTCTGTTCATTGAAGTCAATGCGTGCTTTTTGCTCTTGGGTAAGTTTTTCATTGAATACTTTCGTGATTTTAGCAGCCATCTCTGCTACGCTTTCCTGATATTCAACACAAACATAAATTCGCCATTGATTATCAGGTGTCTTATACTTTCTCTTCATAACAACGGGAGCACCCTTAATCAATTCTTTAGCCCAACCGACTTCACTATCAGCTGAACCGGCACTTTGGTCTGTTACATAAGAGCTTGATTCTCCATCGGCTGCAAAAAGTTCTTTGCCATCTGCATAGTCCTTTGTTGCAGCTTGTACACATTGCTGTAAAGCTTTTGCCAAATTAGCACGCGCGTTTAATTGTGCAATATTTTCTGCTGTTTTTTCTTTAAAATGCACACCTGTGCCAGCCGCTCTTTGCGAAGGAGCCTTAAATGCATACTCTTCACATGGATTTAATGCAACTTCAATGTCTTGTTGAACTTGATTCTGTGAAACATTAATAGGTGCTGTCGCTACTTGCTTTGAGCTACCGCATGATTGCAGGAACATGACCAGTGCAACCGATGCCAGAATTGTAAACTTCTTCATATCGATTTACGTTTTATACCGGCGACTGCCCAGACCGATGTTGTTAATGCTTTTTGATTGTTTTTCTTAGTACACAGATACAAAAAAGGCGGGGAGCCTGTGCTTGTCACTCGTCCCACCACTGAGGCTCTAGCATTGCCCTCCCGTCGAAACGAGCAACGCCTGAACCCCACGCCGATATGTCACAAATCACCAAAGTACCTATACATTTATATATACAGGCACAAGGGAGAATGTACAAGTATGACATACCCCATGGGCATTCACCGTTGCTTTGTTTTTTGACGGGATAGAAACTGCTAGATTTCAGTGGTCAAAGACAAAGCGTCCAAGTAAACGCCTTTCCAATATTTATGTCACCCCCACCCAAACCACCTTGTCAGACAAGGTTTATCGGCGAAGGATAGGGCAAAGGTAGCGTAATTAAACGAAAAAACAAAACTTAAGCACAAAAAAATCACATACCATGTTAAAAAATACAAATTCAAGCTAAGAGATTAAATAAAGTCCATAGGGCTGAACCATTGAACGCAAGTAGCAAGAATAAAGTTCTAAAAAAAACAAATTTCAAAAGCCTATTCTTCTGTATTTCAGCAACAAGAACACGCTCCGACAAGCAATGTCAACAGGCTCAATGTCCCGAAGCGATTAAGGACATCTGTCCTTTGCTTACAAGGACAAGTGTCCTTTGCCATGCAGGACGATTGTCCTTGACGGTGAAGGACAACCGTCCTTTCGAGTATGAGGACAAAATATTTATTAGCGTCAGGAGATGGAGTCGGTTGGCATTATAAGAAAAAGTGTCACCTTGTAATAAAACAAAGTGACACGGGAATGGGAAACGGAGATGGTTGAAGCTTGAAATGTGAGGATGACTCAGTCGTTCCAGTCAATGCGTTCTTCTGTCTCGTCAAAAGGATTGTCGATTGAGAAACCTATATCGTTGAGCATACGGCGGATGAGGGATTGCTCATTGGGAGAGAGGGCAATCTTGCCGTTGCGACGCTCATAGAAAGGATTTCTGCCAAAGGCTGCCAAGAACATGGAACGATACCTGCGGTATTGAACAACGGTCATCTTGTCTTCCATATTCTCAAACCCTCGTGCATAAGTGACGGTACGGCTTTCACGATAGTAAGGACAGGCAGAAGCGCCATGCGCATCGGCTTGAGGACGAGCCGTGAGATTGGGGTTGATGATGTTGGCACGGATTTCGCTGTCGGGCAACAAGCGCATGGCTATTTGCCGCAAACAGGTGGCATGCCAAGGGCAGTTTGCATTCACACAAAGATGATAATTTTTAGGAACGTCTGTAAAACTGCTGATTGTCATAGCATTAATTTTTATAAGAATAATTATTGAATGATTGCATGGTAAAGTTACGAAAAAACTTTGAAATATCAATGTTTTGAAGTAATTTTGCATTGTAATAATCTTTAACCCCAATCACCTATTAAAGTTTACCATCACGATGAAGAAGATTTTAGCGCTTGCTTCGTTTCTGTCGATGCTGTTGCAGCCAGCAGTGGCGCAGACCCAGACAATTGATATCAGCGGCGACAACACTGACAAGAGTTATGTTACATACGACAAGGCGATTTCGCTGCCAGCCAACAAGATTGCTGACGTGAAGATGGCTCGCTATTGCTATTTCAGCTCCACCATCAGCGGAAGCGGAACGCTGAACCTCTATGCTGGCGGCGAACGCTGTTATCTTGGTACGGCCAAGGGTGCCAGCTGGCCAAACTGGAATAATTTCAATGGAAACATCCACATCTACCCTTTCAAGGAAAACTCTTCGAAAGCAGGATTCTATGGTGTGGTGATGGCACATGGCGGCAAGTCTTTTTCGCCCGAGAATGTGGAAGATGCCGTGAAGTCGGGCAAAGTGAACAGTACGATGGCGAAAAGCCGGGTGACGCTGCACGAGGGAGCGGTGCTTTGCTGCGAAGCCAACTCCAATGGCGCTGGTTTCCGCATCGGCGAACTGAACACGGAGGCTGGCTCTACCATTCAGGGATATATGAAGAAGAATACGCGTGCGGCTTACTTCCTTGTGGGATGTCTGGGGACAGACGCTACGATGGCTGGAACGATTGCGCCTCCGAGCTATAGCGACACGCACCCGGTGGGCATCATCAAAGAGGGGCAAGGCACTTACCGCATCACTGGCAACAACAACTACCTGACAGGAACGCTGCGTGTGATGGAAGGGCGTGTGCTGGCGATGAATGACCGCGAGGAGGCTGAAGCCAAGAAACTGAGAGGTGCGCTGGGCGCAAAAACAACTGACAGCGAGGCCATCGCTTATGTATTTGAAGGAGGTGTGCTGGGCGGCACTGGCAGCATTGGCGGAACGGTGGACAACTACGGCACCATTGAGCCGGGCGATGATGGCACTGGCACGCTGACGCTGAAGAATTACGCAACAACAAAAGCGACCAACTTGTTTGTACGCCCGGCCTCTGTGCTGCGTTTCAAGATAGCGTCCGCAACAAGCTACGACCGTTTGAACGTGAATGGCACTATCAAGTATTTCAACATGGCACAGGACTTTTCTGTCAGTGAGGAAATGCCGCTCATGCAGATTGTGCTGGACAAGGATGCTGGCGTGAAGGTGGGCGATGAGTTCCTGCTGCTGAAAGCCAAGAGCAAGGCATCGCAAGCAGGCGAATGGAGCTTCGAGCTGAAAAAGCCTGGCCGCTACACATGGGAAATTGAGGAAAGGGAGGAAAACGGAACCTATTCAGTAGTGCTGCGGCTCGTGTCGTTCAACACTCCTGGTGACCAAGACGGCGAGGACGATGCGGACAATCAGGAAGAGCAGGAGCAGATGGGGGCTTTCTATGACGATGGCATCAATGACAAAACAGACAGAATTACGCTGCGCGAGTATGCGGAGAAGAACGGCAAGTTTATCGGCACAGCTATTTCGACATGGAAGAACGATATCACCAATGCGAATCTTGCCGAGACGAAGGAAGCTGGATTGCAGTTCAATATGCTGGTGGCTGAGAACGAGATGAAGTTTGATGCCTTGCAGCCTGCACAGGGCGAGTTCAGCTATTGGGCAGCCGACAATCTCGTCAGCTTTGCTCAGCGCAACAACATGAAGATGAGAGGGCACTGCCTGGTGTGGCATTCACAGCTGCCCACCTGGGTGTCAAGCGACGGCAAGAAGAACGACAAGAACTGGAGCCGCGCAGAGGCGCTGGAGATTATGAAGTCGCACATCACGAACGTGATGAAGCATTTCAAGGGGAAGGTGACGGAATGGGACGTAGTGAACGAGTGCCTGAACGACGACCAAACAACAGTGCGCTCTAACCCTGAGGGCTATGACCTGCGCGAAAGCGTGTGGATGCGCGCTATTGGCGAGGACTACATCGACTCTGCTTTCGTCTTTGCCCACCGTGCCGACCCTACAGCAGAACTCTATCTGAACGATTATGACGTGGAGCTGCAAGGCAAAGCGAAGACTACAGCTTTCTACAACCTTGCCATGCGCCTGAAAAAGGACGGCATACCGATTGACGGTGTGGGCTTGCAGTGCCATTTCTCTGTGGGCGACGTCGATTCAGTGAAACTTGCCAAGACCATACAGCGTTTTGCTGACGCTGGGCTGAAGTGCATCATCACGGAGCTTGACATGGGCATACCATCCACCTCTGCCACCAATCTCGAAGAGCAAGCACGCAACTACCGCGTCATCACTGATATTGTGCTCAACAACGACAACTGTCCCAACCTCGTCATCTGGGGACTGAAGGACAATAACAGCTGGCGAGAAGCGTCTCATCCACTGCTGTACGATGCGGGGCTGGGAAAGAAACCTGCCTACTATGGCGTGAGGTCTGCCTTGCGACACAAAGTCATTGAACAGGAGAAAGAAACGGGCATTGATTCTGTTCCAGAAGACGAAGCCCCTCTGGAACAAAGCGATGAAGCCGTGTATGACCTCAGCGGCCGTCGCCTCAAGAATCAGGACCTTCATCCTGGCATCTACATCCAAGGAAGAAAGAAGGTTGTTCGCAAATGATGATAGATACATTAATTTATATAAAAAGAACTTTACGCCCCACTCTCTCGCCCATCCCACCTTTTCAAGAGGACCGAAAAAAGGCAATGATTTGAGAAAGGCGGCAAAAAGAGGCATCGGTAACTTTTTTTCACTGAAAACGCATTTTTTTCACGAAAATATTTGTCGGTATCCGAAGAATACTTACTTTTGCACCAGTTTTACAAAACAACAAAGAAATAATGAAGTCATTTTTTAACACATACTTTTATTTTTACTTTTACTTTACAAACAGTAAGAGCGGGAATTTGTGTGTGTTATAACAATGCTAAAGGAATATAAATAAAACCCAAGTCCCGCTCACCTTTGAGCGGGACTTTATTTTTACGATGAAAAGAATAGCAATACAAGGAGAAATTGGTTCGTTCCACGATGTGGCAAGCCACTGTTACTTTGAAAGGGAAGACATCGAACTCATCTGTTGCAACACTTTTGAAGAGGTGTTTGAGGAGATGAAGAAGGACTCCAACACGATTGCCATGGTGGCAATAGAGAATACAATTGCCGGCTCGCTGCTGCACAACTACGAGCTGCTGCGCGACAGCGGCATGCAGATTGTAGGCGAACACAAGCTGAGAATATCTCACTCCATCATGTGCCTGCCTGATGAGGACTGGGACGACATCAAGGAGGTGAATTCACACCCCGTGGCGCTGATGCAATGCCGCGACTTCCTGAAGAAGCACGCAGGTTTGAAAGTGGTGGAAACTGACGACACTGCAGGCGCAGCGAGGGACATCAGCAAGAAGGGGCTGAAGGGACATGCAGCCATCTGTTCGAAGTCGGCAGCTCCCCTCTATGGCATGAAAGTGCTGGAGGAAGGCATTGAGACAAACAAGCACAACTTCACCCGCTTTCTCGTACTGGCAGACCCTTGGATGGCTGAGGAACTGAGCGTTCCAAGTCAGTCGAACAAGGCCAGCATTGTGTTCAGCCTGCCTCACAACGAGGGTTCTCTGTCGCAGGTGCTGAGCATCTTCTCTTTCTACAACATCAACCTGACGAAGATTCAGTCGCTGCCTATCATCGGAAGAGAGTGGGAGTACATGTTCTACATCGACGTAATGTACAACGACTACACCCGCTACAGGCAGAGCATCGATGCTGTAAGACCGCTGACCAAGCAGCTTAAAATCTTGGGAGAATACAAGGAAGGAAAAAGCACTTTTTAATAAAACAAATAAAATCAACATCACATGATACAGCCAGCAGACAGACTTTCATTGGTCTCAGAATACTACTTCTCAAGGAAGCTGAAAGAGGTAGCTAAACTTAACGCAGAAGGGAAAGACATCATCTCTCTTGCCATCGGGTCGCCCGACATGCCACCCAGCAAAGAAACGATTGACGTGCTCTGCGAGCATGCACACAAAGCAGATGCACACGGATATCAGCCAACAATGGGCATTCCTGAACTGCGCAAGGCAATGGCAGACTTCTACAAGAAATGGTATGGCGTAGAGCTTGACCCAGCCTCAGAGATTCAGCCGCTCATCGGCAGCAAGGAAGGCATCCTGCACGTGACGCTTGCACTTTGCAACCCAGGCGACAAGGTGCTGGTCCCCAACCCAGGCTACCCCACCTACACCTCACTGAGCAAAATTCTTGGCCAGCAGATTGTCAACTACGACTTGCGGGAGGACAACGGATGGCAGCCAGACTTCGAGCAGCTGGAGAGCATGGACTTGAGCGGCGTGAAGCTGATGTGGACCAACTATCCCAACATGCCAACAGGAGGGCGCGCAACAAGGGAACTGTACGAGAAGCTGGTGGCTTTTGCCCAAGCACATGACATCGTGATAGTGAATGACAACCCCTACTCTTTCATCCTGAACAGAGACGAGCACCTGAGCATCCTGCAAGTGGAAGGAGCTAAAGAATGCTGCATCGAGTTCAACTCCATGTCGAAGAGCCACAACATGCCAGGCTGGCGAGTGGGCATGCTGGCAACGAACAGCACCTTTGTGCAGTGGATACTGAAAATCAAGAGCAACATCGACTCGGGCACATTCCGCCCGCTACAGCTCGCTGCTGCACAAGCATACGCCAACACGGAAGAATGGCACACGCAAGCAAACATTGAGACGTATGCCACACGCCGCAAGATAGCGGAAGCCATCATGACGAAACTAGGATGCACGTTCGACCCTGCACAGCAGGGCATGTTCCTCTGGGGAAGAATACCTGACAGCATTGCCGACGTAGAGGACCTGACCGAGAAAGTGCTGCATGAGGCAAGGGTCTTCATCACCCCAGGGTTCATCTTCGGCAGCAACGGCAAACGCTACATACGCATTTCGCTGTGCGCAAAGGACAGCAAGATGGAAGAAGCATTAAAAAGAATTTCTGAATCAATAAAATAAAAAGATATACATATATGGAACTGGATTTAACACCTCTGAATTTGCCCAGCGACAACGAACGTCCTTTCGTAATCGCAGGCCCATGCTCTGCCGAAACAGAAGAGCAAGTGATGACTACCGCACGTGAACTAGCCATGAAAGGCTGTCACAACTTCCGCGCAGGCATCTGGAAGCCACGCACCAAGCCTGGAGGCTTCGAGGGACATGGCGAAAAGGCTTTGCCTTGGATGAAGCAAGTGAAAGAAGAAACCCACATGCTCATCTCTACCGAGGTAGCCACACCTGAGCATGTGGAACTGGCTCTGAAATACGACGTCGACATACTCTGGGTTGGAGCTCGCACCACGGCAAACCCCTTTGCCGTACAGGCACTGGCCGATGCGCTGAAAGGCGTGGACGTGCCTGTGCTGGTGAAAAATCCTGTCAATCCTGACATTGAGCTGTGGATTGGCGCATTGGAACGCATCAATCAAGCCGGTGTGAAACGCATGGGAGCTATCCACCGTGGTTTCTCAAGCTATGAACAGAAAATCTACCGCAATGCTCCGATGTGGCAGATTCCTATCGAGCTGCACCGCCGCATCCCCAACCTGCCCATCATCTGCGACCCATCGCACATTGGCGGCCGTCGCGAGCTTATTGCCCCACTCTGCCAGCAGGCGATGGACCTTGGCTTTGAAGGACTGATTGTGGAGGCGCACTGCGACCCCGAAAAGGCTTGGAGCGATGCCAAGCAGCAGGTGACTCCAGAGGTGCTTGATTACATCCTCTCCCTGCTCGTCATCCGCGACGAACACACCACCTCCGAAGGACTTGCCAGCCTGCGCAAGCAGATTGACGAACTGGACAACACTATTATGGACATTCTGGCTAAGCGCATGCGTGTATGCCGTGAGATTGGCCACTACAAGAAGGAACACAACATGACCGTGCTGCAAGCCAATCGCTACAACGAAATCCTGTCAAAGCGTGGCGTGCAAGGCTCACTCTGCGGCATGGGACCAGAGTTCGTGGCTAAAGTGTTTGAAAGCATCCACGAGGAAAGCGTTAGGCAACAGATAGAAATTATCAACAAGTAGCGAGATGAAGATTTTGATTTTAGGCGCAGGCAAGATGGGAGCGTTCTTCACCGACCTGCTGTCATTCGACCACGAGGTAGCCGTCTATGACATTGACCCGAAAAGGTTGCGATTCATGTACAACACCCAGCGATTCACCTCGCTGGACGAGGTTGACGCTTTCGAGCCAGAACTGGTCATCAATGCGGTCAGCCTCAAGTACACGCTGAAGGTGTTTGACGAGGTGATACCTCATCTTCCCAAATCGTGCATTCTTTCAGACATTTCTTCTGTCAAGACAGGATTCAAGGAATACTATGAGAAGAGCGGCTTCCACTACGTCTCCACCCACCCAATGTTCGGTCCCACGTTCGCCAATCTGGGCAAGCTGAGCGACGAGAACGCCATCATCATCAACGAGGGCGACTACATGGGACGCTGCTTCTTCAAGGACCTCTACCAGCGCCTCGGACTCAACATCTTCGAATACACCTTCGAGGAGCATGACCAGACGGTGGCGTACTCGCTCTCCATCCCGTTCATCTCCACATTCGCCTTTGCGGCAGTGATGAAGCATCAGGACGCTCCTGGCACCACCTTCAAGCGGCACATGCAGATAGCCAAAGGCGTGCTCAGCGAAGACGACACTCTTCTGCGTGAAATTCTCTTCAACCCCTATACCAAGGGACAGGTGGAGCAGATACGTCAGGAGATGAAGGAAATCATCGAGATTATCGATGGCAGAGACGAAGAGCACATGCAACAATACCTGACAAAAATCAGAAAGAACATCAAATAAAGAAACGCACCCCTCGGGTCCGATGCAGTGGACCCGAGGGGTGCGCCCTTTCGTACCCGAGGGGTACGGCTATACATCATTGAGTCTTAAACTCGCCACACAGCTTCTGCATGAGGGCTGGATTGAGGTCTAAAGCCTTGCGCATATCATCGAGCGCACCAGTCTTGTCTCCCCTGTTCATACGGAGCGTGCCACGAAGCTGAAACACCTCGGCATCGTCAACACGAAGCGTGTCGGCCAGCATGTCGAGGTCAGCCATGGCATCGTCAAACTGCCGCATCTGGCAGAGGATGATGGCACGTTGCTTATAAGCAGCAGCATCAGAAGGGTTTGCCGCAATGGCTTGTGTGGCTTGAGCGATAATTTCGAATGGAGTCATGGTTTTATTTTTTAATGATTGAGTTTCACTTTAAGTCCGCAGACCTCCAACAGCCCTTCAGCTATCATGCCGCGGATGGCCTCATCGAGCACTGAGGTCTTGACGGGAAGCTCCTTGAGTTCGGTAAGCCGATGCACTTCGCCATCCTGAAGCAAAGATGTGATTGCCAGCACAGCCGCTTGAACCTCGTCCCTGCAAACAGCAGCAGACTTTTTCTTTGCCAGACAGACATCGCACTGACCGCAGTCGGTGCTATCCAGCTCGCCAAAATAGCGAAGGAGCATACGGCTGCGACATTTGTCTGTAGCAGTAACATATTCTGAGATTTCATCAATACGTTTCTGAAAATCCTTCATCCTTTCTTCATAGACACTGGGCGGCAGATTGATGCGCTCCGTTTCCACGCGTGCAACCGTATAACTGACTACCGGCGTTTTGCGATGAGGAATAAAATCAATGATTCGATGATGATGCAAGTCTTTCAAGATGTGATAAACGCGTTCCGCCGACAAGCCCGTCAAATGCGCCAAGTTTGTCTCTTCAATATAGACAAAGTTTGCAAACACACCTGGATAAGTGCGGAGGATGGTTTGAATCACCATTTCAGAATCTGCATCTGTTTCATAAATGCGGTATAGTTCTTCCTTTTTCAGGATGAAATGCAAAGCCGACTTGAACTCCTGCTCTTCATGGTATTCTATGTACCCAGCATTGTTGAGCAAATGCAGAGCGCTGTTGGTCTGAACAGGAAACTGGTGGAAAATGCGGCAAAATGTCTCCATCGGGAAATAGAACGTGCGTCCAAGCGCTTCACCTATGCCCACTTGCAGGAAATACGCCACATTCTCATACGTCTTCTTGACATATTCCACCTCTGGATAAGTCTCTGCCACACGGCGGTTGAGCGTCTTGAGGTCCTGACGATTATACAGCAGCACCGCATAAGAAGGCCTGCCGTCCCGTCCAGCTCTTCCTGCCTCCTGATAGTAGGCTTCCAGCGAATCGGGCATGTTGTAATGAATAACCATCCTCACGTCGGGCTTGTCAATGCCCATGCCGAACGCATTGGTCGCCACCATGACGCGCACACGTCCCTTCGTCCAATTGACCTGCCTGTAATCCTTCTCGGCATCAGTCAGCCCGGCATGATAACTGCCGGCAGCAATGCCCTTCTCCTCCAGGAAACGAGCAATGTCAACTGTCTGCTGACGTGTTCGCGTATAGACAATGGCACTGCCCTCTGGCACGCTTTGCAAGATATGCAGCATCTCTCCAGCCCTGTCTTCCGTCTCGCGCACCACATAGATGAGGTTCTTGCGCTCAAAGCTCATTGAAAAGACATTCTTCTCCTTAAATCCAAGCTGCCTCTGTATATCGTCCACCACTTTAGGCGTAGCAGTTGCCGTCAGCGCCAAGAGGGGCACACCCTTCACAGGCAGCAGCTGCCTGATTTTAGCGATTTGCAAATAAGAAGGGCGAAAGTCGTAGCCCCATTGCGAGATGCAATGAGCCTCATCCACCACAATCAAGCTGATTTTGCGCATGCGTTCCAACTTAGCCAAGAAGAGCTCGGAAGAAAGCCGTTCAGGAGAAACGTACAAGAGTTTGTAAGCCCCATGAACACAATTGT
Organism: Bacteroidales bacterium; assembly: GCA_030528885.1. Lineage (GTDB taxonomy): Bacteria > Bacteroidota > Bacteroidia > Bacteroidales > Bacteroidaceae > Minthosoma. The sequence continues at coordinate 23,822 of JAUMXY010000017.1, read as the reverse complement.
CAAGCACACGGATGATATCATCGCGCATCATGCCAGAATACACCGCCTCAGCCTTGATGTCACGCGACTTAAGCTGCCTCACCTGATCCTTCATCAGGGATATGAGCGGAGTAACAACGATGCACAGTCCCTCCAATGCCAAAGCAGGCACCTGAAAACAGATAGATTTCCCGCCTCCCGTAGGCATCAAGCCCAACGTGTCGCGTCCGCTGCACACACTCTCTATCACTTTCTCCTGTATGCCGCGGAAAGAATCGTATCCCCAGTATTGCTTCAGTATGTCAAGATAAAGAATGTCACTCATTCAGCGCATCTTGCTCATGTGTCCTTATATCCTCTATCAGAAGCTGCACCTCCCCATGCTTGCGCGAATTCTCTTCCACGCTATACACGATGTCGAACGATCGCTTAGTCTTGATGTAGCGAGCCTCTGAACTCTGCCCAAAGGCAATTCCATTCATCACATTATTCGACTTGCTGTCCACCAGCTCAAGCTTAATATGTTCCTGCTGACGTCCAACCACCTTGCTCGTGCCATAGTCAAACACATGCTTCGTGCAGAACAAAGGCTTCGGATTGTCAGGACCAAAAGGACGCATGCGCTTCAACTCCGAATGGAAGCGAGGTGTTATATCCTTGAAATTAATAAAAGCATGGATGTCCAGATTGGGCAGCGTCTGCGACGGGTCAATGTTTTCATGCACATATTCCTCAAAGCGGCGGGTAAACTCTTCCACATGCTCCAGCTTCATCGACAAACCTGCGGCATACGTATGTCCGCCGAAATTATCCAACAAATCCTCACAGCTCTGAATGGCTTTGTACACATCAAAGCCACTCACACTGCGTGCACTGCCCGTCACGATGTCGCCATCAAGCGTCAGCACCACCGCCGGACGGAAAAACTCTTCAGTCAAGCGCGACGCCACGATGCCAATCACACCCTTGTGCCAATCAGCGTTATAGATGACGATAGCACTTTTGTCATCCACCTCAGGCATTTGCGCCACCACCTTGCTGGCCTCCACCGTCATCCGCTTATCCAGCTCCTTGCGCTCCTCATTGTAGCAGTTGATGGTCTCCGCCATCGCATAAGCCCTGTCATAGTCACGCTCCACCAGCAGGTCCACCGATTCCTTTCCGTTCTGTATGCGTCCGCTGGCATTGATGCGAGGTCCAATCTTAAAGATGATGTCACTCATCGTCAAGTCCTTGCCCGTCAGTCCGCACACATCCACCACAGCCTTCACACCCACACTCGGGTTGTTGTTGAGCTGCCGCAATCCATGATAAGCCAGTATACGGTTTTCGCCCATCACAGGCACGATGTCGCTGGCAATGCTAATGGCACAGAGGTCCAGCAACGGTATCAGCGAACTGAAGGGGATGGCATTGCTGATAGCAAACGCCTGCATGAACTTGAAGCCCACGCCACAGCCCGAAAGGTCAAGATAAGGGTATGTGTTGTCCACACGCTTGGCGTTCAGTATCGCCACAGCAGGCGGCAGCACATCATCGGGCACATGATGGTCGCAAATGATAAAGTCGATGCCTTTATCCTTAGCATACTGAATCTCTTCGATTGCCTTGATGCCGCAATCCAGCACTATCACCAACTTAACGCCCTGGCTCTCTGCATAGTCCACTCCTTTCAGCGACACGCCATACCCCTCCTCGCTACGGTCAGGGATATAGCACTCCACATTAGAATAGAACTGAGTGATAAACCTATACACCAATGCCACGGCCGTACAGCCGTCCACATCGTAATCGCCATACACCATGATGCGCTCACGCTGTCCCATCGCCTCGTTCAGTCGCTCCACAGCCTTGTCCATGTCCTTCATCAGATAAGGGTCATGAAGCTCCAGAAGCTGCGGGCGGAAAAAACGCCTGACCTCGTCAGCCGTTCGTATGCCACGCGCCACAAGCATCTGGGCGACGGCAGGGCTGACCCTCACTTCTTCAGCCAGCACTTCGGCGCAATCTTGATTTTCGGGTGTAAGTGGTTCGTAATTCCATCTGTAATTCATTATATGTTGTTATTTATTCGCTTATCCAGTTCACCAGCACCTGTCATCTGCACCCTCTCCCCCGCCATTTTCATCTCATCAGCACCTTCTTCTCCAATATAGAGTGTAAAATTAGGAAAAAAAAACGACATACACACCATTTCTTTATAAAGTTTTACTTTTTTTTGCCTTCAGCGCCCCATTCCCTTGACTTATGTCATTAAAACAACACTTTTCGTCACTTTTACGAAAAGATTGCTTGACACATATAAAAAAAAGCCTAACTTTGCATCGTGTTTTTCATAGTATTAGATTTAAGGTTAACAAAGGTTCGGGTTGCAGCGGCAACCCATTTTTTATTTTAAAGGGTTTGGAGAGAAACCACACCGAATCAAACACAGTGGGAGAGGAACCGGCTGCATGCAGTTCCTCTCCCATTGTTTTATACTTCCAAGACCTATTTCTTCTCAATATCAAATCCTATGCTTTCTACAGCGCTGCACACTTCCGCATCATCCACCTCATCGCCCGCCACTTCCAGCACCCCACTCTGCAAGTCCACACTCGCAGCCTTCACTCCCTCCACCTTGTTAACCACTTTCTCCACATTAGACTTGCAATGGTTGCAGCTCATACCCTTCACCACATACGTCCGCACCTTCTCCGTCTCTTCTCCACAGCTGCAAACGCTTTCGTGTCCATGACAACAGCAGTCACCACCCTCATGGTGATGCCCACAGCCACATGCATGCTTATGCATCAGTCGCCTACGAAGCACATTGAGCAGCAGCAACACCAGCACACCCGTACAAACCCACTCAAACCATGATGCGCCCGCCCCATGACTGCACGCATGGTTCATCGTCAGATGAGCCGTGAACCACTCGCGCGGCAGAAGATAGTCAATGAAGAAACCCGCGCTGACAGCACCAGAGATGATTGCCGCCAGATAAAGCACCAAGGTCCTCTTGCCCAGCACCTTGCTGATGACAAGAATTGAAGCGACATTGCAGGCAGGACCAGCCATCAGCAGCATCAGTGCCGCCCCCGGCGTCAAGCCTTTCATCATCAGCGCCACAGCAATCGGTATGCTTCCCGTAGCACACAGATACATAGGAATGCTGATGCCCAGCACCAGCAGCATGCTCAGCAACGTATTGTCCTTAAAGACAGCAAAGAAGGAGTCAGGCACAGCCACCGTAATCAGTCCTGCCACAATCAACCCCACCATCAGCCACCTGCCAATATCCTCCATCATCTCGACAAAGCCAAACCGCAACGCATCCACACACCGCCCCCAAAAGCCTCTTGGAGCATGAACAGCCGAACCTGCCCTCTGGTCGGCTGCTTCCCTCACCTGGCTAGTCACGCCACACGAGCTACCCGCCTCCGTTCCCTTCGGAGCATCCATGTTCACAAACACACCGCCCAGCAACGCCGTCAGGAATGCAGCGGCAGGACGCACCAATGCAAAAGGAAGTCCCATCAGCGAGTACGTAGCGAAGATGCTGTCCACCCCCGTCTGAGGCGTAGCAATCAGAAACGAAACCACCGCCCCCTTGCTGGCACCTTCTCGCCGCAACGACATCGCCGTGGGAATCACCCCACACGAGCACAGCGGCAGCGGCACACCAAAAATGGCGGCATTCACCACCGACCTCAACGTGTCTCCACTCAGAAAACGCGCATACCATCCTTCCGGTATGAAAGCGTGCATCACACCTGCAATCAAGAAACCCAACAGCAGATAAGGCGACATCTCGTTCACCAGATGCACAATCTGTTCCAACAATCCAATAACAAATTCCATATCTTTCCTAATTTTGATGCAAAGGTACGGAAAAAGTTTTGCAAACGGATTGCAAAGGAATAAAGATTACTCCACTGTCATACGCTTCTCTTCTTATACAGGCATTACACCAAACCACTTACCCAACATCAGCCATTTTCATTCTTGAATTAAGCATTATTTGAACGAGGTGCTCCCAAAAGCCAATGCGCAAGTATTGGACTCAACCGTATTACATTGCCAATCATCAAACATCCACCTATAACAATCAGAGATATTACTAAAGAGAAACATAACTCCAGTATGGGCATTGGATGTTTTTCAAAGACCCAACAAACAGAAGACAATTGTACTGGCAAAAGAAAATAATGCAAAAAATAGATGTCAAGCGTATGCGTACCTATATATTGCAAAAACCTCCCTAAGAAAAACTTCTTAGAAAAGGCCTGTTGATACAACCTGAAGAAAGAAAATAAAACACATATACCTGAAATCTTTTTGCAAAGTCCTGAAACCCCATGTATAACACCAGTTTGAGGCAAACAATCATCATAAACATTCAAAAGAAAATAAACCAGCAAACACCCGCATATCCAATATTTATTATCCATGAGAGCCTGTACAACAATAAAATGTTTCCTAAACAATGTTCCTAGAAGAAAGAAAAAACAATAATACCAATGAGATATTCCAAGCAAAGTTTTCACTTCCATTTCAAGAGGAATTGAATCATAAAATGGTGGATATGCTATAGCATAAAACAAAAAGGCAAAAAGGACAACAACTAAATCAACATTTTTCTTAAAAACAATCCTAATGATAGAATAAAAAATATAATATAAAAACAACGTATATGTAAACCAATATCCGACTTTGAACTCATTAGTAAGACTCTGCCAAACATCAAACCCTTTACAATGAACATATATGAGGAAAAAGCACAAGGTAGAAACTATTTGAACAGGGAATTTTTTCTTAAGGAATCCCAATGTATAAGAAACATTCCATTCGAGTCCCATCTTATATACCATAAAACCACTTATAAGGAAAAACATAGGCATACGTACTTGGATGAGAAACGTATGAAAAGACGGCACGCCTTTAAGATTAAGGCAATATAAAGCAACATGTTGCAAAACTACAAGAATCATAGTAAATCCGCGTAATGCATCAATATATTCTATACGCGTAACTGTAGCATCGCGCTTGGGGAGAAGATGCAGAGAAGAGTCTTTCATCATTAACATATAATTAAAGTATTGCAACAATTTTCTTAATAAGCAACATACATTTATCGAAAGCTTTAATCCTGAATGGCAATGTCTTATAACGGAGTTCCATCAAATTATACATACCAAAGGCATCCCCATGTACGATTCTTTCTAACAGTTCTTTATCTTTATAACGACCTATTTGCAAAGGCCGTAGTGTTTCACACACAGCAACATCCAACGCATTCTTCAAACGAACGACATTCTCCTTTCTTCTGTTCTTCCTGTATTTTATACAAGCATTAACATACGTTTTAAGGTAGTTCACCAACTCTACTTGTTGATAATAAACAGCGACGTCAAACCCCACCTCGCTCAACACATTCATCTTCAATTCATAAAGTTTCCTTGCATTGTCAAGCCAAGAATCAAGATATTTATCAGAAGACCCAGGAAGTCCAACCCTATAATTATAGATAATCCTATCAACCGCATAATAGCTTTTGATAAAAGGGAAAAGCCTCATATTAACAACCAAATCTTCTCCAAATTTCAATCCTGAAGGTGATAACCTCGCTTCATCAAATAATCGGCGACGATAAAGTGTTGCACATAGATTCACAGGAAGAATATTAACTCCAAAAAATGACAAATAATATTTGTCCATCAACTCAGCATGCTCAATCAATCGTTCCATCCATTCGGGACGAGAAGCACTTTTACCCCAATACAGGCCTCCCCAATACACTTTACGCATATTCCCCACTACAACATCAGCATCCACTTCTTCTGCCTTTGCCACCAGCACCTCCAAGGCGTCAACTTCCAAGCAATCATCAGAATCGACAAATGTTATATACTCTCCCCTTGCCGCAGACAAGCCTGAAAAGCGAGCCTTATCCACCCCTTCATTCACATTCTTATCTACAAAGACGAAATTAGAGGACTTCCCTATCCATTTCTTCAACAGTTCATTCGTCTTCTTGTCTGTTGAACAATCGTTCACGATGATACACTCCCAATCTTTATAAGTCTGACAATGAACTGATTTCAGACACTTGTCCAAGATTTTTCCCGTATTATAGACAGGGATAATGATGCTAACCATAAGTCGTTTTCCCTTTGATGCAGAAAGCATACGTATAACAATAGCCCAACATACCCAACAAGGGTACGTTCAGCCTTTAACGAACACATCTACGGATGCTTTTGTTCCCCTACCAACACACAACGTGGACAATTCTTGTCCAAACAATGCGGTGGTAGGAAAACCGGAAACTACAGACAAGAACGCCCACGTAAACGCGAGCATCCGCATATCTGTTCCGGTAGTTTCAATGTTAAGTTTCCTACGCTTTCATTGTTACGTCGAACAAACAGCAAACGCTATAATTAAAATGTCAAACCAAGAAACAAAACTCGGCAAGACATTGCAAAAGTACGAAAAAAAATCCATCTACAAAGAAAACCTCTTAAGTTTTTGCCAAAAGTCCAAATTCCAAATGAAATAAACCTAACAGATACACTTTTTGTCAGAAAAGAACAACGGAAAAAGTTTTGCAAACGGATTACAAAGAGGTGCGTTTTTAGGAGAACATCAACATCTGGAGAAGCGCCTCAGAAAGCATCCCCATTTTATGTCTTTCTGTGCCTCAAAATCGGTGAGAGTCTCACCGATGGTACGGTCAGAGTCTCACCGATGGGGAGGTGAGACTCTCACCGGTTTTGAGGTGTAAAGCGCAGCGTTTTTAAAGACAAAGAGTGAAGAGATTTTAAGGACATCGGAAGAGGATTTTTTCTTTCCACAAAAAGGCCATTTCATGCCCACGATATAAAGTTGAAGAGAAAAAGATTGCAAATGTGATGGGGATGTCATATCTTTGTGAGGAAAAGCCAAAGGATATGAAAAAATGTTGTTTCCTCATATTGCTATTGATTGCCGTTAGCCATGCTTTCTGCCAGACAGCAGAGAATGAATCCCCAATGCAATGGGAATATTTTGTCGATTTGATGGCAACCGAATACGGAGAAGAGGAAAGCATGGACAGAGAACTGATGGAGCAGCTCTTCGAATTGCACAGCAATCCTTTGGACATCAACATGCTTGCACAGGAAGACTTGTTTGTTTTGCCATTTCTGAACGAAGAGCAGATTAGCGACATCACACGTTACATCGAAAAGAACAAGCCTGTCTATTCGTTAGGCGAGCTGATGTTCATCAGCAGTTTGGGGAGAGCCGACAGGGAGATGCTGAAGCTGTTTGTACGGGTGAGCCCCAAGACCATGATGGAGGTAGAGCGACCGGACATCACCGCTAAAAGCCTGCTGAAGGAGGGGAAGCATGAATTAGTGGTTCGAAGCGACATTCCTTTCTACCAACGGGCAGGATTCGCAGACTTTCCTCAGGAGGTGTTGGAAAAGTCACCCAACAAGGTATATAGAGGCGACCCGCTTCACCATGCTTTCCGATACGCCTTTGCCAGCAAGAACCACTTGTTTGCAGGCATGCAGATGGAAAAGGATGCTGGAGAAAAGGGCATAGACCATGTGGCAGGCTACATCATGCTGCAAGACATAGGAGTGGTCAAGAGAGCCATCGTCGGAAACTATAAAATCAGTTTTGGAAAAGGGCTTGCGGTCAACACATCTGCCAAGTTCGGAAAGATGATGATGATTAATTCCGTAGACAAAATGGATGCTGGCATCACAAAGCATTCGTCCACGGCAGAGGCTGGGTACTTCACGGGAGGAGGCGCCACCTTGCGGCTGGACGGCTGGACGTTATCGGCCTTTGCCTCTCGCCGACAAGGAGATGGGACTTACAGCAAGGATTCTGCCGGCATCTCTTCGCTGAAGACGGACGGGCTGCACCGCACCCAGTTGGAACGGAGCAAGAAGGGGAACGTGGGAATTACAGACGTGGGAGGCAACGTGCATTGGGCAAATGACTTCCTGCAGCTGTCCGCTACTGCTGTAGCCACGCATTTCTCGATTCCGCTTGCTCCCAAGAACGATACAGAATCGTCATACTACAGACTCTATAACGCCAGCGGAAAAGATTTTCTGGTAGGCAGCCTCTCTTACTCATGTCGGCTTAACGCCATCACATTGGGGGGCGAGACGGCTTACAGCGCCACAGACAAGCAGAATGGGTTTGCCACGCTCAATTCAATCAGGTGGAGAGTGGACGGCAGCAACACCCTGACCCTTATCGGCAGGCATTACGGCGCAAAGTTCGTCAGCATCAACGGAAAGGCTTTCGGTGAGAACGCATCGGTACAAAACGAGGACGGCATTTTTCTGGGATGGAGCTCAAGCGCTTTCAGGAATCTGCTCATCGACACGTATGTCGATGCCATGTACTTCCCCTGGATGAAGCAAGGGGTGCCGGGCAGTTCATACGGATACGAAGGGGTGGCGCAAGCCGTGTACTCGCCCCGAGAAGAATGGAGCCTGCAAGCCAGATACCGCATCAAGTCTAAGCAGAAGGATTTCACCTACGACAGGAATGACGGCAAGTTCACCGTCCTCGAATACAACACCAACCAAAACCTCAAACTGCAACTGAACTGCAAGCTGTCCCCTTCAGTCTCCTTGCGAGCATCAGCTATAGGCACAATGGTGACATTCGGCAGCAATCCCAACGAATACGGCTTTGCGGCTGGCGGAAACATACGTTGGCAAAGCCTCAAAAGCCAATGCCGCATAGACGTCGGATTCACTTATTTCGACACAGACAGCTACAATGCACGCGTGTACAATTACGAACCGACGCTGCTCTACTCTTTCGGTTCCACATCTTATTATTATAAGGGCATACGCACTACCCTTCTCGCCAACATCCCTATCATCAAAAACCAGCTCTTTCTCAACGCTAAGCTGGGCATGACCAAATACTTAAACCGTGATACGATTGGCAGCGGGCTGCAAATGATTGACAGCAGCCACAGGGAGGACCTGCAGGTGCAAGTGCGCTGGAGGTTCTAAACAGCAATGCCACGAATGGCTGATGGCACTCGTGGCATTGCTATGGCATTCAGAACGGGTCAGCGATACAGCTGATGCGCGGCGATGTATTCTGCCACCTGCTCATCTACCCATTCTGTCGGCACCTGCCCTTTTCTGACAGACTCCCTTATCTCTGTTGAAGAGATGTCGTAGAGCGGCGTGGTGACCATCTGCACCGAGGGCGGCAGGGCAGCCTCGTCCAACGGACAGCCTGGACGGCGATAGATGAGGATGGAATAAGTGTCGATGATGTCTTGCGCATGATACCAACGGGGAAAGCGCTCCCAGTTGTCTGCGCCGATGACAAGCTGGAACTCATGCTGGGGATAAGCCTTGCGGAGTTCGCCAAGAGTGTTGAAAGTATAGGAAGGAATGGGCAGCTGACGCTCAAAGTCAGAGACAACGACGCCTGGGACGTTCTCTGTTGCCAAGCGTGCCATCTGCAGCCGATGCTCATACGCTGCAATGTCTTTCGAAACATCTTGTTTCAATGGATTGAGCGGCGAAACCAACAGCCACAGCTCATCTACAAGCCCTTGGGCCACGATGGATGCCGCCAACTGCGTATGCCCCTTATGTATGGGGTTGAAACTTCCTCCGTAAATGCCTATCTTCATGTGGAATATTAAATTTAGCGCCACAAAGATACAGAAAAACTTTGAGAATAGGCAGAGAAGAGTTAATTTTGTAAAGTTTTACAATCGGGCTGTTGCGCGAGCGGAAGAGTTTCCCACCACCATGATTGCCCAAACTTAAAAACCTAAAAAACTTGAGCGCATTTTCCGACTATTTTCAAAGTTCACAAACAGGGAACGAAGAGCAAACGCTGCACGAGATACATTCCTGCCCAGAACTGATTGAGTGCATCCAGCAGGTGGGCTTTCTGCCGCTGCTGGAGAGCGGCATACGGGGTTACAGCGCCGAAGCACTGATGGCGGAAGAATGCCGCTACACCGTATTCCCCGATGGCGGATGGGAGTGGCCGCTGTGGCAATGGAAAGGGCCTATCATTCAGGAGGGCGGTTGCGTCTATGGCAAGTTCTTTGCAGGCAAGACGGGCTTTATCAGCCGCAAGTGGTGGCCCGACTTCTTCAACTGGCGGCGCAGCCAAAACCCTGTTCCCGAAGAGGGAACGATTGAGGATGCCATCCTCGCCACGCTGAACGAACAGGGCAGCCTCATCACCCGCGACCTCCGCAACGCTTGCGGATTCACGGGAAGCAAGATGCGCAGCAAGTTCGATGGCTACGTCACCCGTCTCCAGATGGCATGCCGCATCGTCACCGAAGACTTTGTCTATCCCCTGGACAAGCATGGTCGTGAATACGGATGGGGACTTTCCCTCCTCACCACTCCCGAAGAACTCCTCGGTATCGAAGCCTGTGAGTGCTCCCACACCCCCGAAGAGTCCTACCAACTGATGTACGACCACCTGCACCAACTGCAGCCAGAGGCTACAGAGAGGCAAATTAAGAAGATATTGAAATAAGATATAGTCATAACTAATAAATCGGAATTTATGGAATACAAATATCCTTTTGGTGAAATAGTTCAACCGTTAGTACAAAAAGACAGAACTGCAAAGCAGGTGTTTGTCCTTGGTGTATATGCCAGTGCTGTTCATGCAAGATGGAAGAAAGGGAATAAAATAGTATGTCAGGCATTGGCAGTTGCAAGTGAACCAAGAATTTTTTGGGATGGTAATCCTGATGAAGCCAAGGAAATTATCAGTAAAATTCATATACCAGATGAACTTGGAACTTTAGAACCAGCAGGGAGTCATTTAAATGGACCTTCTGCAAAAGTCCTGGATGAACATATTCTTGCACCATTGGGATATGAGAGAAAAGATGCTTGGTTATGTGATTTATTGCCTGAAACACGCCTGAATGCAAGCCAGGTTAGAGTGCTGAAAGCAAAATATGAACCTATAATAAAGCAATACGGCCTCAATCAAGTTACGATTCCTAAACGACCAACAGTCTTCTGTGACCTAAATAGGAGCAAAGAGATTCTCGCTGAACTGAGCGAATCAAAAGCAAATTTACTTGTTTTGCTGGGTGATATTCCCATTCAGCAGTTCTTAAATAGAATAACCAAGGTGAATTACACGTCATTGCAAGAATATGTAAATTTATATGGATATGGAAATCCCTCTAAAGCAATAATCAATGGCAAAAATATGAACGTTCTTCCTTTAGCACATCCTCGACAAATTGGAGCGTTAGGAGCACATAATGAAAAATGGTTTCAATGCCATTTGCAGTGGGAAAATAATAAAGAGTAAATTCTAATAAAACCTAAGTTGAATTATGAAGTGCATCATCTCTCCGTTCTTCACTTAAACTACTCACTTCAAAGAAAAGACATCCATAACAGAGAAAGACATTCACATGGAAACAATAACTACCGCCCAAGACATTATTCAATATATGGAGTCACTGCACGACGAGGAGCAGCGGCGGGTGTTGATGGGCTTTTTCAAGACGGGGAAAGGTGAGTATGGCGAGGGTGACGAGTTTTTGGGCATCAAAGTGCCACAGACACGCGAGGTGGTGAAAGCGGCAAAGGACACACCACTGAGCGAGATACCCACGTTGCTGAAGAGCCATTGGCACGAGGTGAGGCTCTGCGGATGGTTGTTGCTGGCTAATCAATTTGAACGATTGGCTAAGAAACGCCTCATCAACACCCCCGATGCCATCCGTCAAAGGGACGAAATCGTGACGCTCTACCTGAAGTATGCCGAACAAGCCAACAACTGGGACTTGGTCGATATGTCGGCCCCGAAAGTCATCGGACATTGGCTGCTGCTCCCCACTTGCTTGGGCGGCAAAACGGCAGGACTTCATCTTGAATACAAGCAACAGGTGCTGGACTCCCTTGCACAAAGCCCCTGTCTCTGGAAACAGCGCATCAGCATGGTTTGCACATGGAAGACCTCGCAGCAAGGCGACCCTTCGTGGTGTCTCCGCTATGCAGAGATGCACCTGCATCATCCTCATGATCTCATGCACAAGGCAGTCGGATGGATGCTCCGCGAGATGGGAAAGCGCATCAGCATGGATCTTCTCCGCGACTTTCTCGAACAACATGCACACGAGATGTCCCGCACCACGCTCAGATACGCCATTGAAAAGATGGCGGAGGGGGAACGGAAAAGGTGGATGGGGAAGAAGTGAAGAACCTTAGAGAAAGTTGAGTTGCCCATACTAAAAGCCATCTTTGACTTTCATCGAAGGTACTCCCACTCAGAAAAACCCAAACAAGTTTGGTTTTTCGTTCACTTATCCGTACCTTTGCAAAAAATACAAAAATAAATACATGAAAGAGATTGTACTTAGCGGCATACGCCCTACGGGGAACCTTCACCTCGGAAACTACTACGGAGCAGTGCAGAACTTCGTGAAGATGCAGGAGGACTATAACTGCTACTACTTCATAGCCGACTGGCACTCGCTTACCACTCACCCCAAGCCTGAAGACATACAGCAATCGGCTCGCACCATTTTGGCTGAATACCTGGCTTGCGGCATCGACCCTGAGAAATCAACCATCTACATACAGAGCGACGTGCCCGACACCATCGAGCTGTATCTCTATCTGAACATGAACTGCTACCTCGGTGAGTTGGAACGCGTGACCACTTTCAAGGAGAAGGCTCGCAAACAGCCCGACAATGTGAATGCAGGCCTGCTTACCTACCCTACACTGATGGCTGCCGACATACTTCAGCACCGAGCAGCCAAAGTGCCGGTAGGAAAAGATCAAGAGCAGAACATGGAGATGGCTCGCAAGTGCGCCCGCCGTTTCAACAACATCTACGGTGTGGAGTTCTTCCCCGAACCTCAGAACTTCTACTTTGGCGACCATGCCATCAAGATACCAGGACTGGACGGCTCAGGCAAGATGGGCAAGTCGGAAGGTAACTGCATCTACCTCTACGAGGATGCTAAGTCCATTGAGAAGAAAGTGAAGCGCGCTGTGACCGACTCTGGTCCAACAGAACCCAACCAACAGAAGCCAGAGGTCATCCAAAACCTCTTCACCCTGATGGAGATTGCCTCATCAAAAGACACTTACGACTATTTCAACGAAAAGTGGAACGACATGTCCATCCGCTACGGCGACATGAAGAAGCAGTTAGCAGAAGACATCGTCAAGACGCTCGCTCCCATCCGCGAACGCATCCTCGAATACAAGAGCAACCAAGAACTGCTTGACAAGGTTGCGAAGATGGGTGCCGAGAAGGCTCACGAAAGTGCGGCTGCCACACTCCGTGAGGTGCGCAAAATCATTGGTTTCAAGGTGTATTAAGATTATATCCGTTTATACAAGAGCCATGGCATGTACTTGTTCAAACAAGCAAGTACATGCCATCTTTTTGTGACGTACGCCACACTCTTCTTCTTTCTGATGGCAGCAATAATTTGTGCTGCCACTTTCTCCGCTGGCATCACCCAAAATAAACCTTCGCCCTTTGCCATAGCTGTATCAACAAGCCCTGGACGTATATCCGTCACTGTTATCATACCGCCTTCTTTATAGGCTTTTTTCCGAAGAGCTTCCATATAATTGATCTGATAGGCTTTCGTCGCACTATAAGCTGGTGCTATTGGCTCACCTCGGAGACCTCCAACAGACGTGATAGCAACTAAATGTCCTTTGCCTTGTCGCTCAAACAAATGGAACAAGGCATCTACCACAAACGTCCACCCCACCACATTTGTCTGTATAGAAGGAGACTCCAATTCGTTATCAAGAGAAGGATTAAGTTCTCCTGTACCTGCACAAACTATCGACAAATCAATCACACCCAACCTCTTTTGTATGTTCCTCATCACCACCCCTATTGCTTCCACGTCTGTCACATCTGCCTTTTCTCCCAACACTTTCCCGTTGTACTTCTTGTACAACTCGTCCAATAACTGGTGTCGACGACCAATAGCCACCACAAAATTCCCCATCTCTACATATTTCTCCAAAAGAGCCTTTCCTATGCCCGATGTGGCACCAACAATCAATATATTCATTTTTTCTACAAAGTTACGTGTTTAGAGCAATATAGCATAAATTAAGACACTAAAAAAACTAAACCATAACACTACTTAACTCAATTTAAGAGTATTTTCACTTTAATTCATCTCACACAGATGCTCTTTGTCATCCCATTCAAAGCCATGCACATCTCTCTTGTGAGGGGGATGCGTTGGTTCTGATGTTCCCATGGGGCAAGGATGAGGAGGCGGCCTTCGGCACAGGCTTGGAAGTACTGATGTCCAGGCTTGGAGAAAGTATTAAAGCCCCAGGGGGTGAGGAAGATGAGGGGGAGGTGGGCATCGAGGGCGGCGCGCATGATGGCTTGTTCGCCTTTGGAGATGGCTGGAGAGACGAGCACAGCCCCCTGTCGTGCTTTGGCAAGGAAAAGAGCCACCTGCTCTGCCACTTGTTCATCGGTGAGGCTTCGGGAGCATTGTACTTGCAGTTTCTGTGGATTGTTGAGGAGGAACTGGTTGCCTATGGCAGCATAGGTCTGTCCTGCAATGGCAAGGCCGAAGCGGACGCGGAAAAGGTCGGGGTGTTCACGTTTGATGGCAAGGCGAAGAGGGTTGGTGCGGAGATAGTTGAGCCACCGCTGGAGTTCGTCTTTGCCAGAAAGGATGTGGTCGTTGTAGCCAAGGCTCCACAGCATACCCTGTTGGCGGTTGTCAAGGCTTCGGTCTCGCTTTTCCCTTTGTTTTCTTTGCAGCGACGGCGTCGCAGCAGACTCAACACCAAGAACAAGGCGGCGATAGTGCTTGTTGGTGCTTGCCTTAAAACCCTTTATGATATGTCCTAAATGCTGTGGCATACGCTCATGCACAAAGAGGATGCCATGCAGATGGTCGGGCATGATTTGGAGAGCCACTACCGACACCTCCGGGTGATACTTTGTCACATTCATCCACTCATATTCCACAGCCTTTCCCAACTCCGACAACTCCACATGCGGCCAATCCGCTGCCCCTTCGGGGGCATCGCTCCTCCCCACCAAGCGCCCCAACAGCGGCCTCCGCCCCTCCACCGTCATCGTGATGAGGTACATGCGGCGAGACTCATAGTCGTGCCCCACCCTTCGGCGCAACATCGAAGGTTTCTTCTCGCCAGCGAAAGGCTTATGCTTCTCGTATTCTTCTTTATTCATAAGCGATGTAAGGCCTTAACTTTTCCAGTTCTTCCTGCGTGAAAATGCCAGTGGAAAGCAGCGTGGCTTCGTCCTTCACGTCTCCGTACAAACGGCGGTATTGCAGCAGCGATTTCGTTTGTTCGTAAGAGATGTAAGGGTGGCTGTTCAAGGCTTGGAAAGAAGCTTGGTTAAGGTTCATCTTCTGAACAGCTGTAGGAGAGGAAATGGTGAACCACTCCAGCAATTCGGGTGAGACAATGGAGATTTCCAACAGCTGCTCTACTGAATAGTAACCGCCTAACTGCTGCCGGTAGCGCACAATCGCTTCGCTTATCTTCTCGCCCACTCCCGGAATGCGCCGCAGCAAGGTCGTATCTGCCTCGTTCACATCCACCAAGGTCAAAGTCTGAAACTTTTTTGTTTGATTAAGAGACTTTGAATTTCTCGTTTCCTTTTTCTCATAACGAGGCATCTCCTTCCTCTGCTGATAAGCTTCACCCACCTGCACGTAGGGAGCCAGCAAATGAACATCCTCTTCCGTCCACCCATAGGTGTCGCCCAAATCCTTTGCCGAACGAAACACCTTCCCTGCAGCACGATAATGGAGAAAGTTCTTTACCTTCCATGCTTTGATGCCAAAACCAACCAGCGTAAGAGAATCCACGGTATTGGGGTCAAAAACATGGATAGTAACAGATTGCTGGGATTTCTCCACAGAAGAACCAAGCAATTCCCTATCCTCTAAAACCGCCCGAGTTTCTACAGTTTCTTTTGTCTTTAGCGCATCTACAACCAACTGTACCCCAATCGCGAAGACAGCGATGCTCCCTATAGCTACGATAGCACGGCGATCGCTCTTCTGAAAATAGAAATATTCTCTAAAGGGATTTTTTTTCATTGGAAATCCTCCATCATTCGCTGACAAGCGCTCCTGATATTATCCATTGCCACATCCGATTGCATCAGTTCGTCAAGCGGACGACCATCATCCTCGTTCACACACACCAAGCAATCAAAGCCAGCTGCAGCCAGAGCTTCTCTATCCTTAATTTGCCCCGACATCAGCACGGTCTTAACACCCCATTTCCTTGCTCTTCTCAACACACCTGCCGCCACCTTTCCATGCAACGTCTGTCCATCCGAGCATCCTTCGCCTGTCAACACGACATCTGCCCCACGCAACACATCATCAAACCCACATTCATCCAACACAATCTCAACGCCTGAACACAAATCCGCATTCAAATATGCCTGCAATGCATAGCCCAAGCCGCCAGCAGCACCTGCGCCTGCTGAAAAAGCATCCACCCTCTCTGCCAATCCCAACTCTTCTGTTGCTAAGGCAAAAGCCCTCAAACGCCTATCGAGCAACTCTACCTGCTCTGGTGTTGCCCCCTTCTGCGGAGCAAAAACGTATGCAGCACCATCATTGCCATACAACGGATTGTCAACATCGCAGGCAACTGTCAGGCGCAGACTCTGGCCTGCCTCTTGCCATCCTCCCTTCGCCTCTTGCCAAGAAGCCAGCGCTTCCAGCATTCCCATTCCACCATCACATGTAGCCGACCCTCCTATTCCCAACACGACATGACAACCTCCACGTTCTATCACATCAACCAGCATTTCTCCCAAGCCGTACGTTGTCGTCTCCATTGGATTGCGCTGTTCAACAGGCACCAGCATCAACCCGCACGCACTGGACATTTCCATATAGGCAGTCTTACCGTCTTCGCTTAGCGCATACGTTGCCAGCACCTCTTCCATCAACGGGCCATGCACGCGCACCTGAACTGCACGTCCTTTACCCATCCGCAGAAAACAGTCAACCAATCCTTCTCCCCCATCGCTCAATGGCACACACACAACTTCTGCGTCCTGGGCTACAGCCAACACGCCCTCTTTGGCTACCTCACACACATCTTCTGCTGAAAGACAACCTTTATACGAATCGAAAGCTAAAACAATCTTCATACAAAAAGAATAGCGCTACACTACTTACATAAGCATTCGCAGTGAACTATCATGAATCAAAAACCGAAAGTACTGCCTGCCGCCTTCTTCATCCTTTCGGCCATTTCCGCAGTCGCTGTAAAGACAACATCTCCGCTGGAATTGAGAGCTGTCTCTACAGAATCTTGTACAACACTAATAATAAAACCTATGGCTACAGCTTGCATTGCTGCATCATCTGAGATGCCAAAGAAAGAACAAGCCATAGGAATCAGCAACAGGGAACCTCCTGCCACGCCTGATGCGCCACAGGCGCCTAACGTGGCAATGAAACTCAGAAAGATGGCAGACATAAAGCTGACCTCTATGCCAACAGTGTGAGCCACAGCCAGGGAAAAGACTGTAATGGTGACTGCTGCGCCGTCCATATTGATGGTGGAACCAAGTGGAATGCTGACCGAATAAAAATCTTCGTCAAGCCCCAACTTCTTGCACAAAGCCATATTGACGGGGATGTTGGCTGCGGAAGAACGGGTGAAAAAAGCATTCAGCCCACTTTCTTTCATGCACTTGAATATAAGAGGATAGGGATTGCGGTGGAGATAGAAAGCAACCAGCAAGGGGTTCAGCACGAAAGACACGAACAGCATGCATCCGACTAACTGCAAGAGCAATCGACCATATTCCGTAAATATATGCAGCCCACTTTCTGCAACGGAAGTGAACACTAGTCCCATAATGCCTAAAGGGGCGAATTGGATGACCCAGCCAACAACCTGAGAGATAACTTCAGAGAAGTCCTTGATTACCTCTATTGTCTTAGTGCTGGCCTTCAGCTTTACTCCCAAACCGACAAGAATGGACCAGAAAAGGACACCCATATAGTTTGCCGACGCAACAGATTGAAACGGATTGGTCACCATGTTGGTGAAGAAATTGGAGAACACATCAGAAAGGCTCACCAAGTCTGTCTTGGCTTCTACGTCCTTCAAGTCGAGCGTGACAGGAAAAAGGATACTGGCAATTACCGCCACCACGGCGGCTAGAAAAGTCGTAAGAAGATAAAGAGTTATCACTGTCTTGAAACGCTTGCCCATGCTACCGTCTGCCCGTGCTACCGAAGACACTACAAGAACAGCAACAAGAACAGGAGCTATCGCTTTCAACGAATCGACAAACATCGTGCCTAAAATGCTTATTGATTTCCACTGAGGGCAGAACAGTCCCAAACAGGCACCAACAATAAGGCCGACAAATATCCGCAATATCAAACTGATGCTTGACCATTGTTTCATATAGAATAAAAATCCTTTCATAATGACTTAAGGCTAACAATAGGTGAAATTACATCCATTGAAGGGCGCGAGCACGCTGCCCGTATTCGTTTAAGGTATTCATATCGCAAAGGTAAAAAAACATTTTGAATTTACAAATATTAAACAAAACATTTATTATCTTTGTAGCAACAAAAGCAACAAAATGACTCTAGAAGAATTTATGAGAGAGTGGAACAATGGCTGTTCCACACTTTGCATACAAACATCGGGAAGCACAGGTGTCCCCAAAAAGATAACCGTTGAAAAGCAAAGGATGCTGGCATCGGCACGCATGACTTGCAACATGCTGAATCTTAAAAAGGGAGACACAGCCCTGTTGTGCATGCCGCTCGACTACATCGCAGGAAAGATGATGGCAGTGAGAAGCATTGAGAGAGAGATGGAACTGCTCTGCGTCACTCCCAACAGCCACCCGCTCCGGTCATTTGCAGGGACAGGGCAGAAGATTGACCTTGCAGCCTTTGTTCCTCTGCAGATTGCCAAGACTTTGGAAATAGAAGAAGAAAAGAACGTGCTCTCTGCCATCAAGCACGTTCTCATTGGCGGAGGAGCGATTGACGAGCAGATGGAAGAAGTATTAAAGACATTCCCAAACAACATCTACTCTACCTATGGGATGACAGAAACGCTGTCTCACATTGCCTTACGACGCATCAGCGGAGCAGAAGCAAGCCTTTGGTACACCCCCATGCCACAAGTCAGCATTGAACTATCCCCCGCCCAAACGCTCATCATTACGGCTCCGCACCTATCTCCTGAACCGCTCGAGACCAACGACATTGCAGAGATAAATGAAAGAGGGCAATTTCGTATACTCGGACGAAGAGATAACACCATCAACACTGGAGGCATCAAAGTACAAATTGAAAACATAGAAGAAAAGCTGCATCAAGCAGGACTTAAAGACATACAGATAACAGCTGTCCCTGATAGCACTTTCGGAGAGGCCATTGTCATGCTAACCGCCACTGAAACAACCGAAAGCTTCAAAAGAGCAATCAACACGCTGCCCCCCTACTGGAAGCCCAAGCATATTCTCAAGCTCAACAGCCTCCCACTCACAGAAACGGGGAAACCCAACAGAGCTGAAGCAAGAGCGATAGCTCAAAAACTCATCTACTCAAAAACTTAAGAACTCGTCAACAAAAGCCATGACTTTCCTCAATCAAGAAAACATCGCTCGAAGTGCCAATGGCATTGAGTACCATCCGCTCAGACCCTTTCTGCCCGCTAATGCCCGTGTTCTCTTTTTAGGAAGTTTTCCTCCACAGAGAAAGCGGTGGTGCATAGATTTCTACTACCCAAACTTCATCAACGACCATTGGCGCATCGAAGGACAAATATTTTTTGGTGACAAGAACTACTTTGTGGACATTGACCACAAACGCTTCAGAATCGAACAGATTGTGGCACATTGCCAAACAAAAGGCATTGCCTTCTTCGACACTTCTACTGCTGTCCGAAGGCTGAAGGACAACGCTTCTGACAAGTTTCTCGAAATAGTCATCCCTACCGACATCCAAGCACTGCTAAGCCAGCTTCCTCAATGCCAAGCCATCGTCACAACTGGAGAGAAAGCAACAGATACCATCTGCACCTCACTCAACATTCCACAAGTTCCCAAAGTTAACACCTGGATTCCCTTCCCCAACACATACAACAAAGACGGAAAGCAGGTCGTTCTCTACCGCCTTCCGTCGTCATCGCGCGCTTATCCGCTGGCCTTTGACAAGAAAGTCACAGCCTATCAAAAGATGTTCGACCTTTTCTTGTCAGATTATTCCTTATCATAAACGTTTTGATAACGTGTCATACCCGAGGGGGCGCCGCATCATACCCCTCGAGTACGGCATGGCGCACCCCTCGGGTACGCTTTTTGTGCCCTTTCCCCTCAAAAATTCTAAAGCATTGATACTCATACATGCCGCCCGTGTCGGAAATAATAGGCACAGAGTGTTCGTTTTATTGTGTACACGGTGTCTGAAACCTTGTCTGCACGGTGTGCATTTGCAGCCACTTGCCCAGCCCTTCTCAAAAAGAAAAGAGGCACAAGGTGAAAATTCCCTGTGCCTCCATGCAGAAGTGTTAGTGTATGACAAGTGTCGTGGGCGTTTGGAAAGGCGAGTTCGATATGACAAAAATATGTTTTTTGTAGTGCCTCTGTGAGGCAGAATCTTTATATCGGACTCACGTCCAATTAACGTCTTTTTAAGGGACTGTAGAAGCCTTAAAATGCCAAAATCATTTGGTCCTTATTTCTATTCGTAACTGGAGTTGATGGATTGAATAACTGTGGCAGCCGCCCCCACCGTGCCTGTATGCTGAATATGGATTCCTCCAAAAGCTGTCAGATGATTCATAGTAGCAGTGAGACGCTGAGTTTGTTCGCCATTCTCAATCGTTGCTGTTAAGACGGAGCCTTTTGCAGAAAGAGTAACTCGGCAACCTTTCTTGAAAAGAACACACTTTTCGGGAGAACAAACAGGCACAATGTTGCCATTTTCATATTCAACCAAATACACCTCAACGGCTCGGTCATACTGTGGTGTTCGGATGAATCGGAGACCATATCCTGTAAGAGTATGCGTATCAAACTTAACACAAAGGTCAAGATACTGCCCCGTTGCACTGCCAAATCCTTGACCTGCAGATTTACATGGAGACAATGCAACAACAAGTGTTTGATTCTGATAAGTCTCATCAGCATTTCCTGTATACATAAGCCTTGCTCCACGCACGTTCGGCACAAGTCCGTAACACCCCTCAGCACCATCCACTCCTTCACCATAGCACCAAGCAGGGCGTTCTGCCGAAACACCCCAGCTATAATCTTTAGTATCAGAAGGTTTATAAGCATCAAGCGTCCATCGCCCAGACGCGACAGATGCAATATTCATCATTGGAAGAAGGGGTGTTGTGACAGGCATAGGCACATCGGGCGTTGGCGGCACATCAAGAGGAATCCCATTCAGCGTACATCCCTCCATCAGACAGAGATGCTTGGGATTCGGCTTCTTTGTCCACTCTATCTTCAGACTGGGGTCATCACTTGTCCAACGGCAGTTACGCATTGTCACTGGAGCCGACACTTTCGTCAGATACTGAACACCTTGCACCTTCGAGTGGATGTCACAGTCCTCAAAAACAGCACCTTGCGGCGATGTTGCATAAAAGGGCTTGCTAGAAAAGAACGTAAAGCGACAATGTCTATAGACACCAGTGCCGCACAGCGCATCATCAGTACATTCAAAATAGCATTCTTCAAATTCCACATGACGAGCACCAACAAATGGACACAAATTGAGGCGAGAGATAAAGCGGCAGTTCCGAGCTTTGTAACGGTCTCCATCACAAAGGATTAATTGCGCCTGTACAATAGCCTCTGCACGCTTCTTCCTACTCAGCTTTGGGTCACGTTCATATATTAAATCGACATTGCAATAGTTGCCAAAGGTAAGATTCTCAGCCACCACATCATCGCCTGTAATATACAACATGGTAAAATTTCCTATAGCGCCTTGTGTCTGCCCGCGATTGCAAGCCAGCACCACTTCTTGAGGATTATTGCTCATGCCAATCAGCCGTGTCTTGCTCAACTTTACTTTCAAGCCATACGGCGTATTGTCACCAGGCTGAGGCTTACGCACCTCAGTGTCATCAGGATTATCAATCCAATAAACACCTGGCGAAATCTCAACATCAGTCCAAAGCGAATCATCCGCATATTTCTCAGCATAACGAAGCGCTTCGTTCACAGAAGAAAAAACGCACCTGTCCACATCTGTTTCCTTCGTGGCATCCACATAAATGGTATGTACCGCAGCGTCCCTGCTTTGCGCCCAAACAGGCAGAAAGAACAGACACATTGACAATAACAGAACGAGGGATTTTCTCATATCAAAGGATTTTCTTCATTAATAACGCCACAAAGATACATGTTTTTCCCATTCAACACCTTCTATTTCATCTATAAAATCTTTTCATAGCCCTTGTACGCCCTCTTTTGCCAACAAATTCTTTTTCTTCTCTATCTTTTCCCCTGTCCGTTGCCCATCAAAACCACCAATTGCGCCATCATGAGCTATAACCCGATGACAAGGCACATCGGGAGCAAAGGGATTGCGCCTCAAAGCCTGCCCCACCGCCTGAGCACTGCCACAGCCTATACGGCGCGCCAACTCACCATAGGAGATAGTTTCACCACGAGGTACATTCAACAATTCGATGTATACACGTCGTTGGAAATCTGTGATGCTTGTAGCATTGAGCACCCGTTTCCGTATATCATTGTCAACTGCGTCCACCTACTCTAAACCAAATGATTCTCCGCCAAGTAACGCCACAAAGGAGCTACCATCAACGCTTGCTTCATCTCATCACGACGAAGCAAGTCAACAAGTTCGTCTAAAGAAAAAAGATGGACCGCTATATCTTCCGTTTCATCCAAATGCTGAGAAGCAACTTTTTTCACTCCCTTGGCTATAAACGTATGGTTCAAGTTATTCATCGAAGTCGGATTTGCAGACAAAACAGAAAGCTCTGTCCACTCGCCACCAGCATAACCCGTCTCTTCCAATAATTCACGTTTTGCCGCATCCATCGGGCACTTATCTGAAGCATCCATCGTACCAGCACACAATTCATACTCAACAATACCCAACGCATGACGATATTGCTGCACTAACACATACTTGCCCTCCTCGGTAATTGCGATGATATTAACCCAAGTAGGATACTCCAACACATAATACTCTGGTACCAATTTCCCGTTTGGCATTCGAAGAACATCACGACGAGCGGTCAACCAAGGACGCTCTATTAGATATTCCGAACTCACGGTTTCCCATGACTTAATTTTATCACTATCCTTCATTCTAAATGACGTTTATCTATATCTAATTCTTTAGTTTCTATAACATTACAAAGTATCCTTCTTTGTACGAATCTTTTTACCTTTCAGCTTTGATTCAAGCAACGAATCACAAGTAGCCTTGACAAGACGAGACAAGAATGTCCTATCATCTATATCTCGTACAAAGAAATAAGGTTTTGCACCATCGTAAGGAGCTCGCAGAATTTCCTCCTGCAACATTGTCTTTCCCGCATCCGTCGGCTTCACATAAAGACAATTATCACAAATTAAGCCGAAAAGCAAGCCATCACAATAAATACCATAGTCACCAAACATCTTCTTGGCAACGATTTCTCCAGCATCTGCACATTGCTCAACAACATATTGCACGAAATCCGCATTACACGCCATAACATCCTTAGATAAATAGTTTCCTATCCCTAAACAAAAAAAGAAAGTTGCTGCAAAGATAGCAACTTTCCCTCAAACAAAAAAGG